>NZ_CP096040.1:5335000-5687505 GCF_023935105.1 Caulobacter segnis | reverse complement strand
GGAAGGGCTGGGGGCAAAGGCGCATGGCGTGTGGGAGTCATCCGCGTAGCGGGCGTTTTCCCCACTTTGCAGTTGCCCTCCAACCCCCTCTTCCAATCTTAATTTCTTATTAAGAAATGATAGGAGGGTCTTAGGTGTCTTACGGGCTTGAGCCCGAGCGAGGACCGGGCTTTAACCCGAGCCATGACGTCTCCCACCCAGACTCCTAAATTTCTCTCAACGCTCGCCGGCGAAAAGCACGCGAACCCTCCGATCTGGTTCATGCGCCAGGCGGGGCGGTATCTGCCGGAGTACCGCGCGGTGCGCGCGACGGCCCCGGACTTCATCTCGTTCTGCTTCGATCCCGAGAAGGCGGCCGAGGTCACCCTGCAGCCGATGCGCCGGTTTCCGTTCGACGCCTCGATCGTGTTCGCCGACATCCTGCTGATCCCGGGCGCGCTGGGCCAGAAGGTCTGGTTCGAGGCCGGCGAAGGCCCGAAGCTGGGCGAGATGCCGTCGATCGAGTCCATGGCCGAAAAGGCCGGAGAGGCGGGCGAGGCCCTCAAGCTCGTCGGGGAGACGCTGACGCGGGTTCGGTCGGCGCTCGATCCGTCCAAAGCCCTGATAGGCTTCGCCGGCGCGCCGTGGACGGTGGCGACCTACATGATCGAGAAGGGTTCCAGCGACCGCAGCGGCGCGCGGACCTTCGCCTATCAGAACGCCGAGCAGCTGGACGCCCTGATCCAGGTTCTGGTCGACGCGACGATCGACTATCTGGCTATGCAGGTCGACGCCGGGGCCCAGGCCCTGAAGCTGTTCGAGAGCTGGGCCGAGGGCCTGTCGGAGCCGCTGTTCGACCGGCTGGTCACTCAGCCGCACATCCGGATCATCGAGGGGCTGCGCGCCCGGGGCGTGACCGCGCCGATCATCGGCTTCCCGCGCGGGGCCGGAACGCTGGTCGAGGACTATGCGCAAAAGGTCCCGGTTCAGGGCGTGGCGCTGGACACTTCGGCCTCGGCCAAGCTGGGCCAGTCGATCCAGAAGACCAAGACGATCCAGGGCGCGCTGGATCCGCTGCTGCTGCGGGCCGGCGGCGATGCGCTGCTGCGTCGGGTCGACGAACTCCTGGAACAATGGAACCAGGGTCCCTACATCTTCAACCTGGGACACGGCATCCTGCCGGACACGCCGATCGCCCATGTCGAGCAGGTGCTGGAGCGCGTGACCGGCCAGAAGGTCGCCAAGCAGATGGCGTCGACCTGATGGCCCGCAAGCTCGCCGTCGTCCTGTTCAACCTCGGTGGGCCGGACGGGCCGCGCGCGGTGCGCCCGTTCCTGTTCAACCTGTTCCGCGATCCGGCGATCATCGGCTTGCCGGCGATCGCCCGCTATCCGATCGCGGCGCTGATCTCGACCTCGCGCGAGAAGATGGCCAAGGCCAACTACGCGATCATGGGCGGCGGCTCGCCGCTTTTGCCAGAGACCGAGAAGCAGGCCAGGGCGCTCGAGGCGGAACTGGCCATGACGTTGCCCGGCGTCGAGGCCAAGTGCTTCATCGCCATGCGCTACTGGAACCCGCTGACCGGCGAGACGGCCAAGCAGGTGACGGCGTTCGGCCCGGACGAGGTCGTGCTGCTGCCGCTGTACCCACAGTTTTCGGCGACCACGACCGCCTCGTCGCTGAAGGCCTGGCGCGAGACCTATTCGGGCCCGGGCCGCCAGACGACGGTGTGCTGCTATCCAAACGAAACGGGTCTAGTCGAAGCGCACGCCCGGCTGATCCGCGAGACCTGGGAGAAGGCCGGTTCGCCGTCGAACGTGCGCCTGCTGTTCTCGGCCCATGGGCTGCCGGAAAAGGTGATCCTGGCCGGTGATCCCTACCAGAAACAGATCGAGGCCACGGCCGCCGCGGTGGCGGCTCGGCTGCCGGCCGGGCTGGACTGGACCGTCTGCTACCAGAGCCGGGTCGGGCCGATGAAGTGGATCGGGCCCTCGACCGACGAGGAGATCCGTCGGGCCGGGGCGGACGGGAAGGGCGTCATCGTCACCCCGATCGCCTTCGTCTCCGAGCATGTCGAGACCCTGGTCGAGCTGGATCACGAATACGCCGAGCTGGCCAAGACCGTCGGGGTCGCGCCCTACATCCGCGTGCCGGCCCTGGGGGTGGCACCGGAATTCATCGCTGGCCTGGCCAAGACCGTGGCCGGCGCGATCCAGGTCAGCGATCCGGTCCTGCCGGCGTCAACCTGGCGGTGCGGGCGAGATTGGCCCAACTGTCCGTGCAGAGAGGGAGCTTCGGCGTGATCGATTTCCTGGTGGCGCACTTCAACCTGGTGCGCGGTCTGCACATCCTGTCGGTCATCGCCTTCATGGCCGGGATGCTCTACCTGCCGCGCCTGTTCGTCTATCACACCAAGGCCACGCCCGGCTCGGAGATGGACGAGACCTTCAAGGTCATGGAGCGGCGTTTGCTGCGCGGGATCATCAATCCGGCCTCGATCGCCACGGCGGTGTTCGGTCTGGGTCTGATCCTGGCCGACAGCGCCATCCGCGGCTGGAGCTTCCTGGCCGAGCCCTGGATGGCCACCAAGCTGGTCGCCCTGGTCGGCCTCTATGGCTGGCACGGCTTCCTGTCGGCCTCGCGCAAGAAGTTCGAGCGGGGCGAGAACGTCCGCTCGGAAAAGTTCTGGCGGATCACCAACGAGATCCCGTTCGTGCTGGCGATCGTCATCGTCATATCGGTGACGACCAAGTTCCTGAACCACTGACGGGTGTGGCCGGCGCTTGACCGGCCGTGCCCCACGTGGTTTGGATCCCAAAGAGGGTTCGCAGCTAGCGAACCGTCCTGTCTTCACGGACCGGCGCCCGTCCTGGAGCGCCCCGCGAGCGATCCGCTCCAAGGTTCGTCCCCCGAACGATCCGCGTCATCGTCAACCGACGCGCCTGCTGGTCCTACCCGGAGGGTTTGGCCGGCATGACTATCGAAGTTTTACCGGCCGGACTCCGCCCTGGGGTCCGCGCCCACTCTTGAGTCTTGTCATGACCGAAGAAACCGAAAACGAAATCCCGGCCGCCGAAGAGGCGACCACCGAAGAGGCCCCCCAGGACATTGGCGTCGATACGACCGCCGACGCCAGCGCCGAAGCTTCCGCCGAAGCGGAAGGCGAGGGCGAGGACGACGGGTCCGGCATCGCCGAGGCCGTCGCGGCCCTGGGCCTGAAGTCTATGTCCCTGCAGGAGCTGAAGGAGAAATCCCCGGCCGACCTGCTGGCGTTCGCCGAGACCTTCGAGGTCGAGAACGCCAACTCCATGCGCAAGCAGGACATGATGTTCGCGATCCTGAAGACCCTCGCCGAGGAAGGCGTGGAGATCTCGGGCTCGGGCACCATGGAAGTGCTTCAGGACGGCTTCGGCTTCCTGCGCTCGCCGGAAGCCAACTATCTGCCCGGCCCGGACGACATCTACGTTTCGCCGTCGCAGATCCGGAAGTATGGCCTGCGCACCGGCGACAGCGTCGACGGCGCCATCCGCTCGCCGCGCGAGGGCGAGCGCTATTTCGCCCTGACCAACGTCTCGAAGATCAATTTCGAGAGCCCCGAGAACGTGCGCCACAAGGTGCACTTCGACAACCTGACGCCGCTCTATCCCGAGGAGCGTCTGCACATGGAGCTGCCCGATCCGACCATCAAGGATCGCTCGGGCCGCGTCATCGATATCGTCGCCCCGCTCGGCAAGGGCCAGCGCTGCCTGATCGTCGCCCCGCCGCGCGTGGGTAAGACCGTCATGCTGCAGAACATCGCCAAGTCGATCGAGACCAACCACCCCGAGTGCTACCTGATCGTCCTGCTGATCGACGAACGCCCGGAAGAAGTCACCGACATGCAGCGCACGGTGAAGGGCGAGGTCATCGCCTCGACCTTCGACGAGCCGGCGACCCGTCACGTCCAGGTGGCCGAGATGGTCATCGAGAAGGCCAAGCGCCTGGTCGAGCACAAGCGCGACGTCGTCATCCTGCTGGACTCGGTCACGCGTCTGGGCCGCGCCTACAACACCACCGTCCCGTCGTCGGGCAAGGTGCTGACCGGCGGTGTCGACGCCAACGCCCTGCAGCGTCCGAAGCGTTTCTTCGGCGCGGCGCGGAATGTGGAAGAGGGCGGTTCGCTGTCGATCATTGCCACGGCCCTGATCGACACCGGCAGCCGCATGGATGAAGTGATCTTCGAAGAGTTCAAGGGCACCGGTAACTCGGAAATCGTCCTGGACCGCAAGGTCGCCGACAAGCGCATCTTCCCGGCCATCGACGTGCTCAAGTCCGGCACCCGCAAGGAAGAGCTCATCACCCCGAAGGATCAGCTGCAGAAGACCTACGTCCTGCGCCGCATCCTCAACCCGATGGGCGCGTCGGACGCGATCGAGTTCCTGCTGGACAAGCTGCGCCAGTCGAAGACCAACGGCGACTTCTTCCAGTCGATGAACACCTGAGTCCGACTGGACTCATCAGAAGTACGAGAAAGGCCCCGGTTTTACCCGGGGCCTTTTTTGTTGTCGGTCGTACCGTGTAGATCCTCCCCCGCGTCGCGGGGAGGTGGCCCAGAGGGCCGGAGGGGGTTGGCTGGACGCGCCGCATCGCCCCCTAAGTCGCTTCGCGCCACCTCCCCGTTAGAGGGAGGACCTTGGCTTACGGAATCAGCAACGTCGCGCCGGTCGTCTTGCGACCTTCCAGCGCCTCATGCGCCGCGCGGGCCTCCACCAGCGGGAAGGTCTGGCCGATGTCGATCTTCACCGCCCCCGAGCAGAGGACGGCGAACAGGGCCTCGGCGCTCTCGTCCAGTTCCTGGGTCGTGGCGATGTAGTCAAACAGCTTGGGCCGGGTGACGAACAGCGACTTGGCCGAAAGCTCCAGCGGTGCAAAGGCTGGGACTGGGCCCGAGGCGTTGCCGAAGGTGACCATGACGCCTCGGCGGCCAAGGCTCTTCAGGCTGCCCACCCAGGTGTCCTTGCCAACGCCGTCATAGACGACCGCCACGCCCTGGCCGTTGGTGAAGTCGTTCACCCTCACCGCGACATCCTCGTGGCCATAGTCGATGACGTGGTCTGCGCCGAGTTGACGGGCCAGTTCCAGTTTCGACTCCGACCCGGCGGTGGCGATCACCGTCGCGCCGAGGGCCTTACACCACTGGACCAGGATCTGGCCGACGCCGCCGGCCGCCGCGTGGATCAGCACGCGGTCGTCGGGTTTCACGTGGAAACATCGGCGGACCAGAAACTCGGCGGTCATGCCTTTCAACATGGCCGCGGCGGCCGTCTCCAGGCTGACGCCGTCAGGGACCTTCACCGCGCGTTTGGCCGGCACGACCGCCGCTTCGGCATAGGCGCCGATCGTGCCGTTGTAGGCCACGCGATCACCGACCTTGAAGCGGGTGACGCCGTCACCGACCGCCTCGACGCTTCCCGCCGCCTCCAGGCCGATGCCGGACGGCAGCTTCAGGGGGTAGAGTCCTGAGCGGTGATAGGTGTCGATGTAGTTCAGGCCGATGGCCTCGTGCCGGATCAGGATCTGCCCGGCGACAGGGGAGGGCGTTTCGACCTCGGTAGCCTCGAGCACCGCGGGCCCACCGGTGCTGGCGATCCGGATCGCCAGCATCTAGGCCAACGCCTTCTGGAAGAAAGTCAGGCTGCGGCCATTGGCCTTGGCTGCGTCAGCGGCGTCGTAGTGCGCACCACCCTCGCGCGCGAAGGCATGGTCGCGATCGGCGTAGGTATGGATCTCGATCTGGGGGTGATCCTTCAGCGCCTGCAGGATGACCTGTCGGGCTTCCGGCGGCACGAACTGGTCCTTCTCGGCGATGTGCATCAGCAGCGGGTGGGTCAGCTTCTCGGCCTCGCCGACATGCTTCTCGATGCCGACCCCGTAGTACGAGACCGAGGCGTCGACATCGGTGCGGGTCGCGGTCAGGAAGGCCAGCAGGCCGCCCAGGCAATAGCCGACCGCGCCGATCTTGCCGTTGACGCCCGTCAGCTTGCGGACAGCGGCGATGGTCGCGCCGATGTCGCCGACGCCGGCGTCCACGTCGAACGCGTTGAACAGCTCGAAGGCCTTCTTCCACTCGGCCTCGGACTGGTCGGTGATGTCGATGCCCGGTTCGATCCGCCAGAACAGGTCGGGGCAGACCGCGACATAGCCCTGGGACGCCAGGCCATCGCAGATGTCGCGCATCACCTTGTTGACGCCGAAGATCTCCTGGATCACGACGATGGCCGGGGCGTTGTCGGCCTGAGGACGCGCCACATAGGCCGAGAAGTCGCCATCGGGCGTGGTGATCGTGAGGGTCTCACTCATCGGGAACTCCGTGTCTTCAAGGGCCCTAGCAGGACCTGATGTGACTTTCGACCAAAGCGCTCTAACCTGCACCGACGGGCTTGCCCCATAACAATATCGTGCCCTGACCGAAGGGAACCACCCGATGAAGATGACCATCGAGATCGACTGCACGCCCGTCGAGGCGCGGGCCTTTCTAGGCCTCCCAGATGTCAGTGGCTTGAACGAGCACCTGGTCAAGGAGATGCAGAACCGCATGGACGCCAACATGGCGATGCTGGCGCCCGAGGAGCTGCTGAAGAACTGGATGGCGTTCGGCACGGGCGCGCAGGAACAGTTCCGCAAGCTGATGACAGCGGCGACCGGCGCGGCGGTCGGGAAGCCCTGAGCGCATGACCGATACGATCTTCGCCCTGGCCACCGCGGCCGGGCGAGCGGCGGTGGCGGTGGTGCGGGTCTCGGGTCCGGCGACCTTGTCGGTGGTCGAGGCCCTCACGGGGAAACCGCCCAAGCCGCGTCTGGCGGGCCTGCGCAAGTTGCGTCATCGGGGCGTCGAGTTGGACGAGGCGCTGGTCCTGCGGTTCGAGGCGCCCGCCAGCTATACCGGCGAGGACAGCGTCGAGTTTCACGTGCACGGCGGCCGGGCCGTGGTCGAGGCGCTGCTGTCGGCGCTCGTTGATCTGGGCCTGCGCCTGGCCGAGCCGGGCGAGTTCACCCGCCGCGCTTTCGAGAACGGCAAGCTGGACCTGGCCCAGGCCGAGGGCGTGGCCGACCTGATCGACGCCGAGACCGAGGCGCAGCGTCGGCAGGCGCTCGGCCAGGTCGGCGGGGCGCTGAGCCAGCGATATGACCGCTGGCGCGATCTGCTGGTCCAGTCCCTGGCCATGCTGGAGGCCGCCGTCGACTTTCCGGACGAGGACTTGCCCGAAGAGGTCGCCGAGCGCGCCCGGCCAGGGCTGCGCACCCTGAGCGCCGAACTCGACGCGGCCCTGGCGGATGTTTCTCGCGGCCGGCGGGTTCGGGACGGCTTCCGCATCGCCCTGGTCGGTGCGCCAAACGCCGGCAAGAGCACCTTGTTGAATGGCCTGGTCGAGCGCGACGCGGCGATCGTCACGGACATACCGGGCACGACGCGCGATGTCATTGAGGTCCCGCTGGTGCTGGGCGGCTACAAGGTGCTGCTCGCCGATACGGCTGGAATCCGGCAGACCGCCGATGCGATCGAAGCCGAGGGCGTTCGCCGCGCGCGGGCTTGGGCTGAGGATGCCGACCTAAGGCTTTGGGTCGTCGATGGGTTTCACGTGAAACATACAGTGAAGCTTGAGGAGGCCGTTCGTCCCGGCGATTGGCTGGTGCTCAACAAAGCCGACATCGCGGACCTTGATGCGCTCGGCGAAGCCGAACGGCGCTGGGCGGGGGAGGGGCTGAAGGTGGTCCGTCTCTCGGCCCAGTCCGGCGAGGCTGTCGACGGACTTCGCACGGTTCTGGCCGATCACGTCGCCGACGCGCTGTCGGGCGCGGAATTTCCGGCCGCGACCCGTCTCCGTCATGCCGAGCGCTTGCGCGAAGCCCAGGACTACCTGGCCCGCGCATTGTCCGGGGTTGGCCTGGAGGTCGAACTGGCGGCCGAGGACGTGCGCTTGGCCGCCCGGGCGCTGGAGAAGATCACCGGTCGGGTCGATCCCGAGGACGTGCTGGGCCGCGTCTTTTCGACCTTCTGCATCGGCAAATGATGTTTCCCGTGAAGTATCCCCCATATTGTCCACAGCGCGCTCACAGCTGTAGCGGGGGTGTTTCACGTGAAACGCCAGGGAGTCGCATCGACCGGATCGGCTGATTGGCGTATAGATCGAGTCCAGCGCCCCCGCAGGTTCGGGGGCGTTCGCATTGAGGCGAGTTCGTTGTCCAACACCTGGGATGTCATTGTCATCGGCGGCGGTCACGCCGGCTGCGAGGCGGCGGCCGCCTCGGCGCGCGCGGGCGCGCGCACCCTGCTGCTGACCCACAAGCTGGAAACCATCGGCGAGATGTCCTGCAACCCGGCCATTGGCGGCCTGGGCAAGGGGCATCTTGTCCGCGAGATCGACGCCTTGGACGGCGTCATGGGCCGCATGGCTGACAAGGCCGGCATCCAGTTCCGGATGCTGAACCGCTCCAAGGGCCCGGCTGTCCGTGGTCCGCGGGCCCAGATCGACCGCAGGCTCTATCGCGAGGCGATGCAGGCCGAGCTGGCCGCCACGGCAAACCTCGACATCATCGCCGCCGCCGCCGAGGACCTGATCGTCGAGGGCGGTAAGGTCGCTGGCGCGATCGATGGGGAAGGGCGCTCGTACCGCGCGTCCCGTGTGATCCTGACCACCGGCACCTTCCTGAAGGGCGTCATCCATCGCGGCGAGGAGCGGATCCCCGCCGGCCGTGTCGGTGACCAGCCCTCGATCGGCCTGTCCGATCGTCTATACGGCCTGGACTTCCAGATGGGCCGGCTGAAGACCGGCACGCCCGCGCGCCTGAACGGCAAGACCATCGCCTGGGACCGGCTGGACAGCCAGGCGGCTGACGACGCCCCGGTCCCGTTTTCGTATTTGAACGACAAGATCGACGTGCCGCAGATCGCTTGCGGCGTCACCTTCACGACCGAAGAGACCCACCGGATCATCGCCGAGCGGCTCAGTGAGTCTCTGGTCTATGGCGGTCGCGCCACGGGGATCGGGCCGCGCTATTGCCCGTCGATCGAGGACAAGGTCGTCCGCTTCGCCGACAAGACCAGCCACCAGATCTTCCTGGAGCCGGAAGGGCTGGACGACGACACGGTCTATCCGAACGGGATTTCCACGTCGGTTTCAGAAGAGACCCAGCTTCTGTTCCTGCGCACGATACCCGGCCTCGAGACCGTCGAGGTCGTTCGCTACGGCTATGCGATCGAATACGACTATGTCGATCCGCGCGAGCTCTACGCCACGCTGGAGACCAAGCGCCTGCCGGGCCTGTACCTCGCCGGTCAAATCAATGGCACCACGGGCTATGAGGAGGCCGGGGCCCAGGGCCTGGTCGCCGGCTTGAACGCGGCCTTGGCGGTGCAGGGCAGGGAGCCCGCCGTCTTCGCCCGCGACGAGGCCTATATCGGCGTGATGATCGACGACCTGGTCACCCGGGGCGTCACCGAGCCGTATCGGATGTTTACCAGCCGGGCCGAGTTCCGCCTGACCCTGCGTGCCGACAACGCCGACCAGCGCCTGACCGATCGCGGCATCGCCTTAGGCGTTGTGGGCGAGACCCGCGCCGCTGCCTGGGCCGAGAAGAAGGCGCGCCTGGAGGCCGCTCGGGCCTTCGCCCGTTCCGTCAGCCTGACCCCGAACGAGGCCGTGAAGGCCGGGTTCAAGGTCAACAGCGACGGCGTGCGCCGCGACGTGTTCGCCATGCTGGCCTATCCGGATGTCACCCTCGACGACCTCGGCCGGATCTGGCCCGAGGTTTTCACGTGGAACACCGACGTCCGCGAGCAGATCGAGATCGAGGCGGCCTATGCCGGCTATCTCGACCGCCAGCGCGCCGACGCCGAGTCTCTACGCAAGGACGAGGACCTGCGCCTGCCGGCCGACCTGGATTATGCCGACATCGGCAGCCTGTCGAACGAGGTGCGCGAGAAGCTGGCGCGGGTACGGCCACTGACCTTAGGCCAGGCCGCCCGCATCGAGGGCGTGACCCCCGGGGCGCTGACCGCCCTGCTGGCCCATGTGAGACGCGGCCGTGCAGCCTGACGCCCTCCTGGCTGAACCTCCGGTGCTGGACGCGGCTGGTTACCAAGCCCTTACCGGCGCGTCAGACGCCCAGATCGCCGATCTGGCGCGCTATCGGGACCTGCTGGCCGAATGGAACGAGGTCATGAACCTCGTCGGGCCGCTGACCATCGCCACCTACTGGACCCGTCACGCCCTGGACAGCTCTCAGCTACTGGCGCTAGCGCCGGACGCTCTGACTTGGGCGGACCTGGGCGCGGGCGCGGGTCTGCCCGGAGTCGTGCTGGCCATACTTCTGAAGGGGCGGGAAGGGGCCAAGGTCCATCTCGTGGAAAGCATGGCCAAGCGCTGTCGCTTCCTGGAGGTCGCCGCCCAGGCGCTGGACCTGCCCGTCGAGATCCACAACGCCCGAGCCGAGACCCTGAAGCTGAAGATCGACATCGTCACCGCGCGGGCCTGCGCCCCGATGACTAAGCTGCTCGGCTTCGCCGAACCCTATCTGCACCGTGGCGCGACCGGCCTGTTCCTGAAGGGTCAGGACGTCGCGGCCGAGCTTACGGAGGCCCGCAAGGCCTGGTCGTTCGCTAGCGACCTGCTTCCCAGTCAAAGCGACCCTCGTGGCCGCATCGTTCAAGTGAAGAGGCTTTCCCGTGTCCGCTAATCCTCTCCGCGTCCTGGCCATCGCCAACCAGAAGGGCGGGGTCGGCAAGACCACGACCGCCATCAACCTGGGCACCGCCCTGGCCGCCTGCGGCGAGCGCGTGCTGCTGATCGACGCCGACCCGCAGGGCAACTGCTCGACGGGTCTGGGCATCGGCCGCACGGCGCGCCGCACCACGCTCTATGACGTGCTGATGGGCGAATCGCCGGTGGTCGACGCCGCCGTGAAGACCGAGCTGCCGGGCCTGGACGTCATACCGGCTGACGCCGACCTGTCGGGGATCGAGATCGAACTGGGTCAGACCGCCCGCCGGTCCTACCGGTTGCGCGACGCGCTGGAGACCATCCGCGCCAACGGCCCCTACACCTACGTCCTGATCGACTGCCCGCCGTCGTTGAACGTGCTGACCGTCAACGCCATGACCGCCGCCGACGCGGTGTTCGTGCCGCTGCAGTGCGAGTTCTTCGCCCTGGAAGGCCTGACCCAGCTGATGCGGACCATCGAGCGGGTGAGGGGCAGCCTGAACCCGCGCCTCGAGATTCAAGGGGTTGTGCTGACCATGTACGACCGCCGCAACAGCTTGTCCGAACAGGTGGCCAGCGACGTCCGCGCCCACTTCGGCGACAAGGTCTATGACGCGGTGATCCCGCGTAATGTCCGCGTCTCCGAGGCCCCGTCCTTCGGCAAGCCGGTGCTGCTGTACGATCTGAAGTGCGCTGGCAGCCAGGCCTATCTGAAGCTGGCTCGCGAGGTGATCAGCCGCGAACGCGACCGCCAGGCGCAAGCCGCCTAGTTGGCCGCCTAGTTGGCCGCCTAGTTGGCCGTCTGACCGAGTAAGACCTAGAACCTTAGCTTGACTGATAGTGTGATGGAGACCGTCGTGGTGGGAGAGCCGGGTATGGCCGAGGGGCGTCGTGGTCTGGGACGCGGGCTGTCCGCCCTGCTGGGCGAGGTCGAGACCGCGCCGGCCCAGGCTCCGGGCGACAACACCGCCGGTTCGCGGGAAGCGCCGATCGAGATCCTGAAGCGCAATCCGGACCAGCCGCGCCGCACCTTCCGCGAGGAAGACCTCGAGGACCTGTCTAACTCGATCCGCGAAAAGGGTGTTCTGCAGCCGATCCTTGTGCGCCCGGCGCCGGGCGCCCCGGCGAATACCAGATCGTCGCAGGCGAACGCCGCTGGCGCGCGGCCCAGCGCGCGGGCCTGCGCAGCGTGCCGATCATGGTGCGCGAGCTGGACGACCTGGCGGTGCTGGAGATCGGCATCATCGAGAACGTCCAACGCGCCGACCTGAACGTCCTGGAAGAGGCGCTTTCCTACAAGGTGCTGATGGAGAAGTTCGAGCGCACCCAGGAAGCGATCGCCCAGACCATCGGCAAGAGCCGCAGCCACGTCGCCAATACGATGCGCCTGCTGGCCCTACCGGACGAGGTCCAGTCCTACCTGGTCAGCGGCGAACTGTCGGCCGGTCATGCCCGCGCCATCGCCGCGGCGGCCGATCCGGTGGGTTTGGCCAAGCAGATCATCGCGGGCGGCCTGTCGGTCCGCGAGACCGAGGCCCTGGCCCGCAAGGCGCCGACCGCGACGCCGACCAAGAACAAGGGTGGCCGGCCGCCGCGCGTCAAGGACACTGACACCCAGGCCCTTGAGGCCGACCTGTCGTCGGTCTTGGGCCTGGACGTCTCGATCGACCATCGCGGCGCGACCGGGACCTTGACCATCACCTATGCGACGCTCGAGCAGCTGGACGACCTGTGCAACCGGCTGACGCGCGGCGCCGCCGACTGGTCGACGACCTGATCGGACGCACGCAAAGAGCGTGCGGATGAGCGATTTTCTGCCTCTCTGAAATCGCCTCTGTCGCGCACCGAACGGCGCCTTTCCGTACTCCGGGAGGCGCCGTTTTCGTGAGAGGAGGGCGCTGTGAGTCGTTTTCGGCTGCAAGCGCTTGTCCGGTAAGGCTTTCCCGAAACCTGTCCACAGGCGCGCAAAGGGCCTGTTTTCGGGCGGTTTGGCGCTCTACAGCCCCAGCCGCCGCGCGCGGCCGGCGATCATCAGCGCCAGGCGCTCGGCGAGCAGCTGGTCGGGTGAGCCGGAGGTCTTGCAGGCCCGGTCGGCGGTCAGGATCTCGCCCTGGATCTCCAGGATGGCTTCCAGGTTCCAGCCGCGCGCTTGGCGCAGGAACTCGCGCTCCTGTTTCCAGAACACACCGGCGGCCTTGGCGGCCGCCTGCAGGTCGACGCCGTTCTTGTGCAGGGTCAGCACCCGGCGCAGGCGGCCCAGATAATAGCTCATGGCCCGGACGGCGGCCGGCCCGCCTTCGCCCTCGGCCGCCGCGCGGCGCAGGGCGGTCTGGGCCGCGCCGGCCCGGCCGCCGAACGCGTCGGCCGCTGCGTCGCTGAGCGAGGCCTCGGGCTCGACGCCGAGGAAATCCGTCAGGTCGGCCGCCGTGGCCGTGACGCCGCTGTTGGGGCCCAGGTACAGGGCCAGGCGCTCGATCTCGGCCCGGGCCACGCCACGCTCCTTGGGCAGGCGCGAGACGAACAGGTCCAGCGCCTCGCTGTTCAGGGCCACCTTGTCGTTGGCCAGGGTGTCGCGGGCCAGACGCGCCAGATCACCCGCCTCGTCCTCGTAGCAGGGGATGACGGCGCAGCCATTGGCCTTCTCGCCGACCTTGCGCAGCAGAGAGTCGCGGCCCAGGGCCCCGGCCTCGACCAGGAAGAAGGCGTCGGGGTTCAGCTGGCCCTCGACATGGCGGGCCAGGGCTTCGGACGCCTGCTTGTCGGGTCCGGCCTTTTCGCCGCCCAGGCGCAGGCGCACCAGGCGTCGGCCGCCCATCAGCGACATGGCCGACAGCTCGTCTTCCAGCTTGGCCGGATCGGCATCCAGGTCGCCGTCGGTCAGCATGGCCGTGTCGAAGGGATCGTCCGGGCGTTCGACCACGCGCTTGGCCAGGGCGTTGGCGCGATCGCGCACCACGCCTCGGTCCTTGCCGTAGATGACCACGGCCCGGATGTCCGGGGTCGGCTCCCGCAGGAAGCGTTCGACGTCCGGACGCTTGGAAAGAATCATCGACGCTTAAGCCGGTTTCCGGCTCGCCAGCCAGGTGGCGAGGTCCAGCTGGATCTTGCGCGCCACTTCGGCGGCGGCGCGTTCCTGGCCGTCGTTCTGGGCCGCGATGGCCGCGTAGGGCTGGTCGGCGGAGTCGTAGGTCACCGAGACCTCGGTGACGCCCTTGTGAGCCTCCACGCCGGTCTTCGCGTCCAGCAGGCGCCAGTTGACGGTCATCCGCAACTCGTAGCGGTTGGCCGTGTTGTCCAGGCGGACACCACGGGCGAAGCGGTTCTCGTTGACCGACAGCATCAGCTTGTAGGCGGCCGGACTGCCCTGACGGTGGGCCAGGGCGTCGTCAAGCTGCTCGCGCAGCAGGTAGCCGCCGCGACCCTGGGCCGCGACCGTCTCGATGCTGGAGAGACCGACCCCGACGCCCGGGCGGCCATACAGCGGCGTGAAGCCGGCGCAGGCGGACAGGGCCAGGGTCGAGAGGGCCAGAGCGGCGGCTGCCAGGGTGCGATTCATCGGTCTCGTCTGGGATCTCAGTTGGCCACGATGTTGACGATGCGGTCCTTGACCACGATCACCTTGCGAACCGTAACGCCCTCAAGGTGAGCCATGACGTTCGGATCCGCCAGAGCGATTTTCTGAACCTCGTCTTCGGCCGCGCCAGCCTTGACCTTGATCTCGCCGCGACGCTTGCCGTTGATCTGGATCGGCAGGATGCGCTCGTCGTCGGCGGCCAGGGCTGGATCGGCCTTGGGCCAGGGCGCGTTCACGACCATGCCGTCGCCGCCGATCTTCGCCCAGGCCTCTTCGGCCAGGTGCGGGGTGAACGGCGCGACCAGACGGGCCAGGATGTTCAGGGCCTCGGCGCGGGCCGCCAGGACGGCACTACTCGCGCCTTCAGCCGGAGCGGCCTTCAGGGCGTTCAGGAACTCGTACAGGCGCGCCACGCCGCTGTTGAAGCGGAAGCCCTCGATGCTGTCGGTGACGAAGCCGATCAGCTTGTGGGCCGCCTTGCGCAGGGTCAGGGCCGCTTCGTCGGCCTCGTCATGGGCGAAGTCGCCGGCCGGCTGGCTGTCGAACTCGTTCCATAGGCGGTGCGTGAAGCGCCACGACCCCTCGACGCCGGAATTGGTCCACTGCACGTCGCGCTCGGGCGGGCTGTCGGACATCACGAACAGGCGGGCGCTGTCGACGCCGTAGGCCTCGAAGATGTCCTCGGGGGCGACGACGTTCTTCTTGGACTTCGACATCTTCTCGACGTCGCCGATGACGATCGGCGCGCCGGTCTTGGCGTGCTTGGCCGAGCGTGAATTGCCCTCGACGGCGATTACCACGTCCGACGGCTCGACCCACTCGCCAGCCTCGTTCTTGTAGGCCTCGTGGGTGACCATGCCCTGGGTGAACAGGCCCGCGAACGGCTCCTCGACCGACAGCAGGTTCTCGTCCTTCAGGGCGCGGGTGATGAAGCGGGCGTACAGCAGGTGCAGGATCGCGTGCTCGACGCCGCCGATATACTGGTCGACGGCCAGCCAGTAGTCGGCCGCGTCCTTGCCCACCGGCTCGGCCGCATGGGTGTCGGCAAAGCGGGCGAAGTACCAGCTGCTGTCGATGAACGTATCCAGCGTATCGGTCTCGCGCTCGGCGCGGCCGCCGCAGGACGGACAGGTGGTGTGGCGCCAGGTCGGGTGGCGCAGCAGCGGGTTGCCCGGCTTGTCGAAGGTGACGTCCTCGGGCAGGGCGACCGGCAGCTGGTCTTCCGGCACGGGCACGACGCCGCAGTCGGCGCAGTGGATGACCGGGATCGGGCAGCCCCAATAGCGCTGGCGCGAGACGCCCCAGTCGCGCAGGCGATAGACCGTCGCGCCCTGGCCCTGGCCGGCCGCCTCGATGCGGGCGACGGCCTCGGCCTTGGCGGCCTCGACGTCCATGCCGTCCAGGAACTCGGAATTGAAGATCTTGCCGGGGCCGACATAGGCCTCCTTGCCGACCTGGAAGGTCGCCGGATCCTCGCCATTGGGCAGCACCACCGGCTTGACCGGCAGGTCGTACTTGCGGGCGAAGTCCAGGTCGCGCTGGTCGTGAGCCGGGCAGGCGAAGATCGCGCCGGTGCCGTAGTCCATCAGGATGAAGTTGGCGATCCAGACGGGCAGGGTGATCGACGGGTCCAGCGGGTGCTTGACCCGCAGGCCGGTGTCGTAGCCCAGCTTCTCGGCGCTCTCGATCTCGGCTTCCGAGGTGCCGCCCTTGCGGCAGTCGGCGATGAACTGCTGGACCTCGGGATTTTCCAGGCCCAGGCGCTCGGCCAGCGGGTGCTCGGGCGCGATGCCGACGAAGCTGGCGCCGAACAGGGTGTCGGGGCGGGTGGTGTAGACCTCCAGCCCCTCGGCCATGCCGTCGGGCGCTTCACCGTCGAACTGGAACTTGAAGCGCAGGCCCTTGGAGCGGCCGATCCAGTTCTCCTGCATCAGGCGAACCTTGTCGGGCCAGCGGTCCAGGGTCTTCAGCCCCTCGATCAGGTCGTCGGCGTAGTCGGTGATGCGCAGGAACCACTGGGTCAGCTTGCGCTTCTCGACCGTCGCGCCCGAACGCCAGCCCTTGCCGTCGATGACCTGTTCGTTGGCCAGGACGGTCATATCGACCGGGTCCCAGTTGACCGAGGCTTCCTTGCGATAGACCAGGCCGCGCTTCAGCAGGCGCAGGAACCAAGCCTGCTGCTTGCCATAGTATTCCGGGTCGCAGGTGGCGAACTCGCGGGACCAGTCGACCGAGATGCCCAGCGACTTCAGCTGCTCGCGCATGGCGGCGATGTTGTCGTAGGTCCAGCCCTTGGGGTGGACGCCGCGCTCCATGGCCGCGTTCTCGGCCGGCATGCCGAAGGCGTCCCAGCCCATCGGGTGCAGCACGTTGAAGCCCTGGGCGCGCTTGTAGCGGGCCACGACGTCGCCCATGGCGTAGTTGCGGACGTGGCCCATGTGGATGCGGCCCGACGGATACGGGAACATCTCGAGGACGTAGTATTTCGGACGGCCGTCGTTGATCTCGCCGGTCTTGAAGACGTCGGCCTTCGCCCAGGCTTCACGCCACTTGGGCTCGGTGTCTTTGGGATTGTAGCGGGCCATCGGAAACCAGGTCTTGGATGCAGGAACGCGCCCCGAAGGCGCGTCCGCGACAAGAGTATGCGGTTTCGCGGCCGGAGCGCGCAGGAATATAGGAGGTCTGAAGGGTTCTCACTGGTTTCAGCGAGAACCCTTCGGGCCTTAGCCCTTGATGTTCGAAAGTCGAAGCTGACGGGCGCGGGTCAGGATCGCGTTCTCGATGTCGGTGGCGGTCTGGTCGGCGACCGGGGCGTCGATCCAGTTGCCGTTGATGTCCTTGGACTGCTTGAACACCGTGACGTTCAGGCCGTCGGCGCGCAGGCGGGTGTCCAGGATGTAGACCGTGGCCTTGAAGCGCTCGGCCGGGGTCTCGGGGTTGACGTACCAGTCGGTGACGATAACGCCGCCGTACGGGTCGGCCGAGGCCAGCGGCATGAAGGCCAAGGTGTCCAGGCTGGCGCGCCACAGATAGCCGTTGACGCCGATCGAGCCTTCGGTGGTCGGCGCCTTGGAGCCGCGGCCGAAGCGCTTGAACGGGTTCAGGCCCGGCTCGTCGCTTTGCGTGGAAAACGTCTTGGGGGGCTTGTTGCTAGCGCATGCGGTCATGCCCAGCATCGACAGAGCCAGGACGCCCGCGGCGACGCCGCGCATCACAGACCCACGCTCAAACGCCATAGTACCTCGCTCCAAATGTATCGCCGGCGCTAGCGCGCTCCTGGCGCGCCCCCGCGGCCGGGAGCCGGTCTATAGCATGGCTACGCCGCCTCAAAACAGGAATCGCGTGACCTCGTCGCCACAGGACTCGATTGAATCGTCCAATTCTGCCCGAAGTGCGACCAAAGGCCGGTTGACCGCGTTCCGGCCAAGCCTTTAATCGCAATTCAAGGGGCCCGCTCATATATGAGATGGGTAGGGACAACCGAGTATAGGCGGCGAGTAGCGATGGTCGCGAAGCGTTTCTTCTTGGCGGGGGCTGCCGCGCTGATCCTGACGGGGTCGGCGGCGACGGCGTTCGCCCAGGCCAAGCCTCACGCCGTCGCGCCCGATTTCTCGGTCAAGAACGACTTCACCAGCGCCGCCGCGGGCGTCCAGTATCCGCAGGACGACAAGCGCACCCTGCGCTGGGACGCCAAGAAGGGCCGCTGGGGCCTGAAGCTGGACCTCGACCAGCCTTCCAGCCGCGAAATGGAAATGCAGGACGTTCAGGCCGGCGCCTATTTCAAGGTGACCCCCTCGATCCGCGTCGGCGGCGCCGTCAGCCTGGGCGAATCCAATCCCGCCCTGGCCGCCCGCAAGGCCCAGCAGCCCGAAGCCGCCCCGCGCGTGCGTCTGGAAACCGCCTTCAAGTTCTAGTCAGCCGGCGAGCGCCTCGACCGCCGCGATCCCAACGATTCCGCTGCCGCTCAGCGCCGTGACCGTGCGCGCGCGTATGCCGCCCAGCGCGTAGACGGGCAGGGACGAGGCCGCGACCAGACCGCCCAGACCTTCGATCCCCAGCGGCGCGCCCGCCGAGGGGCTGTTGCTGGGAAAGACCGGTGAAACGACGACCGCGTCGGCCCCGGCGCGCTCGGCGGCCCGAACAGCCTCCGCGTCATGGGCGGCGACGGTGATCAGCCAGCGCCCGTGCTCGGCCCGCAGGCGCGGGATCTCGCCGACCAGGCGTTCGGGCATGTGCAGGCCGTCGGCGCCGATCCCCTCGGCCAAACCGGCATGGGCGCCGACCAGCAGCAGAAGGCCGCGCGCATCGGCGACGGCCCGTAGGCGGCGGCCCTGGTCGACGGCGTCCGCCGCGCCGAAGGCTCGGAACACGATCCCCGCGCCGCGCGGCAGGCGCTCGGCCACGGCCTCGGGGTTCGAAACCCGCGCCGGATCGGTGAAGAACAGCAGGGCGGGCAGGGGTCGGCCGCGCGCGGTCCTTGGCGGAAAGGCCGCCGCCGCACTAGACAGGACTTCCAGTTCGCTCACGTTCCCGTCCAAGGCGCCTTCCCCGATGTCGCAAGCCCTCGCCGAGATCAAACATCGCATCGCCGCCGCCGAGGCGCGCGCGGGACGTCCGGCCGGCTCGGTGACCCTGGTCGCGGTGTCCAAGACCCAGCCCTGGGAGCATATCGCGCCCGTGTTCGCGGCGGGACAGAAAGTGTTCGGCGAGAATCGCGTGCAGGAGGCCATGGAGCGCTGGGCTCCGCGCCGCGAAGGGCTGGAACTGCGCCTGATCGGCCCGCTGCAGACGAACAAGGCCCGGGAAGCGGTCGCTTTCTTCGATGTGGTCGAGACGGTCGACCGCGAAAAGCTGGCCCGCGTGCTGGCAGATGAGATCCAGCGGGCGGGCAAGGCGCCGCGCCTCTACATCCAGGTCAATGTCGGTGAAGAGGCCCAGAAGGCCGGGATCGCGCCGGGCGAGGCCGATGCGTTCGTCGCCGCCTGCCGCGCGACCTATGGCCTGACGGTCGAGGGCCTGATGTGCATCCCGCCGGTCGACCAGGATCCCGCGCCGCACTTCGCGCTGCTGCGCGAGATCGCCCAGCGCAACGGCGTCGAGAAGCTCTCCATGGGCATGAGCGACGACTTCGAGACCGCGATCGCCCAGGGCGCGACCTCGGTGCGGGTCGGCTCGGCGATTTTCGGAAATCGCACCTACGGTTAGTCGGCGACGATCTCGACGGCGTCGCCCGGCCTCGCCGCCGCCAGCACCGCCTCGATGTCCGGCCGCGCCAGGGCCACGCAGCCTTCGGTGCCGGGATAGCCGTCGCGCGCCAGGTGCATGAAGATCGCCGAACCCATGCCCGGGACCGGCGGCTCGTCGTTGTGGCCGAGGATCACCACCAGGTCGTAGACGGGGTCGTCGCGCCACATCCGCTCGGCGCTGGCCGGGTAGGGCAGGGTGACAGGGCGGTTGTAGTTTGGGTCGCCCGGCGCGTCGCACCAGCCGTCCTCCGGTCGCGTCGCGCGAAGGGGCAGGGCCGTCCGCGGACCGTCGGGATACATATCGGGCCGATACCAGACCTCGCGCATGACCCAGGTCCCCAGCGGGCTCCGGTTGTCGCCCTCGCGCTTGTCGGCCGCCGCGATCGCCCCGGCCTTGCCGATCGCGCAGCGCACGATCCGCCCATCCAGTTCGAAACGACCGTCGGCATGGGCGCGGAACGGCATGGTGGGTCGACTCCCGGACTTAAGCATGCGCTCGGGGTTGTCCCGAGGGGCCGCAGCGGTGCATGTTTCGCCTTATGGCGCAACGCAAGACCCTTCTGCTCATCGACGACGACGACGACCTGCGCGGCGCCCTGGCCGAGCAACTGGCCCTGCACGAGGAGTTCGCGGTCGCCGAGGCCTCGACCGCCGGCGAGGGCGTGCGGGTGTCGCGCGAGATCAAGCCCGACCTGATCCTTCTGGACGTCGACCTGCCCGACATGGACGGTCGCGAGGCCTGCCGCCTGATGCGCAAGAACGGGGTCACCGCTCCGGTGATCATGCTGACGGCGGCCGCCAGCGACAGCGACACCATCCTGGGCCTGGAGTCCGGGGCCAACGACTATGTCACCAAGCCCTTCCGCTTCGGCGTGCTGCTGGCTCGCATCCGCGCCCAGCTGCGCAGCTACGAGGCTTCGGAAGACGCCCTGTTCCGCATCGGTCCCTACGAATTCCGCCCGTCGGCCAAGCTGCTGGTCGACGAGAAGCAGAAGAAGGTGCGGCTGACCGAGAAGGAAACCAACATCCTCAAGTACCTCTACCGCGCCGGCTCCAAGCCGGTGTCGCGCGAGGAACTGCTGACCGAGGTCTGGGGCTACAACGCCGGGGTCACTACCCACACGCTGGAAACCCACGTCTACCGCCTGCGCCAGAAGATCGAGCCCGATCCGGCGGTGGCGCGGATCCTGATCACCGAGATGGGCGGCTATCGGCTGCAGCCCTAAACGCAACTAAGCCAACAAAATCCGTGTCATCCCGGACGGCCGGAGGCCGATCCGGGATGACACGGTGTGTTTAGGCATAAGAAAAGGGCCCGACCTTTCAGCCGAGCCCCCTTCAAATCATGTTCGCCTTCAGATCTAGGCGTTGCCGATCGGCTGGCCTTCGGCCTGGGCCTTGCGCGCGGCGTAGACGCCGGCGAAGTCGATCGGGTCGATCAGGAAGGGCGGGAAGCCGCCTTCGGCCGTGACGTCCGAGATCAGGCGACGGGCGTACGGGAACAGGAAGCGCGGGCACTCGATCAGCAGCACCGGCTCCAGATCGGCTTCGGCGACGCCCTCGATGTGGAACAGGCCGCCATAGACGATCTCGACGTGGAACACGGCCTGGTCGTCGCGCAGGGCGCGGGCCGACAGCTTCAGGTCCACCTCGAACAGACCATCGGGACGACCCCGGGCGTTCATCTCGACGCCCATGTCGATGGCGGGCTGGGCGGCGCCGGCGCGCAGGCTGTCGGGGGCCAGCGGATTCTCGAACGAGAAGTCACGAACGAACTGGGCCAGGATGCGGATGCCCGATTGTCCTGCGGCCTCTTCCGGAGTCGCCGCATCGGGGGCGCCATTGGGGGCGGTCGTGTCGGTCATTAGGATAAAATCCGTAATCGGCGCGCTAGAACGCTTGTAAGAAGGTGGGCGCTGCTACCATGGGGGCCGGTCTGGCGCAACGTCAGGCGCCTGACGAGAGAGCGCGTCTCGCCTATATAGACACGATATCCTGGGCTCAAAGCCCGTCAACGGACCCTGAAGTGCTCCAGATCCTGTTCCTCGCCGCGGTCGCCGCCGTCGTTCTGTACCAACTCTACGCCACCCTGGGGCGCCGGGTCGGCCGGCAGCCCGACGACACCTCCGCGACGTCTCAGCCGGGCGGTGGACCCGCGCCGCTGGCCGATGCGCCGGCCGCTCGCACCGAGGGCCTGGCGACGCTGAAGGCCAAGCAGCCCGATTTCGACCCGACCAAGTTCCTGTCCGGCGCCCGGGCGGCCTACGAGCAAATCGTCAAGGCCTATGCCGAAGGCGACCGCGAGACGCTGAAGCCGCTGCTGGCGCCCGAGGTGATGAGCAACTTCGAGCAGGCCATGGCCGCCCGCGAGGCCGCCGGCCGCACCGAGAAGGTCGAGTTCCTGTCGCCGCCGCGCCTGGACCTGGAGAAGATCGACGTCGTCGGCGATCTGGCCAAGGCGGTGGTGAGGATCCTGGCCGAGGTGCGCACGCGCACCAAGGACGAGCGCGGCGAGGGCGTCGACGATCGCCGCACGGCCGAGCTGTGGACCTTCGAGCGCGAGGTCAAGAGCGCCAATCCGAACTGGCAGCTGTCGTTCGTCGCCGCCGCCGAGGCGTGATGTTCCGCGCCACCCCGACCGTCTTCGCGCCCCGTCCAGGTGTTCTTGGGGCCTTGGCGGCCCTGCTCCTGAGCGCCTGCGCCAGCGTGACGACGCCGACCCCGCCTATCGCGACCGGCCCGACCTCATCCGCGCCGCCGCCCGCGACGACCGCTTCGCCACGGCCGGCCTCGCCGACGGCGGCGCCGTCGTTCTCCAGCCTGGCCGGCTGGGGCGAGGAAGATCATCTGGCGGCGCTGAACGCCTTCCGCGCCGGCTGCGGCGTGGCCAAGGAGCCGGCCATGGTCCGGGTCTGCGGCCTGGCCCGCGCCAGCGCCGTCCAGGACGAGCCGGGCGCCCGCGCCTTCCTGGAGGCCAACTTTCGGCTCGAGCCGGTCGGCGACGAAGGCCTGCTGACCGCCTATTTCGCTCCGCAGTACGAGGCGCGGATGTCGCGCAACGCCGAGTTCACGGTTCCGGTGCGCGGCCTGCCGGCCGACCTGGTGGTGCTGGACCTCGGCGCCTTCGAACCCAGCTTCGTGGGCAAGAAGATCACCGGCCACGTCGAGGGCCCGACCTTCGTGCCCTATCCCGACCGAGCCGAGATCGAGGCGACCCCGACCGACAAGCCTCTGGCCTGGATGCGGCCCGAGGAGCTGTTCTTCCTGCAGATCCAGGGTTCGGGCGTGTTGGTGCTGCCCGACGGCCGCCGGGTGCGCGCCGCCTTCGCCGGCCACAATGGCAAGCCGTTCGTCGGCGTCGCCAACGCCATGCGCGACAAGGGTTTGCTGCCCGACAACAACACCTCGGGCGACGCCATCCGGACCTGGCTGGCCGAGCATCGCGGGCCCGAGGCCGACGCGATCATGCGACTGAACCCGCGCTACGTCTTCTTCAAGATGGCCGAGGACGACGGCAAGGAGCCCGTCGGCGCGGCCGGCGTGCCGCTGCCGCCTGGCCGGGCCATCGCCGTCGATCCCAGCCGCCACGCGATGGGAAGCCTCTACTGGCTGGACGCCGCCGCGCCGAAGCTGGCGGGGGCCTTCCCGGCCTACCGCCGTCTGGCCGTGGCGCTGGACACCGGCGGGGCGATCAAGGGCGACGCACGCGCCGACCTCTATATGGGCACGGGCGCCGCCGCCGGGGCCGAGGCGGGGCGCGTGCGCCACGCCCTGCGCCTCTACCGGCTGGTCCCGAACCTGTAACGTGGCCAAGAAGCCGCCACCCCCTTCAGCAAAGATGGGCCTAGAAGACGACAAGCGCCTCTGGAAGCTCGTCGCCTCGACGGTGACGCCGCGCGCCCCGGAAAAGCCCGAGAAGATGCGCAGCAAGGCGCGGATCCGGCCGGTGAAGTCAGAGACCGCCATTCCGCTGGACCCGCCCACCCGCCTGGCCTCGATCGCGCCGCTGCGGGTGTCGCCCGAAGAGCTGAAGCCGGCGCCGGCCAAGGTCTTGCGTTATGCGCCCGACCGCATCGAGCCCAACCGCAAGCGCCGCATCGTCAAGGCGCACGACCCGATCGGGGCGCGCCTGGACATGCACGGCCTCGACCAGGACCAGGCCCGCGCGACCCTGGAGGCTTTCATCCGCCGCGCCTATGACGACGGTCACCGCGCCGTGCTGGTCATCACCGGCAAGGGCAAGGTCGGGCATGGGGTGCTGAAGCAGCGGACGCCCGAATGGCTGGCCGGCCCGGCCGTGCGCGAGATGATCGCCGGGGTGTCAACGGCGGACCAGCGCCACGGCGGCGAGGGGGCGCTCTACGTCGCCCTGAAGCGCAAGGCCTGACGCCCCGCCATCGCCATGATCCCCGCGCAAAGCTTCGCCGAAGTTCGGAGGCGCGCATGGACATCGAGATCGGGGCCGAGGCCAAGGACAAGAGCCTCAATCGAAAGGTGGCGATCACCGTCGTGGCCTTGTCGATCTTCATGGGCCTGGCGGGCGTCAAGGACGGCAACATCGTCCAGGCCATGCAGCAGGCGCAGTCCGACAGCGTCGACGCCTGGAATGAGTACCAGGCCACCAAGACCAAGCTGCACATCGACGAGACGGCGCTGAACCAGACCCGGCTGATGGCGTTGACGGACGACCGGCGCGCGACCGACGCCATCCAGGTCGAGACCCTGCGGTTGCGGGCCGAGATCGCCAAGTACCGGGCGGAAGTTCCGGCCCTAAAGGCCAAGGCCGAAGGCTTCTCGGCGCAGTATGATGCGCTGAATGTCCATGACGACCAGTTCGACGCCTCGGACGCCCTGATCTCGATCGCCGTGTCGATCGCCGCGGTGGCGGCGCTGGTCGAGATCCCGGTGGCGCTTTGGGCGTCGTGGGGGTTCGGGGCGCTGGGCGTGGTGATGGGCCTGGCCGGCTTCCTGGGCTGGAGCCTGCATTCGGCCTTTATGAGTAAGCTGCTGGGCTAGCGCGTCCGGGACGCCTTCTCGGCGATGCCGGACGTGCCCTCGCGGGCTTCCAGCTTCTCGGCCACGGCGTCCAGCGAGACGCCCGACGCCGCCATCAGGGCCAGCCAGTGGTACAGCAGGTCGGCGCTCTCGGCGGCCAGGGCCTCGGGACCCCCTTCCTGAGACTTAAGAGCCACCGCCGCGATCACCGTCTCGACGGCTTCCTCGCCCAGCTTCTTGGCGGCCAAGGCTGGATCGTTCAGCAGCTTGGCGGTGTACGACACCGAGGGATCGCCGCCCTTGCGGGCCTCGATCGTCGCGGCCAAACGTTCCAGGACGGCGGTCAGGCGCTGGCTCATGCGGCCCCCTTCAGGCTGTCCAGGCGCACCGGGATGCCGGCGTCGGCCATGGCCTGCTTGGCCTCGCCGATCGAGATCTCGCCGAAGTGGAAGATCGAGGCGGCCAGCACGGCGGCGGCGTGGCCGTCGCGGGCGGCTTCCACGAGGTGCTCGGTCTTGCCGGCCCCGCCCGAGGCGATCACCGGCACCGACACTTCGCCGGTCACGGCCTTGAGCAGCGGAATGTCGTAGCCGATCTTGGCGCCGTCGCGGTCCATCGAGGTCAGCAGGATCTCGCCCGCGCCGCGCTCGACGACCTTGGCGGCCCACTCGACCACGTCGATGCCGGTGTCCTTGCGGCCGCCATAGGTCCAGACGTTCCAGCCCGAGCCATCCTCGCGCGCCTTGGCGTCGATGGCCACGACCACGCACTGGGCCCCGAAGGCGTCGGCGCCGGCGGCGATCAGGTCGGGATTTTCCACGGCGGCGGTGTTGGTCGAGACCTTGTCGGCCCCGGCCAGCAGCAGGCGCCGCATGTCGGACACCTGGCGCACGCCGCCGCCCACCGAGACGGGCATGAAGCAGACCTCGGCGGTGCGCGAGATGACGTCCAGGATCAGGCCCCGGCCTTCGCTCGACGCGGTGATGTCCAGGAACATCAGCTCGTCGGCGCCGGCGGCGTCATAGGCCCGCGCCTGCTCCACCGGGTCGCCGGCGTCGCGCAGGGAGACGAAGTTGACCCCCTTGACCACCCGCCCGTCCTTCACGTCGAGGCAGGGAATGATCCGGGTCTTCAGCATCAGGCGGCCGCCGCGATCAGGGCTTCGGCCGGCTTGATCGTGCCGGCGTAGAGCGAGCGGCCCAGGATGGCGCCGGCGATCTCGACGCCCTCGCGCGCCTTGAGGCGCTCGATGTCGGCCACGGCGGCGACGCCGCCCGAGGCGATGACGGGGATCGAGACAGCGTCGGCCAGCTCGCCCACGCCCTCGACATTAACCCCCGTGAGGGCGCCGTCGCGGCTGATGTCGGTGATGATCAGGGCGGCGACGCCGGCGTCCTCGAAGCGGCGCGACAGGTCGATCGCCGACAGGTCCGAGAGGCCCGTCCAGCCGTCGACCGCGACCTTGCCGTCACGGACGTCGACGGCCACGGCGATCTGCTCGGGCCACAGGCGGGCGGCCTTCTTGACCAGGTCGGGATCGTGGACGGCCACGGTGCCCAGGATGACGCGGGACACGCCCGCCTCGATCCAGGCCTCGACGCCTTCCAGCGTGCGGATGCCGCCGCCCAGCTGCACCGGTATCGAGATCGACTCCAGGATCGACTCCACGGCGGCGGTGTTGACCGACTTGCCCTCGATGGCGCCGTTCAGGTCGACGACGTGCAGCCACGAGAAGCCGTCCTTGACGAAGCGCTGGGCCTGGTCGGCGGGCGAGGTGTTGAAGACCGTGGCCTTCTCCATGTCGCCGTGCAGCAGGCGCACGCACTGGCCGTCCTTCAGGTCGATGGCGGGATAGAGGATCATGGGCGCCATTCCAGGAAGTTGGCGAGCAGGGCGAGCCCGGCACTTTGTGATTTTTCGGGGTGGAACTGTACGCCCGCGACATTGCCCTTGGCCACCGCCGCCGTGAACGGACCCCCGTGGTCCGTGGTCGCGACCACGTCGGCGGGGTCGGCGGCGTTCAGGGCGAACGAGTTGGCGTAGTACATGTGGGCGCCGTCCTCGATCCCCGCGAACAGCGGGTGCGGGCGGACGAAGGTGATGGCGTTCCAGCCCATGTGCGGGATGGTTAGCGCGGGATCGTTGGGCTCGAGCTTCTTCACCTGGCCGGCGATCCAGTCGAGGCCGGGGGTGACGCCGAACTCCAGGCCCTCGGTGGCCAGGAGCTGATGGCCGACGCAGATGCCCATGAACGGCACGCCGCGGCCGTGCACGGCCTGGTTCATCGCTTCATAGACGCCGGTGGCGTCCAGGCCGGCGCGGCACGAGGCGAAGGCGCCGACGCCGGGCAGGAAGACGCGATCGGCCTTGGCGACAAGGTCGGGATCGGCGGTGACGACAATCTCGGCGTCCAGCGCGCTTCGGCGGGCCGCTTCACGCAGGGCCTTCTCGGCCGAACGCAGATTGCCCGACCCGTAGTCGATCAGGGCGAGGGTCTGCATGGAAGGTTCCTACAGCACGCCCTTGGTGGACGGGGCTTGGCCGCCGGTCTTCGGGTCGAGCTCGACCGCCTGACGCAGCGCCCGGGCCAGGGCCTTGAAGCCGCTTTCGGCGACGTGGTGGGTGTTGTCGCCGTACAGGGTCTCCAGGTGGACGCACGCCCCGCAGTTCATGGCGAACGCGTGGTGGAACTCCTTGAAGAGCTCGGTGTCCATCTCGCCGACCTTGGGCCGCTTGAAGTCGACCTTCCAGATCAGATACGGGCGGTTGGACAGGTCGATGGCGCAGCGCGTCAGGGTCTCGTCCATCGGGATATAGGCCGCGCCGAAGCGCCGGATGCCCTTGAAGCCGTCCAGCGCCTTGTTGATCGCCAGGCCCAGCACGATGCCGGTGTCCTCGACCGTGTGGTGCATGTCGATGTGCAGGTCGCCCTTGGTATCGACCTTCAGGTCGAAGCCGCCGTGGCGCGCGAAGCTCTCCAGCATATGGTCGTAGAAACCAATGCCGGTGGAGATCGTCGAGACGCCGGTCCCGTCGAGATCGATCCAGACCCGGATCTGGGTCTCCTTCGTCTCGCGGACCACTTCAGCGGTGCGGGCCATGCTCTTTTACAGTCCGTTCTGCTCTAGAGGCCGTTCTTTTGGGCCAGCTCGCGCAGGGAAACCTGCGGGCGCGGACCATAGTGGTCGATCACCTCGGCGGCGGCGAGACTGCCCAGCTGACCGCACACCGGCAGCGGGCGGCCTTGGCTCAGACCGTAGAGGAAACCGGCCGCGTATTGGTCCCCCGCGCCGGTCGTGTCCACGACTTTTTCCACGGGATAGGCCGAGATTTCGTGCAACTGCCCCTTGGAGATCACCACCGAGCCCTTTTCGCTGCGCGTGACGGCGGCGATCTCGACCCGGTCGGCCAGGGCCTGGGCGGCCGCGTCGAAATCGTCGGTCTCGAACAGGGCGCAGACTTCCGAGGCGTTGGCGAAGACGATGTCGCACTGGGTCTCGATGAAGCCCAGCAGGCCGGCGCGGTGGCGCTCGACCACGAAGCTGTCGGACAGGGTGATGGCGATCTTGCGCCCCGCGCCGTGGGCCAGGGCGGCGGCCTTGGCGAAGGCGCGGCGGGCTTCTGGCGGGTCGAACAGATAGCCTTCCAGATACGAGATCTGGGCCGCCTCGATGATCTCGGGATCGACGTCGGCCGAGTTCAGCTCCACGCAGGCGCCCAGATAGGTCGACATGGTGCGCTGGGCGTCGGGCGTGACGTTAATCAGGCATTGGGCCGTGGCCGGGCCTTCGGCCAGCGACGGAGTGGTGAACGTGCAGCCGATCGCCTTCATGTCGTGGCGAAAGACGCGGCCCAGCTGGTCGTCGGCGACCTTGCCGATATAGGCGGCCTTGGCGCCGAAGCTGGCGATGCCGGCCATGGTGTTGGCGACGCTGCCGCCCGAGGCCTCGATGCCCGCCGCCATGGCGTCGTACAGGGTCGCCGCGCGCGCCGGGTCGATCAGGGCCATCGAAGCCTTGGTCAGGCCTTCCTGGGCGAGGAAGGCGTCGTCGCACTGGGCGATGACGTCGACGATGGCGTTGCCGATGCCGGCGACGTCGTAGAGCGCGGTCATGGGGCGGAGCAAACCTTTGAAAGAGCAGGGCCAAAAGCCCAAACGACACGGCGATTAAAGGATGTGGGGCCCTAAGGCAACGTAAGGGTTGCCCCCAGGCCTGCGACATCCTAGCTCCCAGACCCTAGCCAGCACGAGTAAACCGATGGTCGACGTCCTGATCCTGGTCCCCGCCCGCGACGAGGCGCGCTTCGCCGACAGCTGGCGTCCGCTGTTCGAGCGGCTGGCCGCGCCGCTGCGCGCCAGGGGCCTGGTCGTGGCGGCCCAGCCGTGGACCGATCCGGTCGAGAAGGATCAGGCCCGTCTGGTCATGCCGCTTCTGGCCTGGGGCTATCACGGCCGCGAGGCCGAGTGGTTCGCGTTCCTGGACGGCTTGGAGCGCGACGGGATCCGGGTGGCCAACCCGGCTGCGGTGATGCGCTGGAACTCGATCAAGACCTATCTGGTCGAGCTGGCCGGCAAGGGCGCGCCCGTGGTGCCGACCCACACCCACGACCAACTGACGCCGGAGGCGGTCCAGGCCGCCTTCGACGCCTTCGGGGTCGACGAGGTGGTGGTCAAGCCGCAGATCTCCGGCGGTTCGCACGAGACGATCCGGGTCAAGCGGCACGGTTCGCTCGAGGGCGGCCCCAGCGGCCCGGCCCTGATCCAGCCGTTCCTGCCGGCGGTGGGCGAGGAGGGCGAGCTGTCGCTGTTCTATTTCGACGGCCATTTCAGCCACGCGGTGACCAAGGTCGCCGTCCAGGGCGACTTCCGGGTCCAGCCGCAATTCGGCGGCCTGGTCAGCGAGATCGCGCCCGAGCCCGAGGCCCTGCGCGCGGCGCAGATGGTGCTGGAAGCCGCCGGCGCGCCGCTGACCTATGCGCGGGTCGACCTGATCCGGGGCCTAGAGCACACCCCGCAGCTGATGGAGCTGGAGGTGATCGAGCCGGACCTCTTCCTGCAACACGCCCACGACGACGGCGCGGCCTTCGCGGCGGCGGTGGTTAGGGCGATCGGCTAGCTCAGCAGGCCCCCACCTGACCGCTTCGCGGTCGTCCGCCCCCAAAAGGGGCGGAAGGTTCGCGCGTTCCGTCTTCCCCCTCTGGTGGAGGAGCGCCGAAGGCGCGGAGGGAGCAAGTTAGGCCCCCAGGAACAGCTCCCGCGACGGGCAAAGATCGCTGATCTTGCAGATCTCGCACTTCGGTTTCCGCGCCACGCAGACATACCGCCCGTGCAGGATCAGCCAGTGGTGCGCCCGGGTCTGGTAGGGCGGGGGCACGATCCGCATCAGGTCCTGCTCGACCGCGTCGGGGGTCTTGCCCGCCGACAGCTTCAGCCGGTGCGAGACGCGGAAGACGTGGGTGTCGACGGCGATGGCCGGTTCGATGTCCAGCTCGTTCAGCACCACGCTGGCGGTCTTGCGGCCCACGCCGGGCAGGGCCTCGAGGTCGGCGCGGTTCAGCGGGACCTGGCCGCCATGCTTGTCCATCAGGATCTGGGCGGCGGCGATGACGTTCTTGGCCTTGGTGCGGAACAGGCCGATCGAGGCGATGTGCTTGATCAGCCCCTCTTCGCCGAGCTCCAGCATCTTTTCGGCGCTGTCGGCGACCTGGAACAGCGGGCCCGTGGCCTTGTTGACCTGGACGTCGGTGGCCTGGGCCGACAACGCCACGGCGGTGACCAGCTCGTAGGGGTTGGCGTAGTTCAGCTCGGTCTTGGGATGCAGCTCCAGGCTTTCGAAGCGCGCAAACAGGATCTCGACCCGCTCGCGCTCGGCGGGACTGATCCGCTTCGTGGCGGGCTTCTTCTTCTTGAGAGCGGGCTTGACCATGGGCCGGACCATGCCGTGATGCGCCTGAAACGCCAACAAGGACGGCTCGCCAAGCGCGGGGCGCGGGCCTAAATTCTCCGGCCATGGCCTTGCCGATCTACATGGACCGCGTGATCGCGCCGCATCGCTCGCTGAGCCCGCAGGGGGCGGCGGTGCTGCTGGGCGTGATGATGGCCTTCAACGCCCTGGTGGCGATCTTCCTGCTGGTGCTCGGAGCGCCGCCGGTGCTGCCGTTCCTGGGGCTGGACGTCCTGGCCCTATGGCTGGCGCTGCGCGCTTCGGATCGCGCCGCCCGCCGGGTCGAACGCGTCCAGGTCACCGCCGAGGCTGTCACGGTCAGCCGCGAGGACGAGAAGGGCGCGCGCACGGTCTGGACCTCGCCGACCGCCTTCACCCGCGTCGGGGTCGACCATCCGGGCGAGCACGAGACCCGCGTGCGGCTGATGATCCACCGTCGACGCCTGACCCTGGCCCGGTCGCTTGGGCCGGACGAGCGGATGAGCTTCGCCGGCGACCTGCAGGAGGCCATCCGCGCCGCCCGCAACGAGCGCTGGTCATGACAGCAAGAACCGGGCGGACACTGTTCGGCGTGGGCCGTAGCCTATGAGCATGGCATACGACGCAAATCCCTTTCCGACCGGGAACGAAGAGCTGGTCCGTCTGGCCGAACGCTCGGTCGACTATCACCGCATGGCCAAGGCGCTGGACTGGCTGGCCGAGCGGTGGTCCGATCATCCCTCGCTGGACGAGGCCGCCCAGGCCGTGGGCCTGTCGCCGTTCCACTTCCAGCGCATCTTCACCCGCTGGGCCGGGGTCAGCCCCAAGAGCTTCGTCTCGGCCATCGCCCATGCCGAGGCCCGCCGCTCGCTGGAGGCCGGCGGCACGGTGCTGGACGCGGCCTTCGACGCCGGCCTCTCCGGCCCCTCGCGCCTGCACGACCTGTTCATCGCCCAGGAGGCGGTGACCCCGGGCGAGGTGCGTCGGCGCGGGGCGGGCATGCGGCTGCGCTGGGGCTGGGCTCCGACGCCGTTCGGCAAGGGCCTGTTCGTGATGGCCGATCGCGGCCTGGCGGGCCTGGCGTTCTCGGACGGCGATGACGCGGTGAGCTTCGCCGACATGCACCGCCGCTTTCCGGCCGCCGACTGGATCCGCGACGACGAAGCCGCTCAGGCCACGGCCTTGCACGCCTTTACGGGCGGGGAGGGGCCGCTGCCGGTGGTGTTGATCGGCTCGCCGTTCCACATTCAGGTCTGGAAGGCCTTGCTCAACATCCCGGCGGGCGAGACGGCCACCTATGGCCAGGTCGCCGGCTGGGCCGGCAAGCCCAAGGCCTTCCAGGCCACTGGCGGCGCCATCGGGGCCAATCCGATCTCGCTGCTGATCCCCTGCCACCGCGCCATCGCCAAGAGCGGCAAGCTGACCGGCTACCACTGGGGCCTCGCGCGGAAGGCGGCGATCCTGGGGATGGAGGCGGTGGCCAAGGCGGGGTGATACTTGCCCCACCTGACCTGCTTCGCAGGTCGTCCGCCCCCATAGGGGGCGGAAGGTGCGCCGCGATCCTTCTTCCCCCTTTGGGGGAGGAGCGCGAAGCGCGGAGGGGGCAAGTAACCGCTACAAAATAAACCGGCTCAGATCCGCGTTCGCCGCCAGCGCCCCGACGCGGTCCTGCACATAGGCCGCGTCGACCGTCACCGTCTCGCCGCCGCGATCGGCGGCGGTGAAGCTGATCTCCTCGACCACCTTTTCCAGAATGGTCTGCAGACGCCGGGCGCCGATATTCTCGACCGAGCCGTTCACGGCCACCGCCGCGTCGGCGACGGCGTCGATGGCCTCGTCGGTGAAGGTCAGGGTCAGGCCTTCCGTCAGCATCAGGGCCTGGTGCTGGCGGATCAGATTGGCTTCCGGCTCGGTCAGGATCCGGCGCATGTCGTCGCGCGACAGGCCCTTCAGCTCGACGCGGATCGGCAGGCGGCCCTGCAGCTCGGGCAGCAGGTCGCTGGGCTTGGCCACGTGGAAGGCGCCAGAGGCGATGAACAGGATGTGGTCGGTCTTCACCGGGCCATACTTGGTCGAGACCGTCGTGCCCTCGATCAGCGGCAGCAGGTCGCGCTGCACGCCCTCGCGGGACACGTCCGCGCCCGAGCGTTGCGACGAGCTGGCGACCTTGTCGATCTCGTCCAGGAAGACGATGCCGTGGTTCTCGGCCAGCTCCAGGGCTTCCTGGGTCAGGGCTTCCTGATCGAGCAGCTTGTCGCTCTCCTCGGCGATCAGCGGGGCCCAGGCGCCGGATACGGTGGTCTTGTGGGTCTTGCTGCGACCGCCGCCTAGCGACTTCATCATGTCCGACAGGTTGAACATCGCCGCGCCGGGCTGGCCGGGGATCTCGAAGGTCTGGCCGCCGCCGGTATCGGCCAGCTGCAGCTCGATTTCCTTGTCGTCCAGCTCGCCGGCTCGCAGCTTCTTGCGGAAGCTGTCGCGGGCGGCCGTGGCGCCAGGACCGGTCAGGGCGTCGAGGATGCGGTCCTCGGCGGCGGCCTCGGCCTTGGCGCGGACGGCGGCGCGGCGCTTGTCACGGACCATGGCCAGGGCGCTTTCCACCAGGTCGCGGACGATCTGGTCGACGTCGCGGCCGACATAGCCGACCTCGGTGAACTTGGTGGCCTCGACCTTGAGGAACGGCGCTTGGGCCAGCTTGGCCAGGCGGCGGGCGATCTCGGTCTTGCCGACGCCCGTGGGGCCGATCAGCAGGATGTTCTTAGGCGTCACCTCGTCACGCAGGTCGGCCGGCACGCGCCGTCGGCGCCAGCGATTGCGCAGGGCCACGGCGACGGCCTTCTTGGCCTCGGCGTGGCCGACGATGTAGCGGTCCAGTTCGGAAACGATCTCGCGGGGGGAAAACTCGGTCATCGGTCGTTGATCAGGGTCTCGAAGATCAGGCGCCAGCCTTCCGGCCGCCTTTGCCAGACATGCATATAGTGGGCTTGGACCAAATTTTGACCCGTCTGGCGCCAAGTCGCCTCGCCGTGGGTCCAGACGAGGTCGCCGGCCTTGGACGCGCCGCCGCCGCGCAGGGTCAGCCTCATGGCGCTCGGAAGCCGTTGCAGGCGCGCCTGGATCGCGGTCGAAAGCAGGGCGCGGGTCCCGCGTGGTCCGATCAGGCGGGCGTCCGATGCCAGAAACGCCTTGTAGGCCTGGGCGGCGTCATGCTCAGCCGATCGGCTCAGCATCGCTTCGGCCGCGCGAACCGCATCGAAGGCCTTGGCCGGCGAGCCTTCGCCCAAGGCTGCCACGGGACCCTTCGCCGCTGGCGTCGTTTGGACTGGCGCCAAGACCGGATCAGCCGCGCCGCCGCCGTCATAGATCCAGCGCCAGACGCCGTCGGCGTCCTTGCGCCAGATACTGGAGAACCAGCCGCTCGGCTTGCCGTCGAAGAAAGACGGACCCGTGGACAAGGCCAGGTCGCCTGACCGCGCCGCGACAACCCAGGCCGGCCACCATTCCAGCTTCGGCTCGCCCTCGCCCGATTGCCCGCCGTAGAAGGCGCGGGCGTTGGTCGGCGCCGGGGTGAAGATGATGGCGTCGTCGGCCATGTGCTTGAGGAACGACGCCTTGATCCCCAGGGCCAGGCCGTCGGCGGCGAAGGCGCGTTCCGCGGCCTCTACCTGGTCGGCGGGAGTCTTGGGGTCGGCCAAGGCGGCGCTGGCGCCGATCAGCGCCACGCAAACGGTCAAAACGGTCTTCAGCATGGCGGGACCCTCCCTGCGCCCAGCCAAGCGCCGAGAGAGTCCGCCGCGCATCCCGTTTGCGACGAAAGCCTACGAGACTTCGCCCTAGAGGACTTCGACCGTCAGGTTGCCGTTGGTGTAGACGCAGATCTCGGCGGCGATGCCCATCGCCTTGCGGGCCAGCGCTTCGGCCGAAAGGTCCTGGTCGATCAGGGCCTTGCCGGCCGCCAGGGCGTAGTTTCCGCCCGAGCCGATGGCGGCCACCGCATTGCCGTCGGCGCTTTCGCCCGGCTCCAGCACGTCGCCGACGCCGGTGACGGTGTAGATGGCGGTCTTGTCGGCCACCAGCAGCATGGCTTCCAGCTTGCGCAGGTAGCGATCGGTGCGCCAGTCCTTGGCCAGGTCGACGCAGGCGCGGGCCAGCTGGTCGGGGTATTGCTCCAGCTTGGCTTCCAAACGCTCGATGAGCGTGAAGGCGTCGGCCGTCGCGCCGGCGAAGCCCGCCACCACCTTACCGCCGGCCAGTCGGCGCACCTTGCGGGCGTTGCCCTTGACGACGGTTGGGCCCATGGAGACCTGTCCGTCGCCGGCGATCACGGTCTGTCCGTTCTTGCGCACCGCCAGAATGGTCGTGCCGTGCCAGTCGGGGAAGGAAGAGCTGTTTTGCATGGTCTCGCATGTGGCGAGGTTCAACGCGGAGATCAAGGATGAGCTTCTCGCAGGAAGAGGTCGAGCGCTACGCCCGCCATCTGGTCCTGCGCGAGGTCGGCGGTCCCGGGCAGCAGAAGCTGAAGGCCGCGCGGGTGCTGGTGGTCGGGGCCGGGGGCTGGGCGCGCCGGCCGCGCTGTACCTGGCCGCGGCGGGCGTCGGGACCATAGGCCTCGTGGATCCGGACGACGTCTCGCTGTCGAACCTGCAGCGCCAGGTGCTCTACGCCACGGCAGATGTCGGCCGGCCCAAGGTCGAGGCGGCGGTCGAGCGGCTGTCGGCCCTGAACCCGCACACGGCGGTCGAGACGCATAAGGTATGGCTGGACGCGGCCAACGCCGGCGACATCGTCGCGCGGTATGACCTGGTGTTGGACGGCACCGACGACTTCGCCACCCGCTTCGCCGTCAGCGACGCGTGCCTGGCCCATGGCAAGCCGCTGGTCAGCGGAGCCCTGGGCCGCTGGACGGGCCAGGTCGGCGTGTTCCACGGCAAGCCCTGCTATCGCTGCCTGGTGCCCGAAATCCCGCCGGACGCCGAGACCTGCGCCCTGGTCGGCGTGGTGGGAGCCCTGGCGGGGGTGATCGGATCGATGATGGCGCTGGAGGCGGTCAAGCTGATCGTCGGCGCCGGCCAGCCCTTGTCCGGCAAGCTCCTGATCCACGACGCCCTGGCCGCCGAGACCCGCACGGTGCGGATCGGGGCCGATCCCCATTGTCCAGCGTGCGGCGCTTGACGGCGTTGAAAGAACGTCGTTCGTTCAACCTTCGAGTTAGGGTGTTCCGTGCGTCGGGGAGGGCGGGATGAAGACGCTGGCGCGCGGTCTGGCGACCGCCCTGTTGCTGATCGCCGTGTTGGCCAGCATCGGCTGGCTGCTGATGCGGCGGCCGGACATACCCTACGCCACGCTCGAGGCGCGGTATGGCTATGCGGACTCCCGCTACATGGATCTGCCCGGCGGCGTGCGCGCGCACTATCGCGACGTCGGCCCGCGCGGCGCGCCGGCCATCGTGCTGGTGCACGGCTTCGCGGCCTCGACCCACGCCTGGGACGGCTGGGTCGAGGCGCTGTCCAGGGACTATCGCGTGGTCATGCTGGATCTGCCGGGCCATGGCCTGACCCGGACCAGCGACGCCTATGTGGTTCGTCCAGATAGTTTCGAGGCGACGGTCGACGGTGTGACTCGGGGCCTTGGCCTGTCGCGCTTCACCCTGGGCGGCAATTCGATGGGCGGCGAGGTGGCCTGGACCTACGCCCTGGACCATCCGGATCGGGTCGAGCGCCTGGTGCTGGTCGACGCCGCCGGCTGGCCGACGCCCGGCCGGAGCGGGGGCATGATCTTCAAGTTCCTGGCCAATCCGGTCGGCCGCCAGGTGCTGAAGGAGATCGAGATCCGGCCGTTGATGACCCAGGCCCTGCGTTCGGCCTATGTCGACCCCAAGCTGGTGACGCCGGCGCTGATAGACCGCTATGTCGACCTGGCGCGGGCGCCCGGCCACCGCGTGATCCTGCTGGGCCAGCGGCCGCGCCGGGTGGCCACGGCGCCGGACCTGTCGACCATCCGCGTTCCGACCCTGGTGATCTTTGGCCAGGACGACCGTGTGATCCCGCCAGCCGACGGCGAGAAATTCCGCAAGGCCATCCCGGGCGCGACCCTGATCCTCTATCCCGGCGTCGGCCATGTGCCGATGGAGCAGATCCCCGAACGCTCCGTCGCCGACCTGAGGGCCTGGCTAGCGGCCCATCCGGCCAAATAACGCGCTCCTCGGGATATTACGGAACAGACTCCGTCGTCGCGGCTGGCTATGCCCCCGTCATCCCAGACGGAGACATCGGGTGATGAGCGCATCGCGGATCGGATTGGACAGCCTGCGGGCCAAGGTGATGTCGGCGGAGGACGCCGCCACCCTGATCGACCCGGGCAGCACGGTCGGCATGAGCGGCTTCACCGGCTCGGGCTATCCCAAGGCCGTGCCGATGGCCCTGGCCAGCCGGATCGAGGCCGAGCACGCCGCCGGAAACCCCTTCCGCCTGCGGGTCTGGACCGGCGCCTCGACGGGACCGGAGCTGGACGGGGCCCTGGCCAAGGCCGACGGCATAGAGTTCCGCCTGCCCTACAATTCCGACCCCATCGCCCGCGACAAGATCAATCGCGGCGAGATGGACTATTTCGACATGCACCTGTCCCAGGTCGCGCCGATGGCCTGGCAAGGGTTCCTGGGCCCGCTAGACACGGCGATCATCGAGGTCAGCGGGATCCGGCCCGACGGCTCGCTGATCCCGTCCTCGTCGGTGGGCAACAACAAGACCTGGATCGACCGCGCCTCGAAGGTGATCCTCGAGGTGAACCGCTGGCAGAACCCGGCGCTGGAGGGGATGCACGACATCTACTACGGCACGGCCCTGCCGCCGAACCGGGTGCCGATCCCGCTGGTTCGCCCCGACGATCGCATCGGTGAAGCCTATTTCCGCTGCGATCCGGCCAAGGTGGTCGCGGTGGTCGAGACCGATTCCCCCGACCGCAACCTGCCGTTCGACGCCCCCGGCGAAGACCATCGCGCCATCGCCGGCCACCTGCTGGAGTTCTTCCGTCACGAGGTGGCGCGCGGCCGCCTGCCGGCCAGCCTGCTGCCGCTGCAGTCGGGGGTGGGCAACATCGCCAACGCGGTGATGTCGGGCCTGGTCGACGGTCCGTTCGACAACCTGACCGCCTATACCGAGGTGCTGCAGGACGGGATGCTGGAGCTGATGGAGGCCGGCAAGCTGCTGACCGCCTCGGCCACGGCCTTTTCGCTGAGCCCGCAGGCCGCCGCCGCCCTCAACGCCGACATGGCCCGCTTCCGCGACCGCCTGGTGCTGCGCCCGCAGGAGATCAGCAACCACCCTGAGGTGATCCGCCGTCTCGGCTGCATCGCCATGAACGGCATGATCGAGGCCGACATCCACGGGGCGGTGAATTCGACCCACCTGATGGGCTCGCGCATCCAGAACGGCATCGGCGGCAGCGGCGACTTCGCCCGCAACGCCTATGTCTCGATCTTCATGGCCCCCTCGACGGCCAAGGGCGGCAAGATCTCGACGATCGTGCCCAAGGCCCCGCACGTCGATCACATCAACCAGGACGTCCAGATCCTGGTCACCGAACAGGGCCTGGCCGACCTGCGCGGCCTGTCGCCCCGCCAGCGGGCCGAGGTCATCATCGAGAACTGCTCGCACCCGGACTATCGCCCGGCGCTGAAGGACTACCTGGCCCGCGCCCGCCGCGACTCCTACGGCCAGCAGTCCCCGACCCTGCTGAACGAGGCCTTCGCCTGGCACCAGCGCTTCGTGGAGACGGGAGACATGCGGGGCTAGGCGAAGGCCTTGGCGATGTGGTCGGCGGCCTGAGTCAGGATGCTGGTCAGCGTGAACCGGTCCCAGCCGCGGTGCCCGACCCAGTCCATCTGGACATATTTGGCTGAACGGCCCGCGGCCTTCAGGGCTCGGGACATGGTCTTCGACTGCTCGACCGGCACGACGGAGTCGGCCGCGCCATGGATCAGAAGGACCGGGGCGCGGATCTCGCGAGCCCGCAGCGCGGGCGAGCTCGAGGCCAGCAGCGCCTTGTCGGCGACGGGATCACCGATCGTCTTGAGCCAGTACTGATAGCTCGGCGCGTCAGCGCCATCCTCGCGGCGCACGCTGGCGATGAAGTCGTCCAGGTGTGTGACGCCGGCGATCGAGACGACAGCGCGGTAGGCGTCGGGCGTCTTCACCGCGCCCATCAGGGCCGCGTAGCCGCCATAGCTGGCGCCGCAGATGGCGATGCGGTTGCGATCGATCTTGCCGCTGGACAGGACGGTGGCCAGAGCGTCCTCGATGTCGTTTTGCATTTCGACGCCCCAGCGCTTGCGACCAGCGTCGGCGAAGGCCCGGCCATAGCCGCCCGATCCTCGGAAATTGACCTGCAGCACCGCCCAGCCCTTCGCGGCGAAGGCCTGGGTAAAGACATCGAAGCTGTAGTTGTCGCGCAACTCCGGACCGCCGTGGGGGTAGACGATCAGCGGGCACGGTCCCGTGGCGTTGGCTGGCAGAGTCAGATAGGCGGTCAGGTCCAGGCCGTCCCGCGCCTTGAGCTTCAGAATGCTCATCGGAGCCAAGCGGCCATTCAACCACGGATAGGCCTGGCCCAACAGGCTCAGGAAGCCGGCGGCGTCATAAAACCAGTATGAGCCGGGGTCGGTGGGACTGCTGGTGTGCAGAACAAACCGCCGATGATCGAGGCTGACGTCGACGAAGGTCAGGTTGACGTCGTGCTTGAACACCGTCGACAGCTGCTCGAAACTGGCCTTGAGCGCCGGCTCGAAGAAGACATAATCGCGGCGATCCTCGGCGACGACCGCCGCCAGCAGCTTGCCGCGATCGTCCTGGAAGACATCGACGATGTCGCGCTCCGGACGGGACGCCACGGTCTCACCCAGTTCCAACGTGTTGAGATCGAAACGCCGTAGCACGTGCCCATCGTCGTTTTCGCGTTGGGAAGAGGCTAACAGGATGCCGGGCTCGGTCGTGGCGCCGACAATCTCGAGATCCGAGAAACGGCGCATCTCGTCGCGCCGGAGTTTGCGATAGAGTGTCCAGTCCTTAGCGCCGGGCGCGCGGGTGAACAGCGACACCACGGTGCCCCGGCGGTTGCTGTCGAAGCGCACCACCGGCACGCCATTCTGGGTGAACCAGCCGTAAGTCGACGGCTCTCCGCGTTCGAACGCCGCCACGGCACCTGTGCGCACGTCGACTTTGTAGAGCATGTAGCGAAGCTTCTGTCCGTCCCAGGCCTGCATCAGGATCAGGTTCGGATCTTCGGGCAGGGTATCGACGACTGTGGCCAGATCGAACTCGCGGAGCAGCAGTTCTTCCTGTCCAAACAGCAGAGCAGATTCGGATCCATCGAGATTCATCGACAAGATGCGCTGCTTGGGTGCATCGAAATAGAGGTCACCGAAACGGAGGCGGGTGGGCGTGCCGTCCAATTCCTTGTGGATATTCACCCAGATCAACAGCCGTTCGTCATTGGCCCACTGAATCTTCTGTACGTCGTAGTCGCCGATCAGGACCACCGTGGGCTGCCCCTTGGGCTTGTTGACGTCCTGCAGCAGGACATAGGCTTTCAAGCCTTCTCCGGCGTGTTCGACGTGCAGCACCGCCAGCTGGGCGCCGTTCGGCGAAAGGGCCGCTCCCAGGACCGTCGGGGGTGCGGTCAGTTCAGAGGCGGAGGGTGGTGACGTCGCGGCGCGCGCAACCGACAGCAAGCCTGGCGTCGCCACGCCGCCGGCCAGGATTGCGCGTCTGGAAATCATGCAAAGCCCCCGATGCAACCTTCGCGACAGGTGCTCGGTTCTGAACTTCAGGTCAAGCTTCGCCTTAAAGCATCGACGGGATGACCCGGTCCGGCGGTCTGTGGCCGTCCATGAAGGTCTTCACGTTGACGATGACCTTCTCGCCCATGTCGATGCGGCCCTCGACCGTGGCCGAGCCCATGTGGGGCAGCAGAACGACATTGGGCAGCTTCAGCAGCTTGGGGTTGATGGCCGGCTCGTGCTCGTAGACGTCGAGGCCGGCGCCGGCGATTTCGCCCTTGGCCAGCATGTTGGCCAGGGCGCCTTCGTCGATCACCTCGCCGCGGGCGGTGTTGACGACGACGGCGTGCGGTCGCAGCAGCTTCAGCCGGCGGGCCGACAGCAGGTGGTAGGTGGCCGGGGTGTGCGGGCAGTTGATCGAGACGAAGTCCATCCGGGCCAGCATCTGGTCCAGGCTTTCCCAGTAGGTGCAGCCCAGCTCTTCGGCGATGCGCGGGCTGACGGGCTTGCGGTTGTGATAGTGCACCTGCATGCCGAAGGCCTTGGCGCGGCGGGCGACGGCCTGGCCGATGCGGCCCATGCCGATGATGCCGATGCGCTTACCCCACAGGCGGCGGCCCAGCATCCAGGTCGGCGACCAGCCGTGGAAGCCGCCGGCCTTAACCACCTCGGCGCCTTCGACGATCCGGCGCGAGGCGGCCATGATCAGGGTCATGGTCAGGTCGGCGGTGTCCTCGGTCAGGACGCCGGGCGTGTTGGTGACGATGATGCCGCGCGCGTTGGCGGTGGCGACGTCGATATTGTCCACGCCGGCCCCGAAATTCGCGATCAACTTGAGCTGATCGCCGGATCGCGACAGAAGGCGGGAGTCGATACGATCGGTGATCGTCGGCACCAGCACGTCAGCGCGGCTCATGGCGTCGACCAGTTCATCGGCCGTCAAGGGCTTGTCGGAGACGTTCAGTTCGGTGTCGAACAGTTCGCACATCCGCGTCTCCACCGGATCGGGGAGTTTGCGGGTGACGATGACTTTGAGCTTGCGGGCGGCCATGGGCGGTTTGAAAAGCTCTCACTGACGGGCGTTTGAAAGCTGTAGCAAAGGGGCCCGAGGGGGCCAAGCAACATGCCGTCGAAAATAGAACATCGTTCGTCACGCGGGGCGTTCAGGATGCATTTGACCGCCAGTCTCGTCGGAATTGCGGCGAGCACGGCCTTACTGGCCGGCCCGGCGGCGGCCGACGGACCCCGGATCACCCCTTCGGGATTAGACGTGCCGCGCTACGTCTCGCTGAAATACGCCGAGGTCAATGCGCGCAACGGTCCGGACGAGGCCCACCAGCTGCTATGGATCTACCATGCCAAGGGCCTGCCGGTGCAGGTCGTGGCCGAAACGCGCGAGTGGCGGCGGATCTGTGATCCCGAGGGCGGGCTGGCCTGGGTCCACAAGCGCACCACCGACGGCCGCCGCTCGGCCATGCGGGTGCAGCCCAGCAATCTGCCGCTGCTGAACGCGCCCAAGCCCGGGGCCAAGGTCAGCGCCTATCTGAAGGGGCATGCGATCGCCAACCTCGACAAGTGCGAGAAGGGCTGGTGCCGCCTGCGGGCGGACGGATCATCCGGCTGGGCGCGGGAAACCGACATCTGGGGCACCGATCCGGCCATCCAGTGCCGCAAGGGATAGTCAAGCTCCAGGAACATACGGGATCAGGGAAACGTTGAGGCCTGACCCGCCGCCGTGCTAGGGCGTCCCCCATGCAGAAGAACGCCTACACCTTCGAAGAACTCCTGGCTTGCGGTCGCGGCGAGCTTTTCGGTCCGGGCAACGCCCAGCTGCCGGCCCCGCCGATGCTGATGTTCGACCGGATCGTGCGGATCGAGTCCGACGGCGGCAAGTACGGCAAGGGCTATGTCGAGGCCGAGTTCGACATCAATCCCGATCTCTGGTTCTTCGGCTGCCACTTCATCGGCGACCCCGTCATGCCGGGTTGCCTGGGCCTGGACGCCATGTGGCAGCTGGTCGGCTTCTTCCTGGGCTGGTCGGGCGCGCCCGGCCGGGGCCGCGCCCTGGGCGTCGGCGAGGTGAAATTCACCGGCCAGGTCACGCCCGCCGTCAAGAAAGTCGTCTACAAGATCGACTTGAAGCGGGTCATCATGCGCAAGCTCGTCATGGGAATCGGCGAGGGCGTCCTGGAAGCCGATGGTAAGGTGATCTACGAAACCAAGGACCTGAAGGTCGGCCTGTTCACGGCCGAGCAGATGGCGTCTTGATCCGTTAGAAGCAGAGATCCGTTGGACGAGACCGGACGTTAGAGAGCCGGCCCCCTGATGGGTTTGGGGGGAGAAGAGGAATTAGAGACATGCGTCGCGTCGTCGTCACCGGACTGGGGATCGTCTCGTCCATCGGCAACAACGCCAATGAGGTGCTGGCTTCCCTGCGCGAAGCCAAGTCCGGCGTGATCTTCGCACCGGAATACGCCGAGCGCGGCTTCCGCTGCCAGGTCCATGCCGCGCCCCAGATCGAGTGGGAGTCGCTGGTGGATCGCCGCGCGGCGCGCTTCCTGTCGCCCGGCCTGGCCTATGCCCACGTCGCCATGGAGCAGGCGATCGCCGACTCCGGGCTCGCGGAGGGCGAGATCTCGAACGAGCGCACCGGCCTGATCGTCGGTTCGGGCGGTCCCTCGACCAGCATCATCGTCCAGGCCGCCGCCACCACGATGGAGAAGGGTCCCAAGCGGATCGGCCCGTTCGCGGTGCCCAAGGCCATGAGCTCGGGCCCGTCGGCGGTGCTGTCGACCTGGTTCAAGATCCGCGGGATCAACTATTCGATCAGCTCGGCCTGCGCGACCAGCGCCCACTGCATCGGCGCGGGCGCCGAGCAGATCCAGATGGGCAAGCAGGACATCGTCTTCGCCGGCGGCTGCGAGGAGCTGGACTGGACCTTGTCGAACCTGTTCGACGCCATGGGCGCCATGAGCACCAACTTCAACGACCGTCCAGCGGTGGCCAGCCGGGCCTACGACAAGAACCGCGACGGCTTCGTGATCGCCGGCGGCGCGGGCATCGTGGTGCTGGAAGAGTACGAGCACGCCAAGGCGCGCGGGGCCAAGATCTACGGTGAAGTGGTCGGCTACGCCGCCAACTCCGACGGCTACGACATGGTGGCGCCCTCGGGCGAGGGCGCGGCGCGCTGCATGCGCCTGGCGATGGCGCAGGCCGGCGATCGCGCGATCGACTACCTGAACCCGCACGGCACCTCGACGCCGGTCGGCGACAGCAAGGAGATGGGCGCGGTGCGCGAGGTGTTCGGCGACAAGCCGCCGATGATCTCGTCGACCAAGTCCCTGACCGGCCACAGCCTGGGCGCGGCCGGCGCGCAGGAGGCCATCTACTCGATCCTGATGCTCAACAACGGCTTCGCCGCCGAGAGCGCTCATATCGAGGAGCTGGACCCCGAGTTCGCCGACCTGCCGATCCTGCGCCAGCGCGCCGACACGCCGCTGACCACGGTGATGTCCAACAGCTTCGGCTTCGGCGGCACCAACGGCACGTTGATCTTCAGCCGCGTCGACTAGCGGATCTCGGGGGCGCGTTTGACGACCGCCCGCGAGGCTTTCGATCTGTACAGAGCCGGCCGATTGGCCGAGGCCGCCGCCTTGTGCGAGCGGCTGGTCCTCGAAGCGCCCAGCGTCGAGGCCTGGCACCTGCTGGGCGTGGCGCGACTGGGGCTGGACCAGGCGGAAGCGGCGCTCGTCGCCCTTGACGAAGGGCTGGTGCTGGATAGTGAGCGACCTGGCTTGCTGTCCGCAAAGGCCTTGGTTCTCAATAGCCTAGGGCGTGATGCCGAGGTGGTCGCCGCCGCTCGTACCGCTCTGGCGGTCGATCCCGACAACCCGCCGGTTCTCGGCGCCCTGGCCGTATCGCTGCAAAGACTGGGCGGCTTCGAGGAGGCGCTGGCGGTGCTCGATCGCGCTGTCCAGCTCTCGCCAGGCGACGCCAAGACGCTGGCCAGCCGCGCGGCCTTGAAGTCGCTGCTGAACCGACCGGCCGAGGCGGCGCGCGATCTGGAAGCGGTGCTGGAGATCGACCCGCTGCACACCCGCGTCTCGGGCGACCTGATGTGGGCGCGCCGCCAGACCTGCGACTGGCGCGAGGACGCGGCGCTGGACATGCTGGTCAAGGCGGACCTGAAGCTGGGTCGGCTGGGTGTTTCGCCCTTCGCCGCCCTGGCGATGTTCGACGAGCCGGCCCTGCACCGCCGCTGCGCCGAACTGGCCGCGCCGCCCGAGCGCCCAGCGCCGACATGGCCGGTTCGGCCGCCGGGCGACAGGATCCGCGTGGCCTATCTGTCGTCCGACCTGCACGCGCACGCCACGGCTCGCCTGCTGGCGGGCGTGCTGGAGGCGCACGACCGCTCCCGGTTCGAGATCTTCGCCGTTTCGTATGGTCCGGACACGGGCGGCCCGATGCGCGAGCGCCTGAAGGCCGCTTGTGAGCACTGGATCGAGGTCCGCAGCCTGTCGGACGCGGCGATCGCCGAGCTTTGCCGTGCGCGCGGCGTCGACATCGTCGTCGACCTCAAGGGCTATACCCAGGACGGCCGGCCGGGGATCCTGGCTCATCGCGCCGCGCCGGTGCAGGTCAGTTGGCTAGGCTATCCAGGCACGCTGGGCCGACATGCCGACATCGTCCTGGCCGACGCCGTGACCATCCCGCCGGGCGCGGAAGGGTTCTGGTCCGAGGCGGTGGTCCGCCTGCCGCTCTACCAGCCCAATGACCGCCTGACCGAACTTCCGCCGCCGCCGAGCCGCGCCGCCGAGGGGCTGCCCGAGGCCGTCTTCGTCTTCTGCTGTTTCAACAATCCGGCCAAGATCACGCCCGAGGTGTTCGCGACCTGGATGGCGATCCTGAAGGCCGCGCCGCGGAGCGTGCTTTGGCTCTATGCCGGCGCGCCGGGAGCGGCGGAAAACCTGCGCGCCCATGCGGTCGCCGGCGGGATCGAGCTGGAGCGGCTGGTCTTTGCTCAGCCCGCGCCGCACGCCGAGCACCTGGCCCGCCACGCCCTGGCCGATCTCGTGCTCGACACTTGGCCCTATGGGGCCCACACGACCGCCAGCGACGCCCTGCGCATGGGGATTCCGATACTGAGCTTGCCGGGCAAGAGTTTCGCCAGCCGGGTCGGGGCCAGCCTGCTGACGGCCCTGGACCTGCCTGAGCTGATCGCGGCTGACCGCGCCCGCTATGTCGCCAAGGCCGTCGCCCTGGCCGATGACCGCGCGGGCCTGGCGGCCCTGAAAACCCGTGTCCGCGCGGCCGTCGAGGCGTCCGCCGTGTTCGATCCCTCAGCCTTCGCCCGGTCGCTGGAAGCGGCCTTGGCCGACAGGGTCCGACGCTGAAAGACCGCTGAAGGGTTCCGCCGGGCGCCGGCCCCTGCTAACCAGCGGTCAACGATTTGCGAAAGAGGGCCCGACACATGGCCGACGATTACGCGTTCCCCAAGGGCGAGCTGATGCGGGGCAAGAAGGGCCTCGTCATGGGCGTGGCCAACCACAACTCGATCGCCTGGGGCATCGCCAGCCAATTGGCCGCCCAGGGCGCCGAGATGGCCTTCACCTACCAGGGCGAGGAATTGGAGCGCCGGGTGCGCCCGCTGGCCGAGAGCATCGGCGTCAAGACGCTGATCCCGGCCGACGTCACCGACGACGCCTCGATGGACGCCGCCTTCGCCGAGATCGAGAAGGTCTTCGGGACGATCGACTTCGTGATCCACTCGGTGGCCTTCGCCAACAAGAACGAGCTTAAGGGCTCGTTCGTGGACAACACGACCCGCGAGGGCTTCCTGCTGGCCATGAACATCTCGGCCTTCAGCTTCGTCGACGTGGCCAAGCGCGCCAGCAAGATCATGCCGAACGGCGGCTCGCTGATCACCATGACCTATCTGGGGTCGGAGCGGACCATCCCGAATTACAACACCATGGGCGTGGCCAAGGCGGCTCTGGAAGCTTCGACCCGCTACATCGCCCGCGACCTGGGGCCCAAGGGCATCCGCGCCAACGCCATCTCGGCCGGCGCCATGCGCACCCTGGCCCTGGCCGGCATCTCGGGCGGCCGCGGCATGATCGCCCAAGGCCGCGCGTTCAGCGCGATGAAGGAAGACACCTCGATGGAAGGCGTCGCCGGTTGCGCCCTGTGGCTGGCCTCGGACCTCGGCAAGTCGACCACGGGCGAAGTCGTCCACGTCGACGCCGGCTTCCACATGATGGGCATGCCGGACGCCGAGGAAGCGTAAGCCAGGTCCCACCAAGGCTAGGGCGCGTAAGCTCTCATGAAACGGACGGCCGCCTCCCGCGCGAGGCGGCCGTACTCTTCCGGGGTCTTGTCGGACGGCAGGCGCAGCATCGAGCGCATCTGGCTGTGGCCCATGACCATGCCGGAGAAGAACTCGGCGGCCTCCTCGAAGTTCTCGACCTTCAGCCGACCCAGCTCGGTCTCCATCTGCAGGAAGGCCGCCAGCTGCCGACGGGCGGCGCGGGGGCCAGCCTCGAAGACCTCCTGGGCCACGTCCGGCATTTCGCCCGCGCCCAGCATGATCACCCGCATCATCGAATAGCTCTTGTTGGTGACCACGGTCTCCAGCATCGAACGGGCGTAGGCCTCCAGGGCCTCGGTCGGATTGTCGACCGCGCCGGGCTCGCGCAGCGAGGCGGTGATGCTCTCCACCCGCCTGGTCATCAGGGCCCGCATCAGGTCGGCCTTCGAGCCGTAGTGGTTGTAGACCGTCTGCTTGGAGACCCCGGCGCGGCGGGCGATGGCCTCCATCGGGGCCGCCAGGCCGCGCTCGCCGATCACCTCGACGGCGGCGTCGAGGATCGCTTCGGTCTTGGCGACATCGATCTGTCCGGGAATGCGCGGCATCAGTGAGCGTCCGAAGGCGGCGGGGGGGCGTTCTTGACGGGGGCGGCCAGCAGCGAGACGCCCGCGGCGACGAAGCAGCCGATGGCCAGCAGGGTGAAGCTGTCGCCGAAGGCCATCACCGTGGCCTGCTGCTGCATCATGCCGCCGATGGCCTTGCGCGCCGCGCCGCCGGGGTCGGCGACGCCCAGCTGCATCATCCGCTCGGTCAGGCCGGCCATCATGTTGGCCGTGGCCCCGCCCTGGGTGACCTTCGAGGTCATGTCGTCGTAGTACAGCGCCGTCTGCTGGGTGATCGAGGTCGCCAGCAGGGCGAGGCCGATCGCCCCGCCGGTGTTGCGCGACAGGTTCACCAGGCCCGAGGCGTTCTTGACCATGTGCGGCGGCAGGGTGCTCATCGTGATCTGCTGGGTCGCGATCATGGCGATCATGACCCCGACGCCACGGCAAGCCTGAACCCCGGCGAACTCCCAGAAACCCCAGTCCTTGGTCACGCCGTGGGCCATGTACATGCCCCAGCCGGCCAGAACGAAGCCGATGAACATCGGCACGCGCGGGTCGGTCTTGCGCACCAGTCGCCCGGCGATGGGCCCGGTCAGGAACATCGACAGGCCCGAGACGACCATGGTGGTGCCGACCTCCGACGCCGAATAGTGGCGCACCCGGCCCAGGAACTGCGGCAGCAGGAAGGTGCCCCCGAACAGGCTGGCGCCCGAGACGGCGGTCATGGCCACGCCGACGGTGAAGTTGCGGTTGGCGAAGGCCCGTAGCTCGACGATGGGGTTGCGATAGGTCAGCTGTCGCCAGATGAACAGGGTTCCGCCCAGCACGGCCACCACGGTCAGCCACAGGATGCCGGTGTCGTCGAACCAGTCGTCCTTGGCGCCTTCCTCCAGCACGTACTGCATGCTCATCAGGAAGATCGCCATCACGGCCAGGCCGAACCAGTCGAAGCCCTTGGCCAGGCTGGGGTCGCCCTTGTCGAACTCGCCCCAGCGGGCCACGCCGAACAGCACGATCAGTCCGGTCGGGACGTTGATGAAGAACAGCCAGCGCCAGGACAGAGCCTCGGTCAAGTGGCCGCCCAGGGTGGGGCCGACCGTCGGGGCCAGGGTGACGATCAGGCCCATGATCACGCTGGCCGTCACCCGCCGCTCGGGCGGGAAGGCGGTGAAGGCCACGGCGAACACCGTCGGGATCATCGCCCCGCCGATGAAGCCCTGTAGCGCCCGGGTCAGGATCATCATGTCGATCGACGAGCTCAGGCCCGTCAGCACGCTCATGACGATGAAGCCGGTGCACGAGATCAGGTAGAGCCGCTGGGTGCCCCACAGCCGTGACAGATATCCCGACAGCGGGATCATCACGACCTCGGGGATCAGATAGGCGGTCTGGATCCAGCTGATCTGATCGGTGCTGGCCCCGACGCCGGCCTGGATCTGCGGCAGCGAGGCCGCGACGATCTGGATGTCCAGGATGGCCATGAACTGGCCGATGACCATGGCCCCGAAGCCCAGGAACAGCTTGCCCCAGTCGACCTCGGGCTTGGCGGGGGCGGTCTTGGGCGCTTCGCTGGCGGGGAGGGCGGCGTCGGTCATGACGCGTCGCTCCGTCTAGCGATCCACGCCCTGGCGGGCGACCTGCGGCGTGACCTGGGCCGCCTCGGCGAACGAGGGGCCCGAGCGGTCGCGGACGTCGACCTTGATCTCGACCGACAGGCCCGGCCGCAGGGCCTGGCCCAACTGGCTGCGGTCGACGACGATCTTGACCGGCAGGCGCTGGGTGATCTTGGTGAAGTTGCCGACGGCGTTCTCGACCGGGATCAGGGCGAACTCCTGGCCGGTGGCGGGGGCGAAGCTGTCGACCTTGCCGACGATCTTCTGCTTGCCGAAGGCGTCGGCCTTGATCTCGACCGGCTGGCCGACGCGGATGCGGGCGACCTGGGTTTCCTTGAAATTGGCGACGATGAAGGCGCGGCCCAGCGGCACCACCGACATCAGCGCGACGCCCGGCTGGACCAGCTGGCCCGGACGGACCGAGCGGGCGCCGACCACGCCGGCGACCGGCGCGCGGATCGTGGTGCGCTCCAGGTCCAGCTTGGCTTGCTCGACAGCGGCATGGGCGGCGGCGGACTGCGCCACGGCCTGGGCCTTGGCCGAGCCCAGCGACTGGGCGGCGCGGCGTTCGGCTTCCAGCGCGGCCTGGGCGCTCGCGACGCTGGCGGTGGTCTGGGTGGCGGCGGCGCGCTCGGTCTGGACCTTCTGCTGCGAGACCCAGCCTTGCTTGGCCAGGGCGTCGTAGCGATCGAGGTCGGCTCTGGCGCGGCCGGCGTCGGCCTGGGCGCTGGTCACGCCGGCGGCCTTCTGGGCGATCATCGCCTGTTCCAGGCTGTTCTTGTCGTCGACGGCGCGGATGGCCGCGTCGGCGGCGCCGGCATTGGCGATGGCCTGGTCCAGGCGGGCCTGGAAGGTCGACGGATCGATCCTGGCTAGCACCTGGCCGGCCTCGACCCGCTGGTTGTCGGCCACCAGCACCTCGGCGACATAGCCCGAGACCTGCGGGCTGACCTGCACGGTGTCGGCCTGGACAAAGGCGTTGTCGGTCGCCTCGTAGCGCTGCTTGTCGATGAACCACAGCGTCCCGCCGACGACCACGCCGACGAGGACGACCCCGCCGACGATCATCGGAACCAGCTTCTTGTTACCCGGCGTCGCCATGCACCCAGATCCCTGTCGAAAGGCTTCAAGCGCGCCGGATAGTCGGGTCCAGCGCGCTCGGCAAGGGATAAATGGACGCAGTCGTCCAACTTTCAATTAACGCCGACGAAGTTTTTTCACGCGGGCGCTTGGCGTCGCGGTTTCGACGCGGCGGGTCGCGCAACCTAAAGCGTGGGCGCGCGTATTTCCTCCGACGCATACGTCGTCAGGAGATGAGGTTCCGATGAAGTCGCGACCCCCGATCGCGGGACTTTCCGTCCTCGACCTGCTGCGTCCGACGCTCTGGATGGCGGCGGCCGCCTTCGCCGCCGGGTTCGGCGGCTATCTGGTCATCGGCCTGAAGGCGCTTCAGGCGGCCGCCCCGCTCTAGACTATTTCGAGCCGGTCGAGCCGAAGCCGCCCGCGCCGCGATCGGTGGCGTCCAGGTCGTCGACCTCGACCAGCGGCCATTGCGGGGCCGCCGCGATGACCCCCTGGGCGATGCGGTCGCCCCGGCGGATCGTGAAGTCCTCTTCGCCCAGATTGATCAGCAGCACGCAGACCTGACCGCGATAGTCGCTGTCGACGGTGCCCGGCGCGTTGGTCACCGTGACGCCGTTCTTGAAGGCCAGGCCCGAGCGCGGGCGAACCTGCATCTCCCAGCCGTCCGGCACCGCCACCGAAAAGCCGGTCGGGGCCATGCAGCGCGAGCCCGGTTTCAGAACGATAGGTTCGTTCTCCGGCACGTGGGCCCGCAGATCGAAGCCCGCCGCGCCGCTGGTCGCATAGGCCGGAACCGGCAGGTCGGCATTGCCTTCCCAACGCTTGAAGCGGATGGCGAGACCGGCGGGAATGGCGGACATGCGGGCGGTTCCTTCTTGGGATCGCCCGGCTGTAGCTGATTTGCGCCCCTACAGGCCAGTGCCTCAGGCCAGGGCGCCTTACCCGAGCGCCTTCGCGATCCGCGCCGCGATCTGGCCGGCCACCTGGTCCTTGGCCGCGCGGTCCCAGCGCTCGGTCCCGTCCTGGGTGATCAGCAGCACGGCGTTCTCGCCGCCGCCCATCACGCCCGGCTCGGTCACGTCATTGGCGATGATCCAGTCGCAGCCCTTTCGCGCCAGCTTGGCGCGGGCGTGCTCCTCGACATGGTCGGTCTCGGCCGCGAAGCCGATGACCAATTTGGGGCGCCGGGGGCCGCTGGCCGACAGGGTGGCCAGGATGTCGGGGTTCTCGACGAAGGTCAGGGCCGGCGGGCCGCCCTTTTCCTTCTTCAGCTTGGTCCCGAACGCCTCGTCGACGCGCCAGTCGGCGACGGCGGCCACGAACACCCCGACGTCGGAGGGCAGGGCGGCCTGGCTGGCGGCCAGCATCTGGCGAGCGGTCTCGACATCGACCCGCTTGACGCCGACCGGCGTGGGCTGGGCCACGGGACCGGCGATCAGGGTGACCTCCGCGCCGAGTTTCGCCAGCGCCTCGGCGATCGCGAAGCCCTGCTTGCCGCTGGAGCGGTTGGTGATGCCTCGCACCGGATCGATCGGCTCGAAGGTCGGGCCTGCCGTGACCAGGGCGCGCTTGCCCTGAAGCGGGCGGGCGGCGGGGCCCTCCAGCATCGCCACGATGGCCGCGAAGATCTCTTCCGGCTCGACCAGGCGTCCGGGCCCGAACTCGCCACAGGCCATCGCGCCCTCGTCGGGCCCGACGAAGCTGACGCCATCCGCCTTCAGGGTGGCGATGTTGCGCTGGGTGGCCGGGTGCAGCCACATCCGCACGTTCATGGCCGGGGCCATCAGCACCGGCTTGTCGGTGGCCAGCAGGGTGGTGGAGGCCAGGTCGCCCGCGAAGCCGCCGGCCGCCTTGGCGATCAGGTCGGCGGTCGCGGGCGCGACCACGATCAGGTCGGCCGAGCGCGACAGCTCGATATGACCCATCTCATGCTCGTCGGTTAGCGAGAACAGCTCCTGATAGACCTTGTCCTCGGCCAGGGCGGCCAGGGACAGGGGCGTCACGAACTCGGCCCCGGCCTTGGTCAGGATCGGCCGCACGGCGATCCCGGCCTTGCGCAGCAGCCGGGTCAGCAGCAGCGCCTTATAGGCCGCCACCCCGCCGCCGACGATCAGAAGAACCCGCTTGTCTTTCACGTTCTGGCCGCTCACGCCGCACTCCGCTTCCGCATGCGTCTCATCCCTGCACATGCCCACCCTCGCGCCAAAGCGCCAGGGTTAAAGATAGGGACTCGACTCATGTTCCGCTTTCGTTCAATAACGTAAAAGTAGAACAACGGGGCGATGCCATCATGAAGATTGTGCGAAACGTCTTGTCGGGCGCGACGGCGCTCATGCTGCTGGCGGGTCTTTCGGCCTGCGACAGCGGCGCCTCGGCCGTGAAGGCGCCCAAGGCCAGCGAGCGGGCCAGCAACGATATCGCGCCGCCGCCGGAAGGCGGGGCGAACGGCGGCGGCCGGGCGGCCGATCCGCGCGACGCGCCGGTCAAGCTGATCGCCGGCAAGCCCTACTGGGCCGCCAACCGCACGCGCACGGCCGAGGAGAACGCCCAGCGTTCTTTCGAGCGCAACGGCGAGACGTTCGGGGCCAAGACGGCCGACGACTATGTCGCCAAGGTCCACGCTTTCGTCAGCGACCCACCCAAGGGCGCGCAGACTCTGAAGCGCGCGAACGGCGACCTGCTGATCTACGACCCCAAGGACAACGTCTTCGCGGTGGTCTCGCGCGAGGGCGCGCCGCGCACGATGTTCAAGCCCGACGAGGGCGCGGCCTATTGGGACGAGCAGAAGACCCGCGAGGACCGCCGGACCTCGGCGGCCAGGAAGCGCGAACAGGCCGAAGGCTAGAGGGGCGGATGCGGCGCCAGCAGCAGGCCGGTGACGAAGGCCGCGCCGGCCGTCGCCGCCCCGACCAGGAACCATAGCAGCGGCCAGCTGTGCTGGCGCTCGGCCACCACGACGGGCGCTGGGGGCGGGGCCTCGGCCAGGCGGGCCAGGGCCTTGATGGCGCGCAGGGCCTCTTCGGCGAAGTCGCGGGCCTTGGCGGCGGGCGACAGCTCGCGGCCGATCCAGCGGCGCACCACCGGGTCGGCGGCGGCCCACAGGTCGTGAGTCGGATCGATGCGGCGGGCCACGCCCTCGACGGTGACCATGGTTTTCTGCAGCAAAACCAGTTCCGGCCGCAGGGCCATGTCGAACAGGGCGGTGATCTCGAACAGCTGGGCCAGCAGGCGGCCCATCGAGACCTCGCGGGCGTTGCGGCCGAACACCGGCTCGCCCACGGCGCGCAGGGCCTGGGCGAAGGCGTCCACGTCCTGGTGGGCGGGCACATAGCCGGCGTCGAAATGCACCTTGGCCACGCGGGCGTAGTCGCGGTTCAGGAAGCCGTACAGGATTTCGGCCAGGTAGCGGCGCTCGCCCGGGCCCAGGCGGCCGATGATCCCGTAGTCGACGGCGGTTACGGCGCTGGGCGCGGCCACGAACAGGTTGCCCTCGTGCAGGTCGGCGTGGAACAGGCCGTGGTCCAGGGCCTGGGCCAGGAACCCGCGGGTGATGTTCTCGGCCAGGGCCTTGCGATCCAGGCCGGGCAGCTCCAGCGCGGCGGGGTCCGATAGCGCCACGCCCTCGGCCCAGGTCAGGGTCAGGACGCGCTTGCCGACGCCCTCCCAGCAGACCAGCGGCGCGCGCATGTAGGGATCGGTCGCCATGGCTTCGCCAAGCTCGGCGCAGCCGGCGGCCTCGAAGCGCAGGTCCATCTCCAGGTCCAGGGCCCGGATCACCACCTCGACGAACTCGGTGGGCTTCAGGCGGCGCGAGGCGGGAGCCAGTTGCTCGGCCAGGCGCGCGGCCAGGCGCAGCACGGCGCTGTCGCGGGCCACCTGGCGCTCGACGCCGGGGCGCAGCACCTTCACCGCCGCCTTGCGGCCGTCCAGCAGCACGGCCGGATGGGCCTGGGCCAGGGAGGCGGCGGCGACCGGTTCGCCGATCTCGGCGTAGATCTCGCCCAGCGGCCTGCCGAGGTTGCGCTGGATCTCGGCCTCGGCGATGGCCAGAGGGAACGGCGGCAGGCGGTCCTTCAGATGGGCCAGGTCCTCGGCGAAGGCGGTCCCGAAGATGTCGGCGCGGGTCGACAGGAACTGGCCCATCTTGATCGCGGCCGGACCCTGCTTTTCCAGCACGTCGGCCAGCCGCTGGCCCGGCCGGCCGCGCTTGGCCGCGCCACCGGCGAACATGCGCAGCAGCCGGCCGGCCAGCTTGGCGGCCGGCGGCAGCTGAGGCTCGACCTCGCGCGGGATCAGGGCGTCGGCCCGGACCAGGGCCCAGCCCGCGCCGGTCAGGCGGAGAAATGCGGAAAGGCTAGGCAAGGCGAGCGCCTTTTACCTCACCCCGATCCTCCCGGCGAAAGCCGGGATCCAGATCCAGCCTGAGCGATAGCAAGTCCTGGCCTCGCTCGGCCTTACGATCTGGGCCCCGGCTTTCGCCGGGGAAATCGGAATGAAAAGTCACCGCGATCACTCAGAGCGCCCAGCCCTGGTGCAGGGCCGCCACGCCGCCGGTGAAGTTGGTGTAGGTCACGCGCTTGAAGCCGGCGGTCTCGATCATGCCGGCGAAGGTGCGCTGGTCGGGGAAGCGGCGGATGCTCTCGACCAGGTACTGATAGGCGTCGCGGTCCTTGGCGACCCATTCTCCGACCTGCGGAATGACCTTGAAACTGTAGGCGTCGTAGGCCTTGGCCAGGGCCTCGGTCACCGGCCGCGAGAACTCCAGGCACAGGAAGCGGCCGCCGGGCTTCAGCACCCGGCGCGCCTCGCGCAGGGCCGCGTCGATGTCGGTGACGTTGCGGATGCCGAAGCTGATCACATAGGCGTTGGCGTAGTTGTCCGGCAGCGGCAGGCGCTGGGCGTCGCCGACGGTCCAGGTGATCTCGGGCTCGCCGCCGCGCTCGATGCCGGCCATGATCATCTCGGCGTTGTAGTCGACGATGTTGATGGTGGCGTCCGGACCGCCGCGCCGCTCCTGGGCGTTCCGGGCCATCTTGGCGAAGCGGCGGGCCATGTCGCCGGTGCCGCCGGCGCAGTCGATGATCACCTCGCCCGGCTGCGGATTGAGGCGCGCGGCCACGGCGTCCTTCCAGAGCCGGTGCACCCCGCCGCTCATCAGGTCGTTCATGATGTCGTAGTTCTTGGCGACGCGGTCGAAGACCCCGCGCACCAGGCCCGCCTTCAGCGAGGCGTCGACATCCGTGAAACCGAAGCTGGCGGAGGTGTTGCTCATGACGTCTTTGGGCCGAACTCTCTATATGAACGTCCGCTATTAGCCCGCGTCACGCGCCGCGTCATCGTCTTAAGGGTTCGCCGTTGCCCGAATTGCCCGAAGTGGAGACCGTCCGACGCGGTCTCGAGCCCGTCCTGTCCGGCGCGCGCCTGGTCCGCGTGCGCGCCAACCGCCCCGACCTGCGCTTCCCGCTGCCCGACGGCTTCGTCCAGCGGCTGACCGGGGCGAAGATCCTGCAACTCGACCGCCGGGCCAAGTACATCCTGGCGCCGCTGGATCGCGGCGACACCCTGGTGATGCACCTGGGCATGACTGGCCGCTTCGAGATCGCCGCCCCGGAAGGGACCGTGAGGCCCGGCGACTTCGCCCGCGAGGTCAAGCCCGACGACAAGCACGCCCACGTGGTGTTCGAGACCGAAGCAGGGGCCACCGTCACCTATTACGACCCGCGCCGGTTCGGCTTCATGGACCTGATCCAGACCGACCGGGTCAGCCATCATCCCTGGTTCGCGACCATGGGTCCCGAGCCGCTGGGCGAGGGCTTCGACGCCAAGACCCTGGAAAAGGCCTTCGCCAATCGCAAGCAGGGACCCAAGACCCTGCTGCTGGACCAGCGCACCGTCGCGGGCCTGGGCAATATCTATGTGTGCGAGGCCCTGCACCGCGCGCACATCTCGCCGTTCAAGCCGTCGGGCGGGATCGCGCCGAAACGCCTGCCGCCCCTGACCACGGCGATCAAGGACGTCCTGGCCGAGGCCGTCGAGGTCGGCGGCTCGTCGCTGAAGGACTTCGCCGCCGCCGATGGGGCGCTGGGCTATTTCCAGCACCGCTTCCGCGTCTACGACCGCGAGGGCGAGCCGTGCCCGACCTCCGGCTGCAAAGGCGTCATCGCCCGCGAGGTCCAGGCGGGGCGGTCGACCTTCTTCTGTCCGGTCTGCCAGGTGTGAGGCCTAGGCGCGTCGCGCCAGCACCTTGCCCGCCAGCCAGCGACGGACGGGTTCGTCGTAGAGCTTGAGGCAGGCCCAGGCGATCGCGACGGCGGCGACGAACAGGCCCGCGCCGATCAAGGCGCCCAGGGCCGGGGTCGGCTTCCTGTCCACGACCCAGCCGGTGTAGGCGTAGATCAGCGGATAGTGGGTGATATAGAGCGGATAGGAGAGGTCGCCGAAGAAGCGGGCGATCCGGACGCTGGGGCCGTCAACGTCCTTCTCGCCGGCGCCGATGGCCACGATCAGCGGGAACAGCACGATGATGCAGGCCGCCTCGTAGAGGCCGTTGATCCAGCGCTGGTCGCCGACTCCGAAGCGCGGCAGCGACAGGGCGGCGATCAGCAGCAGGCTGCAGACGGCGAAGGCGTTCTTGACCTTGATCCGCTTGCCCAGGCGCATCAGCAGGATGCCGGCGAAGAACGGGAACATCACCCGGGTCATGCCGATCTGGATCCCGCTGGCGTCCAGCGCCCAGCCGCCGATCACGTCGCCGCGCGGCCCCCGCACCAGCAACCAGACCAGCGCCAGGGCCGATGCGCCGACCAGCGCGCCAAGCCAGCGGACAGGCAGCTTCCGCAGGCCCACGGCGTACAGGATGTTGCCGATATACTCGTAGAACAGGGACCATTGAGGACCGTTCAGTGGGTAGATCTCGCTCCAGCCGCGGATCTCGGTCGACGGGGTCAGCGGGATCATCAGGGAGCCCAGCAGCAGCGCGCCGGCGATCTGCCACGCCTGAACGGTCTCCAGTTTCGGAAACAGCGACCAGTGCTGCAGGCCCAGCATCGCCACGCCGATCAGGCCCCCGATGATGATCATCGGCTGCAGCCGCACCAGCCGTCGCTTGTAGAAGTCCCACTGGCCCATGCCCGCCGCCCAGCGGTCGTCATAGGCGTAGGCGATCACGAAGCCTGACAGCAGGAAGAAGAAGTCCACCGCCAGATAGCCGTGGTTGATGATCTGCCGCTCGGGATCACCGCCCGCCCAGGCCTCGAACACGTGAAAGACCACCACCATCAGCGAGGCCACGCCGCGCAGTCCGTCCAGGATGACGTAGTGGCTCTTGCCCGAAGAGGTGTGGACGGGCGCGGTGGCGTCGGTCGAGGTCGCCGCGACGGAAACGGTCATGCGAAGTGCGGGCTCCCCAACCCAGATCATGCTTGGCGACCAAATCAGATCGCGTGGCAGGGTTGCGAGGTTTATCGTTAAATCGCAATAGGCTTCGGAAACCCAGGATGCAGCGCTCCCGACGGTCCCGCGAGACCGCCCGCGTCACGATCAAGGCGGTGGCCGCACAGGCCGGCGTCTCGGCCATGACGGTGTCCAACGTCTTCAACAACACCGGCAAGTTCAGCCGCGAGACCCGCGAGCGCGTGCTGGCCGCCATCGCGTCCCTGGGCTACGTGCCCAACTCGGCCGCCCGGCGCCTGGTCGGGGCGACGCCGGCCCGCATCGGCCTGCTGTATGCGGGCGTCGACAGCATGTTCATCGACGGCGTGCTGGCCGCCGCCGCCGTGGCCACCGCCGAGCGCGGTCTGCAGCTGATGGCCCGCAAGGCGGACGGGCCGGAGCACGCCCTGGCGACAGCGCGCGCGCTGCAGGCGTCGGGCGCCGACGCCTTGCTGGTGCTGCCGCCGTTCGAGCTGGCCCTGAGCGGTTCGCCGGAATTCCTGGCTCTGGGCCTGGCGACCGCCGCCATCGCCACGGCCGCGCCGCTGCCCGACATGTTCACGGTTCGCATCGACAACCGCGCCGCCTCGCGCGCCGTCGTCGAACTGCTGATCGCCAAAGGCCGGCGGCGCATCGGCGTCATCGCGGGACCGGCCGACCACTCCGACAGTCTCGACCGGCTGGCGGGTTGTCGCGACGCCCTGGCGGCGCACGGCCTGACCCTGCCCGACGAACGGGTCATCGAAGGCCGGTTCACCTTCGAATCCGGTCTGGCCGCCGCCGAACGGCTGCTGGCCTTGCCCGCGCCGCCCGACGCCATCGTCGCGGCCAATGACGACATGGCGGCCGCGGCGTTGTGGTGCGCGCATCGGCGAGGCCTGAGCCTGCCGCGCGACCTGGCGGTGGCTGGCTTCGACGACACGCTCCTTGCCACGCGCGTTTGGCCGCCCCTGACCACGGTGCGCCAGCCCATCGACCGGATGACCGGCCGGGCCCTGGACCTGTTGCTGGACGCCTTGCGCCGTCCGCCGGGGGAGGTCGCGCCCATGGACGTGCTCGAGGCCCATCATCTGGTCGAGCGCGCCTCGGCCTGACGCAGGGTAGGGCTGCCCAAGGCCGTCGGCCCCTCTATAAAGACGGGCTCAAGCAGGAGACCGCCCCATGGCTCAACAGCCGGCCGACTACCAGACCCTGATCGTCGAAGCCCCCGAGAGCGCGCCGGGCGTGACGCTGATCCGCCTGAACCGGCCCGAGGCCCTGAACGCCCTGAACACCCAACTGCTGGGCGAGCTGGCCCAGGCGCTGGCGATCGCCGAGGCCGACGACGCGGTGGGCTGTATCGTGCTGACCGGTTCGACCAAGGCCTTCGCGGCCGGCGCCGACATCAAGGAGATGTCGGACAAGACCTACGCCCAGATGTTCAAGGCCGACTTCTTCACCGCCGGGGCGCGGGCGATCGAGCAGTGTCGCAAGCCGATCATCGCCGCCGTTTCCGGCTACGCCCTGGGCGGCGGCTGCGAACTGGCGATGATGTGCGACTTCATCCTGGCCGCCGACACCGCCAAGTTCGGCCAGCCCGAGATCAATCTGGGCGTCGCGCCCGGCATCGGCGGCACCCAGCGCCTGACCCGCTTCGTCGGCAAGTCCAAGGCCATGGACATGATCCTGACCGGCCGGATGATGGACGCCGCCGAGGCCGAGCGCTCGGGCCTGGTGTCGCGGATCTTCCCGGCCGACAGCCTGGTCGACGAGGTCCTGGCCGTGGCCGCCAAGATCGCCGGCCAGTCGCCCCTGGCCGTGGCCATGAACAAGGAACTGGTCGAGGCCGCCTACGAGACGACGCTGACGACGGGGGTCGCTCTGGAGCGGCGCCTGTTCCACTCGCTGTTCGCGTTCGAGGACCAGAAGGAGGGCATGGCGGCCTTCGTCGAGAAACGTAAGCCGGCATTCCGGGGCCAATAATCGATTGCGCCAAAATGGCCGCAGGATTCATGCCTGTGGACCGTTGACCCCGGCGAGCGCTTCCCGTATATCCGCGCGCTCTATTTTCCCTGCTTCGCGGCCGCCCGCGCGGCTGTCCGTTTGAAGGTCCGACCTATGGCCAATAATCCCGGCGCCAAGAAAGCGATCCGCAAGATCGCTCGCCGCACCGAAGTCAACACCGCCCGCCGCTCGCGCGTGCGCACCTTCCTGCGCAAGTTCGAAGACGCCATCGCCAAGGGCGACGTGGCCGTCGCCAAGGCCGCCTTCGTGGAAGCTCAGTCGGAGCTGATGCGCGCGGTTTCGAAGGGCGTTGTTCATCCGAACACGGGCTCGCGGAAAGTGTCGCGTCTGGCCGCTCGTCTGAAGAAGCTGGATAAGGCCGCCGCCTAGTCCAGAATTCGGACGAACGTCGTTCGTCCAATGAATTCAAGTATTTACGAAAGCCGGTCAGGTTCGCCTGGCCGGCTTTTGCTTTGAATCCAACGTTCTGTTCCTGCCGTTGCAATCTGTGATCTGAACGCTTGGCTTTACTATTCCCTTGCGGGGCGAGGGGCTCTCGCGAGTCAACAGAAATATCCGCGATCGGACGCAAGTTTTCCGTTTGACCGGCCCCCGCCGCTGGCTAGTTTAAGCGTCTCAGCGCTTCTCCAGTCTTGGAAAAAACAAGGCGGCGGCGGACCGAACGTGTTCGCCGGGTAAGAACCTGTGTGCGTTGAGAAGACCGGCCGTACGCCATGGGGGGCGGGCGGCTGATGTGGGTTGCGGCGGTTGTTTTTGTGCGAGGCGGTGGACGAATGACGATGAAGGGTGGGGTGGCCAGCCAGGACTTTCCGGCAGCGATCGCGACGGCTTGCGAGCCGGCGGCGGGCGTGTGGTCGAAGGTGACCGTGGCCCTGAAACGCGAACTGGGCGACGCGGCGTTCGGATCATGGATCGCGCCGGCGATGCTGCGCGAGGCCGCGACCGGCGATGTCGTCCTGGTTACGCCGACCGGCATCGCCCGCGATTGGATCCGTCGCAGCGCCTGGCGTCGCATCGGCGAGCTGTGGGCCGCCAATGACGCGACCGGTCGTCGCATCGACCTGAAGTCGCGCCTGGAATTCGAAGCCTCGACGGGCGTCTATGTCGAGGCCGCTCCGAAAGCCTCGTCGGCCGAGCCGATCGAGATCGTCCTGCCCGTGTCGACCGACGCGCCGGCCATCGTGGCCCCGAGCGCGAAGTCGCCCCGCACCCAAGGCCTGCAGGAACGCTTCACCTTCGAGACCTTCGTCCCGGGTCCGGCCAACGAGTTCGCCCACGCCGTGGCGCGCCGGATCGCCAACTGGGCCGACGGCCACTTCAATCCCGTGCTGTTCCATGGCCCCTACGGCTTCGGCAAGACCCACCTACTGAACGCCCTGGCCTGGGAAGCCATGCGCAACGCGCCTGAAAAGCGCGTGGTCTACCTGACCGCCGAGCGCTTCCTGTCGACCTTCGTGCGCGCCCTGATGGATCGCCAGACGGCGGCCTTCAAGGAAGAGCTGCGCGCGGCCGACCTGCTGATCATCGACGACGTCCACTTCATCGCGGGCAAGCAGTCGACCCAGGAGGAGCTGTTCCACACCCTGACCGCCCTCGTGGGCGAAGGCGGCCGCGTCGTGTTCTCGGCGGACCGTCCGCCGTCGGCCATGACCGAGATGGACCCGCACCTGCGCTCGCACCTGTCGGCGGGCCTGGTCTGCGGCCTGGAGCCGGCCGACCGCTCGCTGCGCCTGGGCATCCTGGAGCGCAAGATCCAGACCTTGTCGGGCGCCCAGGGCTTCGACCCGACCATGCGTCCGGACGTGCTGCAGTTCCTGGCCGATCGTTTCACCGACAGCGTCCGCGAGCTGGAAGGCGCGCTGAACACCCTGTCGGCCCGCGCCGGCGAGGGCCTGTCGCGCCTGACCCTGGACGAGGTGCAGGCGATCCTGCGTCCGCACCTGCGGACGGGCGAGAAGCGCATCACCATCGACGACATCCAGAAGGCCACCGCCGACCACTACGGCATGAAGCAGGCCGACCTGCTCAGCGAGCGCCGTAACCGCGCCATCGCCCGTCCGCGCCAGGCGGCCATGTGGCTGGCCAAGCAGCTGACCACCCGGTCGCTGCCGGACATTGGCCGTCGCTTCGGGGGCCGTGACCACACCACCGTCCTGCACGCCGTGCGTCGCATCGAGGCGCTGCGCGCCGAGGACAACGCCCTGAGCCATGACCTGGAAGTGATCACCCGCAAGCTGCGCGGCTGATCCAGGGGCGGCCGGGACACCGGTTTCCGCGAGTTTCCAACGGGAAGGGCCGCTCCGAAGGGGCGGCCTTTTTCGTTGCGGCTCCCGCATGAGGTTTTCTGCCCGCTGGACGAGATTATCGCGCGCGCCGGGACGTAAGGTCGAGGCTAGGGTTCGGCCAGCCGTTCAAAGGAGACCCCTGATGTCCGATCGCAAGCTCCACCCCGAGACCCTGGCCCTGCACGCGGGCTGGCGGGCCGATCCGGCCACGGGCGCGGTGGCGCCGCCGATCTACCAGACGACGTCCTATCAGTTCCAGAGCACCGAGCACGCCGCCGACCTGTTCGCGCTTCGCCAGCTGGGCAACATCTACACCCGCATCGGCAACCCCACGATCGACATCCTGGAGCAGCGCCTGGCCGCGCTGGAGGGCGGGGCCGCGGCCCTGGCCGTGGCCTCGGGCCAGGCGGCCTCGGCCTTCGCCCTGCAGAACCTGGCGCGGGCCGGCGACAACGTCGTCAGCTCGACCGACCTCTACGGCGGCACCTGGAACCTGTTCGCCAACACCTTGCGCGACCAGGGGATCGAGGTCCGCTTCGTCGATCCCGAGGATCCGGAGGCCTTCGCCCGCGCCACCGACGATCGCACCCGCGCCTATTACGCCGAGACCTTGCCCAATCCGAAGCTGACCGTCTTCCCGATCGCCGAGGTCGCCGCGATCGGCCGCAAGCTGGGCGTGCCGCTGATCGTCGACAACACCGCGGCCCCGCTGCTGGCCCGGCCCCTGGAGCACGGCGCGGCGATCGTCGTCTATTCGACCACCAAGTACATCGGCGGTCATGGCACCTCGATCGGCGGGGTCATCATCGACGGCGGCAATTTCGACTGGTCGGCCCATCCCGAGCGCCAGCCGACTCTGAACACCCCCGACCCTAGCTATCATGGCGCGGTCTGGGCCGAGGCGGCCAAGCCGCTGGGCCCCATCGCCTACATCCTGCGCGCCCGCACGGTGCTGCTGCGCGACCTGGGCGCGGCGCTGTCGCCGTTCAACGCCTTCCAGATCCTGCAAGGGCTGGAAACCCTGCCGCTGCGGATCACCCGCCATTCGCAGAACGCCCGGGCCGTGGCCGACTTCCTGGCCGCCCGCCCCGAAGTGACCAAGGTCATCTATCCGTCGGCCCAGGACGGCCTGCGCCGCGAGCGGGCCGATCGTTATCTGTCGGGCGGCTACGGCGGGCTGGTCGGCTTCGAGCTGGCTGGCGGGCGCGAGGCGGGGCGCGGCTTCATCGACGGGCTGAAGCTGTTCTACCACGTGGCCAATATCGGCGACGCCCGCAGCCTGGCCATTCATCCGGCCTCGACCACGCACTCGCAGCTGAGCGCCGAGGACCAGCTGGCGACCGGGGTTTCGGACGGCTATGTCCGGCTGTCGATCGGCCTGGAGCACATCGACGACATCCTGGCCGATCTGGACCAGGCCTTGTCCGCCGCCAAAGGCCTGGCAGTCGCGGCGGAATAGCCTCGTCTACCGTGCGCGGCGCAGGGTCAGGTTGATCCTGCCGCCGCCGGGAACCAGGCTGGACGAGCCCGCCACGATCCGATCCACCCCGTGGAACGCCAGGCGCGCCGGGCCAGAAAGCCGACACACATCCCCCGAGCTCAGTTTCAGGCTGCGGGTCGGGTCCTTGCGGCTGGTCCCGCCGATGCGGAACACCGCCGTGTCGCCCAGCGAGATCGACAGCACCGGAAAGCGCGGGTCGGCCTCGTCGCGATCCTGGTGCAGGCCCATACGGGCGCCCTCTCGATAGAGGTTGACCAGGCACGAGTCCGGCGGCGTCTCCGGGTCGCCCAGGCGGGCCCAGAGGTCTAGTAGCGCCGGCGGCATGGCGGGCCAGGCCTGGTCCGTGCCGGGATGGCGTTCGGCATAGCGGTATCCCGCCGCGTCGCTGGTCCAGCCCAGCGGGCCGAACGCCGTCATCGCCACGCTCATCGGCTTGCCATAGGCCGTCGCGTAGTTCGCGAACGGCGCGCTATCGGCGGCGGCGAGGACCGCTTCGAGCAAGCCCTTCTGGGCCTGGGCGTCCAGAAGACCCGGCCAGAGATCGAAACCCGGAATGACTGACAGGGGCTGAAACATTACTGAAACTTAACGCGCGCCTTAGGAACGGAAGGTGTTGGTTTGCGCCGCCGGCTGAGGGGGCCGGATGAATTTTCCATTCTAGGACCGAACATGCGTCGTCTTATGTCCTCCGCGGCCGTGGCCGTGATGTTGTTCGCCGCCGGGAGCGTTTCCGCCGCCCCGGCCGCCAAGAGCAAGCCCAAGCCCGCCGTCGCGGCTCAAGTCGGGACCAAGGGCGCGACCTTCGCGACCGTGACGACCCAGCTGCCGCGCAACGTCCGCCCCTCGCACTATGATGTGGCCTTCACGCCCGACGCCGACAAGCTGACCTTCACGGCGCGCGTGAAGATCGCCATCGAGGTGGTCGAGCCGACCAGCACCATCACCTTGCAAGCCGCCGACCTGACCTTCTCGAAAGCCGAGATCGCCGGGTTTGGCGCCGCGAAGGTGAAGGTCGACGACGAGGCCCAGACCGCCGCCTTCACGTTCGCCAAGGCGCTTCCGAAGGGCAAGTACGTCCTGTCGATCGACTATGCCGGCAAGATCTACAAGCAGGCCGCTGGCCTGTTCGCCCTCGACTACGAGACCGAGGCCGGCAAGAAGCGGGCGCTCTACACCCAGTTCGAGAACTCGGACGCCCGCCGCTTCATCCCCTCGTGGGACGAGCCGTTCTACAAGGCCACCTATACCGTCGAGGCGACGATCCCGACCGGCCAGGTGGCCCTGGGCAACATGCCGATCGCGTCCTCCAAGGATCTGGGCGGCGGCAAGACCCTGGTGAAGTTCGCGACCTCGCCGAAGATGTCGACCTATCTGCTGTTCTTCGGCCTGGGCGAGTTCGACCGCGCCTCGGTCAAGTCGGGCGGCGCCGACGTCGGCGTGGTCACCAAGAAGGGTGACACGGCCAAGGCCGACTTCGCCCTGAAGTCGGCCGCCGACATCCTGCCCTGGTACAACGACTATTTCGGCACGCCGTACCCGCTGCCGGTGCTGGACAACATCGCCGCGCCGGGCCGCAGCCAGTTCTTCAGCGCCATGGAGAACTGGGGCGCGATCTTCTACTTCGAGTACGCCCTGCTGCTGGACCCGAAGATCTCGACCGAGACCGACAAGCAGAACGTCTTCACGACCGTGGCCCACGAGATGGCTCACCAGTGGTTCGGCGACCTGGTGACCATGGCCTGGTGGGACGACCTGTGGCTTAACGAGGGCTTCGCCTCGTGGATGGAAGGCCGGGCGACCGAGCACTTCCACCCCGAATGGAACGCCTCGCTGACCGCCGTCGGTTCACGCGAATACGCCATGAACCTGGACGCCCTGCAGACCACCCACCCGGTGGTGCAGCACGTCGAGACGGTCGAGCAGGCCAGCCAGGCTTTCGATGGCATCACCTACCAGAAGGGCGAGGCCGTGATCCGCATGCTGGAAGGTTATGTGGGCCACGACGCCTGGCGTGACGGCGTGCGCGCCTACATGAAGAAGCACGCCCACGGCAACACGGTCAGCGACGACCTGTGGAGCGCCGTCGAGGCCTCGGCCGGCAAGCCGATCAAGGCCATCGCCCACGATTTCACCCTGCAGCCGGGCGTGCCGCTGATCACGGTGACGAGCGCGACCTGCGCGGCCGGCAAGACCACCCTGGCCCTGACCCAGGGCGAGTTCAGCAAGGACCTGCAGGGCAAGACGCCCCTGGCCTGGCGTGTGCCGGTCACGGTGCAAGCGCTGGGTGGCGGGACGGCCAAGACCCTGGTCGTCGGCGGCAAGGGGGCGGTCACGGTCGACGGCTGCGGCCCGGTCGTCGTCAACGCGGGCCAGAGCGGCTATTTCCGCACCCAGTATGGCCCTGAGCGCTTCGCCGGCATCGTCCAGAACTTCGCCAAGCTGCCGGCGATCGATCAGCTGGGCGTGATCAGCGACGCCTGGTCGATGGGCCTGGCCGGCTACCAGCCCGCCACCGACTTCCTCGATCTGGCCAAGGCCACGCCGTCCGACACCGATCCTCAGGTGTTGTCGAAGGTGGCCAGCACCTTCTCGGCCATCGACGGCCTCTACGAGGGCATGCCGGCCGAGCGCGCCGCGTTCCGCAAGCTGGCCATCGCCCAGCTGCGGCCGCTGCTGGCCAAGGCCGGCTGGGCGGCCAAGCCGGGCGAGGCCGACAACGTCGCCATCCTGCGCGCCGACCTGATCGGGGCCCAGGGCGGCCTGGGCGACCCCGAGGTGGTGGCTGAGGCCACGCGCCGGTTCAACGCCGACAAGACCGATCCGTCGGCCATCCCCGGCCCGCTGCGCAAGACCATCCTGGGCGTCGTGGCCAAGCACGCCGACGCGGCGACCTGGGACGCCATCCACGCCCAGGCCCAGGCCGAGAAGACGCCGCTGGTCCGCAATCAGCTCTACACCCTGCTGGCCTCCACCGAGGACGAGGCCCTGGCCCGCAAGGCCCTGGCCCTGGCCCTGACCCCCGAGCCGGGCGAGACCCTGTCGTCGACCATGATCTCCAAGGTCGCCAGCAACCATCCGGACCTGACCTTCGACTGGGCTGTGGCCAACAAGGACGCGGTCAACGACAAGGTCGACAACAGCGCCCGCACCCGGTTCATCCCCGGGCTGGGCGCGGCCTCGTCGACCCCGGCCACGGCCGAGAAGATCAAGGCCTATGCCGCGGCCAATTTGGCCGAGGGTTCGCGCAAGGAGGCCGACAAGGCCGCGGCGGCGGTGTTGAACCGCGCCCAGATCCGTCAGCAACGCCTCCCGGCGATCACGGCCTGGGTCGCCAAGGCGGGCTAAAACCCGGCCGGCATTATGTTTCTCGTGGCCGCGCTCTCCTGGGGCGCGGCCATTTTTTCGCGGTTTCGCGGCAATTTCCCCTTGTTGGCATGGGGTTATGGTCTTGCGCGCCGACGCCTATCCCCCATATCCGGCTGCGAAGCGGGGTTGACGGGCTCGTCAACTTCGAACAACGCATTTCGCCCGCTGACTTTTTTGTCAGTGGGACGGATGTGGAACTGGAACCTAGAGAGAGCGAACCCACTGGGGACGGTCACGAGAAAAACCGGGGCGCTTCCGAGAAGGCCCTTGTCACCGCCGTCCGCCTAAAGGAGCGACAGGTACGAAGATGAGCAAGATTATCGGCATCGACCTTGGCACCACGAATTCGTGCGTGGCCATCATGGACGGCAAGAACCCGAAGGTGATCGAGAACGCCGAGGGCGCTCGCACCACGCCGTCGGTCGTGGCCTTCCTGGAAGACGGCGAGCGCCTTGTCGGTCAGCCCGCCAAGCGTCAGGCCGTGACCAACCCGACCAACACGCTGTTCGCGATCAAGCGCCTGATTGGCCGCAACGCCAGCGATCCGGTGGTCGAGAAGGACAAGGGCATGGTGCCCTACGAGATCGTCAAGGGCCCGACCGGCGACGCCTGGGTCAAGGCCCACGGCAAGGACTACAGCCCGCAGGAAGTCTCGGCCTTCATCCTGCAGAAGATGAAGGAAGCCGCCGAAGCCCATCTGGGCGAGCCGGTGACCAAGGCGGTCATCACGGTTCCGGCCTACTTCAACGACGCCCAGCGTCAGGCGACCAAGGACGCCGGCAAGATCGCCGGCCTCGAAGTCCTGCGCATCATCAACGAGCCGACCGCGGCGGCCCTGGCCTACGGCCTGGACAAGAACGACGGCAAGAAGATCGCGGTCTACGACCTGGGCGGCGGCACGTTCGACGTCTCGATCCTGGAAATCGGCGATGGCGTCTTCGAGGTGAAGTCGACCAATGGCGACACCTTCCTGGGCGGCGAGGACTTCGACCTGCGGATCGTCGACTACCTGGCCGACGAGTTCAAGAAGGAGCAGGGCGTCGACCTGCGCAAGGACAAGCTGGCTCTCCAGCGCCTTCGTGAAGAGGCCGAAAAGGCCAAGAAGGAACTGTCGTCGACCGCTCAGTACGAAGTGAACCTGCCGTTCATCAGCATGAACGCCTCGGGTCCGCTGCACCTGAACATCAAGCTGTCGCGCGCCAAGCTGGAAGCCCTGGTCGACGACCTGATCTCGCGCACCATCGGTCCGTGCGAACAGGCCCTGAAGGACGCCGGCCTGAAGAAGAGCGACATCGACGAAGTGATCCTGGTCGGCGGCATGAGCCGCATGCCCAAGGTCCAGCAGGCGGTGCAGGACTTCTTCGGCCGCGAGCCCCACAAGGGCGTGAACCCCGACGAAGTCGTGGCGCTGGGCGCGGCGGTCCAGGCTGGCGTGCTGCAAGGCGACGTCAAGGACGTTCTGCTGCTGGACGTGACCCCGCTGACCCTGGGCATCGAGACCCTGGGCGGTGTGTTCACTCCGCTGATCGAACGCAACACCACGATCCCGACCAAGCGCTCGCAGACCTTCTCGACCGCCGACGACAACCAGTCGGCCGTGACGATCCGCGTGTTCCAGGGCGAACGCCCGATGGCCGTCGACAACAAGATCCTGGGTCAGTTCGACCTGGTCGGCATCCCGCCGGCGCCGCGCGGCGTGCCGCAGATCGAGGTCACCTTCGACATCGACGCCAACGGCATCGTCCAGGTCCACGCCAAGGACAAGGCGACCAACAAGGAGCACTCGATCCGCATCCAGGCCAATGGCGGCCTCTCGGACAGCGACATCGAGCGCATGGTCAAGGAAGCCGAGGCCAATAAGGCCGCGGACGAGGAAAAGAAGAAGCTGGTCGAGGCCAAGAACCAGGGCGAGGCGATCCTGCACTCGACCGAGAAGGCCCTGGCTGAGCACGGCGACAAGGTCGGCGCGGCCGAGAAGACCGCGATCGAGACCGGCATCGCCGAGCTGAAGACCGCTCTGGAAGGTGAGGACGTCGAGGCTATCCAGGCCAAGACCCAGGCCCTGATCCAGGCTTCGATGAAGCTGGGCGAGGCGATGTACGCCGCCCAGCAGGGCTCGGCCGAAGGCGGTGAATCCGCCGAATCCGCGGACGATGGCGTCGTCGACGCCGAGTTCGAAGAAGTCGACGACAACAAGCCGGCGAACTAATCGCCATGCGCGCGCCGCGGAACATGCTCGACAGACCTGTTCCGCGGCCGCGACGTCTTGTCTCGCCGCCCGAGGACGCCTTGCGCCGGGCCGCGTGCTATCCCACCTCTTCCCCTATCAACGCCACTTTCGTGGGCCTTTTGGGCGCCAGACGCTGACGATGCGCGACTATTACGAAATTCTCGGCGTGACCCGGACCATCGATGAAGCTGGTCTGAAGTCCGCGTTCCGCAAGCTGGCGATGGAACATCACCCCGATCGCAACGGCGGTTGCGAGAACGCGACCGGTCGGTTCAAGGAAATCAACGAGGCCTATTCGGTCCTCTCCGATCCGCAGAAGCGCGCGGCCTATGACCGCTTTGGCCATGCCGGCGTCAACGGCGGCGGCGCGGGCGGTTTCGGTGGCCAGCAGGGCTTCGACGCCAGCGATATCTTCAATGATGTGTTCGGGGACGTCTTCGGCGAGATGTTCGGCGGCGGTCGCCGCCAGTCGAACGGTCCCCAGCGCGGCCAGGACCTGCGCTACGACCTGGAGATCTCTCTCGAGCAGGCCTATGCCGGCGCCGAGGTCGAGATCAAGGTGCCCGCCGCCATGACCTGCGAGGTCTGCGAGGGCTCGGGCGCCAAGCCCGGCACCAACCCCACCGTCTGCGGCACCTGCGGCGGCGCCGGCCGCGTCCGGGCGACGCAAGGCTTCTTCGCGGTCGAGCGCGGCTGCCCGCGCTGCGGCGGCTCCGGCCGCCTGGTGCTGGATCCCTGCCAGAACTGCAACGGCCACGGCCAGGTGCGCCGCGAGCGCATCCTGTCGGTTCGCATCCCGGCCGGCGTCGACGACGGCGCCCGCATCCGTCTGGCGGGCGAGGGCGACGCGGGCGCGCGCGGCGGTCCGCGCGGCGACCTCTACATCTTCCTGTCGGTGACCCCGCACGAGCTGTTCGAGCGCGACGGTCTCGACCTGCTGTGCACCGTGCCGGTGCCGATGACCACGGCCGCCCTGGGCGGCGAGATCGAGGCTCCCTGCCTGCTGGGCGGCGAGACCTGCGACGGCCAGTGCAAGATCAGTGTCTCGGTGCCGGAAGGCGCCCAGACCGGTAAGACCGTCCGCCTCAAGGGCAAGGGCATGCCGTCCCTGCGCAGCCGCCAGCGCGGCGACCTGGTGGTCGAGCTCTTCGTCGAGACCCCGACCCACCTGTCCGCCCGTCAGAAGGAACTGATGCGCGAACTGGCGGGCCTGTGCGGCGAGAAGCAGAATCCCAAGTCCGCCAACTTCGTCGGCAAGGCCAAGCGCTTCTGGGAAGAGGTCACGGGGAGCTAGGGCTTCCGTCGTTTCCGCCGTCCTAAGCCAAGGAACAGTCCAAGCAGCAGGATCGCCGAGATCAAGGCGACCAACGCAAGTGCGCCAGGCGCGTAGTGTCCCGGCGCCGGTTTGGGTCTGGGCAGCGATACGGTTTCCACGCGTTCGATGCTGACCGTAAAGACGCCTGGAATGTCCACCAACGTCGCCTTTGGCTTCTCGGTCTTCGGCGGCGGCGGTTTGGGGCGCTGGGCTTCCGTCATGCGAACAGGCTCAGCCGGTCGTCGGCGCGGGTCAAGCGGGTGAAAGCCCCGGATTTAGGCGCTTCATCCCCCGATTTCCTTAACGCCGACTCTTAACGCGAGGCGCGACGCTCTGTACTTTCGCGCGTCATGAACGCGCACACGACGCCGACCCCGGCCGCTCAGCTCGATCCCACCGGCGCGACGCCGGTGATGCAGCAGTTCTTCGAGATGAAGGCGCGGCAGCCCGATGCGTTGATCTTCTTCCGCATGGGCGACTTCTACGAGCTGTTCTTCGAGGACGCCTACAAGGCCGCTGCAGCCCTGGGCATCAGCCAGACGTTCCGGGGCACCCATGCCGGCCAGCCGATCCCGATGGCGGGCGTGCCGCAGCACGCGGCCGAGGCCTATCTCTCCAAGCTGATCCGCATGGGCTTCAAGGTCGCCGTCTGCGAGCAGATGGAAGACCCGGCCGAGGCCAAGAAGCGCGGCTCCAAGTCGGTCGTTCGCCGCGACATCGTCCGCGTCGTGACGCCGGGCACCCTGACCGAGGACGGCCTGCTGGACGCGCGCGGCGCCAATCGCCTCGCCGCCGTGGCCGTGCGCGCGGGCCAGGCCGCAGTGGCCTCGGTCGAGCTGTCGACCGGCGAGGTCGAGGTTTTTGCGCTCGCCAAGGAGGCCGTCGCGCCGATCCTGGCGGCCCTGGCGCCGTCCGAGACCCTGGTCGCCGACCGCTTGCTGTCGGATGACAGCCTCTCCCAGACCCTGAAGATCTGCGGCGGGCTGGTGCAGCCGATGCCCTCGGCGCTGTCCGAACCGCAGGCCTCCGAGCAACGGGTGAAGCGCCTCTACGGCGTCGACACCCTGGACGGCTTCGGCGGGCTGACCCCGGCCGAGATCGGGGCCCTGGGCCTGATCGCCGCCCACCTGGAGATGACCCAGGCCGGCAAGCTGCCGGCCCTGCGCGCGCCCCGACGGGCCGCCGACGCCGACGTCATGGCCATCGACCCGGCCACGCGCGGCAGCCTGGAGATCGACCGCACCCAGACCGGCGACCGTAATGGCTCGCTTCTGGCCTGCATCGACCGCACGGTGACGGCCGGCGGCGCGCGGATGCTGGCCTCGCGTCTGGCGCGGCCACTGCTGGACGTGGCCGCCATCGACCAGCGCCTGGACGCCGTCGAGTGGTTCGTCGAGCATCGCCAGCTGCGCCAGCGCCTGCGCGAGGTGCTGAAGGGCGCCGGCGACATGGCCCGCGCGCTGTCCCGTCTGGCCCTCGGCCGGGGCGGGCCGCGCGATCTGGGCTGCCTGCGCGACACCCTGAAAGTCGGCGAGCGCCTGGCCGGCATGGCGGGCGGCTCGCCCGATCCGCTGTCGCCGCCGCCGTTCGAACTCGAGCACGCCTTCAAGGCCCTGACCCCGTCGCTTCACGAGGGCCTGTCGCAATATCTGAACATCCTGGAGCAGGGCCTGGGCCCCGACCTGCCGGCCCTGGCCCGCGACGGCGGCTTCGTCGCCGCCGGGATCCGTCCGGAGCTGGACCAGGCCCGGGGCTTGCGCGACGACAGCCGCAAGATCATCGTCGCCCTGGAGGCCCAGCTGACCGCCGAGAGCGGCGTGCCGCTGAAGATTCGCCACAACGGTGTATTGGGCTATTTCGTCGAGGCCACGGCCGGCAAGGCTGACCCACTGTTCCAGCCGCCGCTGAACGCCACCTTCATCCACCGCCAGACCCTGGCCAACCAGGTGCGCTTCACTACGGTCGAGCTGGCCGACCTGGACGCCCGCATCGCCCAGGCCGCCGAGCGGGCCCTGGCCATGGAGGTCGCCGCCTTCGAGGACTGGCGCGAACAGGCCCGCATGCTGGCCGACGCCATCCAGATCGCGGCCGAGGCCCTGGCCCGCCTGGACGTCGCTTCGGCGCTGGCCGAATGGGCCGAGGACGCCGGCGCGGTGCGGCCGATCGTCGACGCCTCCTACGCCTTCGACGCCAAGGGCGCCCGCCACCCGGTGGTCGAAGCCGCCGTCAAGCGCGCCGGCGATCCCTATACCCCCAACGATTGCTGCCTGGATGCGTCCGGCGAGACCGGCGCGCGGCTGTCGATCGTCACCGGCCCGAACATGGCCGGTAAGTCGACCTTCCTGCGCCAGAACGCCCTGCTGGCGATCCTGGCGCAGTCGGGCTGCTATGTGCCTGCCGCCAGCTTCCGCCTGGGCGTGGTCGATCGCCTGTTCAGCCGCGTCGGGGCTGGCGATGATCTGGCCCGGGGCCGCTCGACCTTCATGATGGAGATGGTCGAGACGGCCGCCATCCTGACCCAGGCCGGCCCACGCAGCCTGGTCATCCTGGACGAGATCGGCCGGGGCACGGCCACCTATGACGGCCTGGCCATCGCCTGGGCCTGCGCCGAGGCCCTGCACGACACCAACAAGAGCCGCGCCCTGTTCGCCACGCACTATCATGAGCTGGCGACCCTGGAGGAGCGGATGAGTTTCGTCTCTAACCTCTCCCTGCGGGCCAAGGAGTGGAACGGCGACCTCGTCTTCCTGCACGAGGCCGCGCCCGGCCCGGCCGACCGCTCGTACGGCGTGCAGGTGGCCAAGCTGGCTGGGGTGCCCGGTCCGGTCGTCCACCGCGCCCGCGAGGTTCTGGATCGCCTGGAGAGCAAGGACCAGTCGCCGGCCAAGCTGGACGACCTGCCGCTGTTCGCCGTCAGCCAGGCGGCGGCTCCGGCGCCCGCCAAAGCGGCGCCCAGCGTCGTCGAGGACACGCTGAGCGACCTCGACGTTGACGGCATGAGCCCGCGCGAGGCCCTGGAAGCACTCTATCGTCTTAAGGGTCTGCTGAAGACCTAGAGTCATTAGTGGCAGCGTGACGGTCGCGAAAACCGGCTTCCACTTTTCGCTGTCACGCTGTGGTACCCATATAGTCAACATGCCCCGTCGCCTTCGCCCCACCCGCCTGGAACACGTCGTCGACGGTCACGCGCTCAGAGCGCGCCTTTCGGCCGCCGCCCTGGATTCCATCGGCAACGAGGCCGAGCAGCGCGCCCGCGCCATCGAGATCCTCAAGCAGGCGCTGTTTCGCGGCCGGATGATCGCCAAAGAGCGGCTGGAGAACGGGGCCAGCGGCGTCGAGACCGCTCGCCTGATCAGCGGCGTCACCGACGAGGTGATCACCGCCCTCTATGACTTCACGACGGTCCACGTCTTCCGGGCCCGCAACCCGACCGAGGGCGAGCGCCTGTGCCTGCTGGCCGTCGGCGGCTATGGGCGCGGCACCCTGGCGCCGTTCTCGGACATCGATCTCTTGTTCCTGCGGCCCTACAAGCAGACGCCGCACGCCGAGAGCGTGATCGAGTTCATGCTGTATGCGCTGTGGGATCTGGGCTTCAAGGTCGGCCACGCCTCGCGGACCATCGAGGAGTGCGTGCGCCTCTCGAAGGAAGACTACACGATCCGCACCTCGATCCTGGAGGCCCGTCGCCTGACCGGCGACGAGCGCCTGGCCGATGACCTGAAGAAGCGCTTCCGCGACGACGTCATGAAGGGCACGGGCGCCCAGTTCGTCGCCGCCAAGCTGAAGGAGCGCGACGACCGCCAGGCTCGCGCTGGGGCCAGCCGCTACATGGTCGAGCCCAACGTCAAGGAGGGCAAGGGCGGCTTGCGCGACCTGCACACCCTGATGTGGATCGCCGAATATCTGCACCCAGTCGACCGGCCCGAGGACGTCTTCAAGATGGAGGTGTTCTCCAGCCGCGAGACCAAGGCCTTCATCCGCGCCTTCGATTTCCTGCACGCCGTGCGCGCCCACCTGCACTTCACGACGGGCCGGCCGGAAGAGCGGCTGACCTTCGACCTGCAGCCCGAGATCGCCCGCCGCATGGGCTATGGCGACCGGGGCGACGCGCCGGCGGTCGAGCGGTTCATGCGCCGCTACTTCCTGATCGCCAAGGAGGTCGGGGCCCTGACCCGCGCCTTCTCGGCCAAGCTGGAAGCCGAGCACTTCAAGAACGAGCCCAAGGGCATCTCGCGGTTCCTTCCCGGCGGACGACCCAAGCGCAAGGCGCTGGAGGTCGAAGGCTTCTTCGAGGACAACGGCCGCCTGAACATCGCCGGCCAGGAGATCTTCGAGGCCGATCCGGTCAACCTGATCCGCCTGTTCAAGATCGCCGACGAGCGTGACCTTGATCTGCATCCCGACGCTTTCACGGCGGTGACGCGGTCGCTGTCGCTGATCACCTCGCGCGTGCGTCGCCATCCGGACGCCTGCCGGGCGTTCCTGGACCTGCTGGCGCGCGGCAAGCGCAGCTATCGCACCCTGACCCTGATGAACGACGCCGGGGTTCTGGGCCGCTTCGTGCCGGAGTTCGGCCGGGTCGTGGCCCAGATGCAGTTCAACATGTACCACTCGTACACGGTGGACGAGCACACCCTGCGGGCCGTCGGCGTGATCGGCGACATGGCCGCCGGGCGGCTGGTGGAGGATCATCCGCTGTCGGTTTCGATCATGCCCCTGATCGAGGACCGCGAAGCGCTTTTCCTGGCCATGCTGCTGCACGACACCGGCAAGGGCGGGGTGGGCGGCCAGGAGAAGGCGGGGGCCCGTAGCGCCCGCAGCGCCTGCGAGCGCCTGGGCGTCGAGCGCACCAAGGTCGAGCTGGTCGCCTGGCTGGTCGAGAACCATCTGGTCATGAGCGACTTCGCCCAGAAGCGCGACGTTTCCGATCCCGGCACCGTGGCGGCCTTCGCGCGGATCGTCGAGAACCCCGAACGCCTGCGCCTGCTGCTGGTCATCACCGTCGCCGACATCCGCGCCGTCGGGCCGGGGGTCTGGAACGGCTGGAAGGGCCAGCTGCTGCGCGAGCTCTACAACGCCACCGAGGCGGTGTTCCGGGGCGGGCGCGGCAGCGACGCCGCGGCCAACGTCCTGCGCCACCAGGAGAGCGCCGCCGAGGCCGCCCGCGCGGCGCTGCTGGAGACCGATCCGGCCGCCATGGGCTGGGCGACCGCGATGGAAAACGCCTATTTCAGCGCCTTCAGCCAGGAGGACCTGTTCGAGCACGCCGCCCTGGCGCGCCGCGCGGCCATCCAGGGCGGGGCCGCCGCCGAGGGGCGGGTGCGCTCGGGCCAGAACGCCGCCGAGATCGTCGTCGCGGCCAAGGACCGGCGCGGCCTGTTCGCCGATCTGGCCCTGGCCATCTCGTCGCTGGGCGGCAATGTCGTCGGGGCGCGGGTCTTCACCTCCCGCCAGGGCCAGGCTCTGGACGTGTTCTATGTGCAGGACGTGACCGGCGCGCCGCTGGGCTGCGAGAATCCCCGGGCTCTGCGCCGCCTGGCCGACGCGCTGGAGGCCGCCGGCCGAGGCGAGACCCTGGCGGTCGAGCCGCGCCGGGGCGCCGAGCAGTCGCGCGCCGCCGCCTTCGCGATCGCCCCGACCGTGGTGGTCGACAACGAGGCCTCCAACGACGCCACGGTGGTTGAGGCCTCGGGCCGTGATCGGCCGGGCCTGCTGCACGCCCTGGCCAAGACCCTCGCCGAGAGCGGCCTTTCGATCCAGTCGGCCCATATCGACGGCTATGGCGAGCGGGCCGTCGACGCCTTCTACGTCCAGACCTCGCAGGGCGGAAAGGTCACCGAGACCCGCAAGGTCAACGCCCTGAAGGCCGACCTGCTGGCGGCGCTGGAGCAGAACGAGGCCACCGCCCCGGCGGCGCGCGCGGGCTTGCGCCGGGCGCGCGCCAGCGTGGCGCGCTAGGGTCCGCGCCCGGCGGGGCGGCGCTACCTCGCGCCCAGGGTGGCGAGCAGGTCGTCCAGCTGCGCGAACTGCTCGGGCATCGCGTCTTCCATCCCGACGAAGGACTCGTCGAGCGCTTCCTTGGAGGGATAGAGCTCCTGCAGGACCAGCAGCGTCCTGTCGTCGCCTTCGTTTTCGAAGGTCACCGTGGTGACGGCGCCCTCTTCGCCTTCGTCATTGGTCCAGACGAGCCGCGACGGCGGCGTCACCTCCAGGTACTTGCCGTAGAAGGCCATGGAATTGTCGGCGTCCTTCCCGAAGACGACGCGATAGCCGCCGCCGGTGCGCACATCCATCTCGCAGGACAGCATCGGCACGCCGCTGGACTTCGGGGCCCACCACAGTTGGAACAGCTCGGCCTTGGTCCAGGCGTCGAATACCATCCGGACCGGGCCGTTGAAGATCCTCGTCACGACCAGTTCGCGATCGGAGGTCCGTTCGACCGTCGTGCGGCCGTCACTCACGCGTTCACCCATCGGCTTTCTCCCTTCGCTTCAAGGCCTCGATGACCTCGTCCAGCGCGTCGAAGCGCATGCTCCAGATTCGGTGGCGCTCCTCGATCCAGGCGATTTCCTCTTGGAAGCCGCGCTGGCCGAGCCTGCAGGTCCGCACGCGACCGACCTTCTCGGTGGTGACCAGGCCCGCCTGTTCCAGGACGCCGACGTGCTTCTTCATCCCTGTCAGGGTCATGTCGAAGCGGCCGGCGAGCTCGGTGATCGAGGCGTCACCTCGGCCGAGCTGCTCAAGCACGCCGCGTCGCGTGGCGTCCGAGAGCGCGGCGAAGGAGGCGTCGAGGCGGGCTGTCATAAACTGAACCATCTAGTTCAGTGTTTAGCGCGCCGAGCGGTCTCCCGCAAGGGGGCGTCGTCCGGCGAGGGGAGGGGTGTTCGACGCCGCCCTTGACGCTTCCCCGCCGAGACCTCAGAAGCCGCGAGTGACCGACGCCGTCCCCCCCGCTCCCGCCGAAGACATCACGCCTGCGCCCAAGAAGGGCGGGGGCCTGCTCAAGTCGTCCGCCATCTATTCCGGCCTGACCCTGGTCAGCCGGTTCATGGGCTTCGCGCGGGACCTGGCGGTCTCGTACCGGATGGGGGCCAGCGCCACGCCGGCGGCCGACGCCTACAACGCCGCCCTGGCCTTCCCGAACCTGTTCCGTCGGTTCTTCGCCGAGGGGGCCTTCGCAGCCGCCTTCGTGCCGGCCTACGCCAAGTCGCTGCAGCGCGACGGCGAGGAGAAGGCCGACATCCTGGCGGCGGACGCCATGGCCACCCTTGCGGCCTCGACCATCGTCATCACCGTCGTCTGCCAGCTGGCCATGCCGTGGCTGATGATGCTGATCAGCCCGGGCTTTGGCTGGGGCACCGAGAAGTACAAGCTGGCGGTGCTGCTGACCCAGATCACCATGCCGTACCTGCCGTGCATGGCCATCGTCGCCCACCTGTCGGGCGTGCTGAACGCCCGCGACCGCTTCATCCTGTCGGCCGGGGCGCCGATCCTGCTGAACATCTTCACCCTGGCCTTCATCCTGCCCCAGAGCTCGGCGGTGGGCGCGGCGACCTGGGGCTCGATCGGCGTGGTCGTGGCGGGCGTGGCCCAGGCGGCCCTGCTGACCTGGGGCGTCAACAAGTCGGGGGCCAAGGTCCACTGGCGGCTGCCGCGCCTGACGCCGGAGGTGCGAGAGCTGATCGGCAAGGCCATCCCCGGCGCCCTGGCGGCCAGCGCCACCCAGGTCAACATCTTCATCTCGGGCAACCTGGCCAGCCACGTCCCCGGCGGCCGCACCTGGCTGGCCACCGCCGACCGCCTGTACCAGCTGCCGCTGGGCCTGGTGGGCGTGGCGATCGGGGTCGCCCTGTTGCCGCGCCTGTCGCGCGCCGTGCACTCGGGCGACCGCGAGGACGCCCAGAGCGCCATGGACCAGGGCGTGACCCTGGCCATGGCCCTGACCCTGCCGGCCGCCGCGGCCCTGGTGGCCATGCCGGGCTTCCTGTCGGACGGTCTCTACACGCGCGGCCAGTTCACCGCCTTCGACGCCAGCCAGACGGCGGCGGCGCTGTTCTTCTATGGCCTGGGCACCCCAGCCTTCGTGCTGCAGCAGCTGTATTCGCGGGCCTTCTTCGCGCGCGGCGACACCAAGAGCCCGATGCGCTTCGCCCTGATCTCGGTCGCGGTGAACATCGTCTTCGGCGTCGCCCTGTTCCAGCTGGTCGGGGTCAAGGGCATCGCGGCCGCCACCGCGATCGCCTCGTGGATCAATGTCGGCCAGATGGCCTGGGCGCTGTCCGCCAAGAAGGAATACGGTCCGACCGGTCAGACCTGGTCGCGCCTGGCCCGGATCCTGGTCGCCAGCCTGGGCATGGGCCTGTTGATGGCCGCCGCCTCGCACTATCGCGACCTGATCGAGGCGCCGCTGCGGAGCCTGGGCCTGACGGGCCACGCGATCGGCGCCAAGGAATTCGCCCTGGCCCTGACCTGCCTGGCCGGCGTCGCGGTCTATCCGCCGCTGCTGTTCCTGTTCGGCGGGGTCAAGCCGGCCGAGCTGAGGGCGGCGCTCAAGCGGGGCAAGGCTTGATCCGTGTCGCGGGGAGGGATAACCAGCGGGCCATGGCTCCGATCGGTCTCCTCGCGTCGCGATGGCGCGGCTCTAACTGACCCTGATCACCGCATCTCCGCGATGCGGTTCGCGCCCTTCCGCGCCCGCCAATCTCTTGAAATTCTACAGCCAAGGCTGAACCCATGACCGACCAAGCCCCCGTCACCTACACGGGCCCCGCCCGCGTGCTCTCGGGCGTCCAGCCCTCCGGCGCCCTGCACCTGGGCAACTATCTGGGCGCGCTGGTGAAGTTCGCTCGCCTGCAGCACGAGATCGACACCTTCATCTTCGTGGCCGACCTGCACGCCATCACCGTCTGGCAGGATCCGGCCGCCCTGGCCCAGCAGACCCGCGAGATCGCGGCCGCCTACATCGCTTCGGGCCTGGACCCGGACAAGGCGACGATCTTCCCGCAGTCGGCGGTGCGCGAGCACGCCGAACTGGCCTGGATCTTCCAGTGCGTGGCCCGCCTCGGCTGGCTCGACCGCATGACCCAGTTCAAGGAGAAGAGCGGCAAGCACAAGGAGCGGAGCTCGGTGGGCCTCTACACCTATCCGGTGCTGCAGGCGGCCGACATCCTGGTCTACAAGGCCACCCACGTGCCGGTCGGCGAGGACCAGAAGCAGCACCTGGAGCTGACCCGAGACATCGCCCAGAAGTTCAATCACGACTTCAACGCGCCCGGCTTCTTTCCGCAGCCCGATCCGCTGATCCAGGGCCCGGGGGCACGGGTGATGAGCCTGCGCGACGGTTCGGCCAAGATGAGCAAGTCCGATCCCTCGGACTATTCGCGCATCAACCTGACCGACACGGCCGACGACATCGCCGCCAAGGTCAAGAAGGCCCGCACCGACCCGGAACCGCTGCCCGAGACCCTGGAAGAGCTGGCCGCTCGCGCCGAGGCCGACAACCTGGTGGGGATCTTCGCGGCCCTGTCCGGGCGCTCGAAGGCCGAGGTGCTGGCCGAATACGCCGGCAAGGGCTTCGGAACGTTCAAGCCGGCCCTGGCCGAGCTGGCGGTCGAGAAGCTGGCCCCGGTCGGCGAGCGCATGCGTGGTCTGCTGGGCGATCCTGCGGTGCTGGACGCCATCCTGGCCAAGGGCGCGGAAAAGGCCCGCGAGGCCGCTGCTCCGACCCTGGCCGAGGTCAAGAAGCTGGTCGGCTTCTGGGGCGCCTAGAAACTGGGCTTGAGGTTGGTTCTGAAGCGGCGTCTTGTCAGGCGATGACAGACGCCGCGCCTTCTAGCCGCCGCAAGTTCCTGGTGGTCGCCGACGACACCCCGGAATTCTCGGCCGCCCTCAAATACGCCTGTCGCCGCGCCCGCTCGACCGGCGGCCACGTGGCGCTGTTGAAGGTCATCGCGCCCGCCCAGTTCGAACACTGGAGCGGCGTGCGCGAGGAGATCGAGCGCCAGGAGCGCGAGGAGGCCGAGGCTCTCCTGCAGAGCCTAGCCGCCCAGGTCGTAGCCGAGACCGGCCTGCCGCCCGAATTCATCATCAAGCACGCCGACAGCACCCGCGCGGCATTGAAAGCGGTGGTGGCGGCCGATCCCAGCATCAAGATCCTGATCCTGGCGACCTCGACGGCGGGCCGCGGTCCGGGCCCGCTGATCTCGGCCATCGCCAAGGAGGGCGTCGGGTTCTCGGGGCGGAAGCTGCCGGTGACGGTGGTGCCGGGGGATCTCACGGATGCTGAGATCGAAGAGCTGGCCTAGTTTCCTTCTCCCCTTGAGGGAGAAGGTGGCGCGGAGCGCCGGATGAGGGGTCGCACAGACGAAAACCGCCGCGACGGCGGTCAGGCTGTCGCGGCGGCTTCTTTCTTCAACCCCTCACCCGACCCGCTGCGCGGGCCACCCTCTCCCGCAAGGGGAGAGGGGATCAGATCCGCTCCGGGATCCGCACCATCATCCGCTCGTAGCCCTTCACGAAGGTCGAGTAGACGCGCTTGGGCTCTTCCAGGACCTCGATCCGGGGGAAGCGCTTGAGCACTTCTTCCCAGAGGATCTTCAGCTGCATCTCGGCCAGGCGATTGCCGACGCAGCGGTGGATGCCGAAGCCGAACGACAGGTGGCGGCGGGCCTGGGGCCGGTCGATGATGAAGGCGTCGGCGTCCTCAATCACCGTGTCGTCGCGGTTGCCCGAGACGTACCACATGACGACCTTGTCGCCCTTCTTGATGGTCTTGCCGGAGAGCTCGAAGTCCTCCAGCGCCGTGCGGCGCATGTGGGCCAGAGGGGTCTGCCAGCGGATGATCTCCGAGACCATGTTCGGGATCAGGCTGGGATCGGCGCGCAGCTTGGCTTCTTCGGCCGGGTTCTTCGACAGGGCGTAGAGGCCGCCGGTCAACGAGTTGCGGGTCGTGTCATTGCCGCCGACGATCAGCAGGATGACGTTGCCCAGATACTCCATCGGCGGCATGTCGCGGGTGGCCTCGCCATGGGCCAGCATCGAGATCAGGTCGTTACCGGGTTCGGTCTGGTTGACCCGCTCGTTCCAGAGGTTGGTGAAATAGGCCAGACACTCCAGCAGTTCGGCGCGGCGGGCGTCCTCGCTCTCGACGATGCCGCTCTCGGGCGAGGCCGTGGCGACGTCGGACCAGCGGGTCAGCTTGCGGCGCTCTTCCCAGGGGAAGTCGAACAGGGTGGCCAGCATCTGGGTGGTCAGTTCGATCGACACCTTGTCGACCCAGTCGAACGGCTCGTCGATCGGCAGGGTGTCCAGGATCTGGCAGACCCGCTCGCGGATGACGCCTTCCAGCCGGCCCAGGTTCTGCGGCGAGACGATCGGGCTGACTGTCTTGCGCTGGATGTCGTGCTTGGGCTGGTCCATGGCGATGAACATCGGCAGGACGAAGTCCTCGTCGAAGTTACGGATCGTGATGCCGCCCAGGTGGGCGTCCGACGAGAAGACCTGGTGGGTCGTGTCGACGGTCATGATGTCGTTGTAGCGGGTGATCGACCAGTAGGGGCCGGTTTCCTCGTCCCCCTGCGAGAAGTGGACGGGATCCTCCTTCCGCAGTCGCTCGAAGTACGGCCACATGGCGTCGGCCTGGAACAGGGCCGGATTGGCGACATGGATCTCGTCTAGCGGCATGGCGTAGGCCTGCGCGCGCGCCGCTTCCTTGAGGTCAACCGAACCGTCGCTCATCGTCAGATCCTCCCGCGGACCAGTGTTATATCGCCATACCGCCAGAAAATGACGCCTGTGTCACTTTTAAAATGCGCCAAATGGTCTTTGCGCCAGGAGGGCGGTCACCCTTGCGTCGCGCGGCCGCGAGGTCCATCTGTCGGCCATGTTCATTCAGACCGAAACCACCCCGAACCCCGAGGTCCTGAAGTTCCTGCCCGGCCGCGAAGTGCTGGGCGAAGGGGCGCGGGAATTCCGCACGCCGGAAGAGGGCGACGCCTCGCCGCTGGCCAAGGCGCTGTTCGACCTGGGCGACGTGACGCGGGTGTTCTTCGGTCCCGATTTCCTGACGGTGACCAAGGGCGAGGACGCCCAGTGGCCGCACCTGAAGGCCCCGATCCTGGCGGCGATCATGGACCACTTCACCAGCGGGCGGCCGCTGGTGCTGGACGCCACGCAGGATGGCGGTCACGACGAGGACGGCGTCTATGACGAGGAAGCCTCGCAGATCGTCGCCGAGATCAAGGAGTTGCTGGACACCCGCATCCGTCCGGCCGTGGCCCAGGACGGCGGCGACATCGTCTTTTCGCGCTTCGAGCCCAAGACCGGGGTCGTATGGCTGCACATGCGCGGCGCCTGCTCGGGCTGTCCCTCGTCGTCGGCGACCCTGAAGTCGGGCGTCGAGAACATGCTCAAGCACTATGTGCCGGAAGTGACGCGGGTCGAGCAGACCCTGGGCTGACGTTCCGCCGGCCGCTTGCGCGACGCCCGGGAACGCCTTATTGTAACTAGTATAGTTGCAAATAGCTTCCTCAAGGATCGCTCATGGCCAAGCTCGAAGACGCCTCGCTCGCCCAGCTGTTCACCGAAGCCCGGACCCGCAATGGCTGGGATCCGACGCCGCTGCCGGAAAGCGTGCTGCGCGAACTCTATGAGCTGACCAAGTTCGGCCCGACAGCCGCCAACTCGACCCCGGCCCGGTTCTATTTCCTGACCTCGGAAGCGGCCAAGGAGCGCCTGGCCAAGCTGTCGTCGGGCTCGAACGCCCCGAAGATCCGCCAGGCCCCGGTGACGGTGATCGTCGGCTACGACCTCGATTTCCCGGAAACCCTGCCCAAGCTGTTCCCGCACGCCCCGGGCGCCAAGGACTGGTTCAACGACATGCAGGCCCGCGAGTGGGGCGCGCTGCGCAACAGCTCGCTGCAGGGCGGCTATTTCATCCTGGCCGCGCGGGCGCTGGGCCTGGACGTCGGCCCGATGTCGGGCTTCGACAACGCCGGCGTCGACGCCGAGTTCTTCGCGGGCACGAACATCAAGTCCAACTTCATCGTCTCGATCGGCCACGGCACGGACGAGGGCCTGTTCCCCCGCAACCCGCGTCTCGACTTCGACGAGGCGGCGAAGGTTCTCTGATCGGGTGACGGCGGAGGGCGGGCGGGCTAAAACCTGTCCATGACCCTCCGCCACACCCTCCTCGCCCTGCCGCTCGTGCTGCTGGCCGCCTGCGGGCCCGCCAAGAAGGACGAGACCGCCACGCCGGTCGCGCCCGCCGGGGCCAAGCCGCCCGTCACCGTCGCCATCGTCCCCTATGCCGGCGGCCCGCTGAAGGTGACCAAGGACGGCGTCGGCCCGATCAGCGCCGCGACAGCCTTCGACCTGGCGACGTTCAAGGCCCTGTTCCCCAAGGCCAAGGTCGAGCAGGCCTTCCTGCACTTCTCGCAAGGTCCCGCCCAGCCGATCATCAATATCGAGCAGGACGACGTTCCGCTGGCCGAGATCGGCAAGACCGATGAGGGCGAGATCGCCTATGTCCGCGTCGCCGCCGGCGATGCGCGCGGCCCCCAGGACGAGAAGCTGCTGGCCAAGTGGGCCGACCTGGGCTTCACCGTCGACCAGTGTCGCGCCGGCGAGGGCCGCGAGATCAACGCCGTGGTCTGCGTGCGGCCCGAGGCCCCGACCGTCTCCTACGTGTTCGGCGTCCCTGGCTGGACGCAGGGCGGCGTGCCGCCGGAAGCGACCCTGAAGGGCAAGGCCCAGCTGAACGAACTGATCTGGCGTCCCGCCGAGGGCGCGAACGTCGGTTCGGCCTGAGACCCATGATCCTGTCGATCGACACCTGCCTCGGCGCCAGTTCGGTCGCCGTGCTGGACGGCGAGCGCGTGCTGGCCGCCCGGAGCGAGCCCATGACGCGCGGCCACCAGGAGCGGATCGGGATCATCGCGCGCGAGGCCGCCGCCGAGGCGGGCGTGGCCTTCGCCGATCTCTCGCGGATCGGCGTCACGGTCGGACCGGGCTCGTTCACCGGCCTGCGTGTGGGCCTGGCCTTCGCCAAGGGCCTGGCCACGGCGCTGTCGATCCCCTGCGTCGGCGTCAACACGCTGGAGAGCCTGGCGTCCGGCCACAAGGGCTTCGTCGCCGCCGTCATCGATGCGCGGATGAGCCAGATCTATATCCAGGTCTTCGCCGACGGCGTCTCGCTGATGGCCCCTGACGCCTTGGGCCTGGGCGAGGCCGCCGCGCGGCTGGCCGAGCTCTATTCGGGCGGCCCGGCGACCCTGGTCGGTTCGGGCGCGCCACTGCTGGCCGACGCGCTGAGCGGCGCGGCCGTTCTGACCCCCGCCGCGCCCGACCCGGTCGCGGTCGCGCGGTTGGCCGCGGCCAAGCCGGCGCCGGCCCATTCGCCTCGTCCGCTCTATCTACGCGCGCCCTACGCGACCTTGCCTTCCAGCGAGCCCGCCGCATGAACCTGCGTCCCGTCGGCTCCGAAGCCTCGTTCGATCTCGCGGATATCCACGACAGGGCCTTCGACCGGCCCTGGACGGCGCTGGAGTTCGACGCGCTGCTGAAGTCCCCCGGCGCCTTCGCGATCCTGGGCGAGGCGGGCGAGCCAGCCGAGGCCAAGGGCTTCGTCCTGTGCCGCTCGATCGCCGGCGAGGCCGAGATCCTGACCATCGCCGTCGACCCCGCCGCCCGCCGGCGCGGCTGGGGCGCGGCCCTGGTGGAAATCGCCGCCGGGATCGCCGCCGAAACCGGTTCCGAGTCCCTGTTCCTGGAGGTCGCCGTCGACAATCTCGCGGCCGTCGGGCTCTACCAGGCGACTGGTTTCGCCAAGGTGGGCCTGCGAAAAGGCTATTATCCCCATCCGGATGGAGCCAAGGACGCGCTTGTCATGCGGCGGGCGCTTAACACTTAAGAGACGACCGCCTATCTTGCCGGCGACTCAGACGGAGGTTCCGCCGTGGATCGACTCGAAAAGGCCTGTATCGAAAAAGGCATGCGCATGACGGACCAGCGCCGCGTGATCGCGCGCGTGCTGTCGTCGGCCGAGGACCATCCCGACGTCGAGGAGCTGCACCGCCGCGCCCACGCCATCGATCCGCACATCTCGATCGCCACGGTCTACCGCACCGTCCGCCTGTTCGAGGAAAGCGGCATCATCGAGCGCCACGACTTCCGCGACGGCCGTTCGCGCTATGAAGAGACGCCCGACCATCACCACGACCACCTGATCGACATGAAGTCCGGCAAGGTCGTCGAGTTCGTGGACGAGGAGATCGAAGCCCTGCAGCACGCCATCGCCCGCAAGCTGGGCTACAAGCTGGTGGACCACCGGCTGGAACTCTACGGGATGCCGCTGGAGGAGTAGGGGCGGTTACTTGCCCCCACCTGACCGCTGCGCGGTCGTCCTCCCCCGGAGGGGGTGGAAGGTGGCCTTCTTCCCCCTCCGAGGGAGGAGCGCGAAGCGCGGAGGGGGCGAGTGTGACCTTCGCGACCTTGCACACGGGCCCTCTCGACCCCATAACCTCGCCGGATGAGCGAGACCCCGCAAAAGCGCCTCTTTATCAAGACCTACGGCTGTCAGATGAACGTCTATGACAGCGAGCGCATGGCCGATGTCCTGCGTCCGCTAGGCTATGGCGTGGTCGACGATCCCGAGGGCGCGGACCTGGTGGTGCTGAACACCTGCCACATCCGCGAGAAGGCCACCGAGAAGGTCTATTCCGAGCTCGGCTACATCAAGCAGATGAAGGACCGTAAGGCCGACGCCGGCGGTCGCATGACCATCGCCGTGGCCGGCTGCGTCGCCCAGGCCGAGGGCAAGGAGATCATGCATCGCCAGAAGGCGGTCGATCTGGTCGTCGGTCCGCAGGCCTATCACCAGTTGCCTGAGCTGATCGCCCGCGCTCACCGCGCGACCGGCGAGCGCCTGGCCGCCGACTTCGCCGCCGACGAGAAGTTCGACGCCCTGCCGGCCGAGCGCCACGTGACCGGGGTCACCGCGTTCCTGACCGTGCAGGAAGGCTGCGACAAGTTCTGCACTTTCTGCGTGGTGCCCTATACGCGCGGCGGCGAGTGGTCGCGGCCGGTCAACGACATCGTCGAGGAAGCCAAGCAACTGGCCGGCAAGGGCGTGCGCGAAGTCACGCTGCTGGGCCAGAACGTCAACGCCTATGACGGCGACGGCCAGACCCTGGCCAAGCTGGTGCGCCAGCTGGCCAAGATCGATGGCCTGGACCGCATCCGCTACACGACCAGCCATCCGCGCGACATGGGCGAGGATCTGATCGCGGCCCACGGCGAGCTGCCGGAGCTTATGCCCTACCTCCACCTGCCGGTGCAGGCAGGGTCGGACAAGATCCTCAAGGCCATGAACCGCGACCACACGGCCGAGAGCTATGTGAAGCTGATCGAGAAGATCCGCGCGGCGCGGCCGGACATCGCCATGAGCGGCGACTTCATCGTCGGCTTCCCCGGCGAGCGCGATGGCGACTTCGACAGGACGCTCGAGCTGGTCCGCGAGGTCGGCTTCGCCAGCGCCTTCTCGTTCAAATATTCGCGGCGTCCGGGCACCCCCGCCTCGGCCATGCCCGGCCAGGTCGACGAGGCGGTCAAGGCCGAGCGCCTGGAGCGCCTGAACCAACTGCTGGACGAGCAACAACGCGCCTTCAACGCCAGCCAGGTCGGCAAGACGTTGCCGGTGCTGTTCGAGAAGGCCGGCCGCCACCCTGGCCAGATCGTGGGTCGCAGCCCATATCTGCAGGCCGTCCATGCCGAGGGCGGGGAGCATCTGATCGGGAAGATCGTTCCCGTGCGTATTGAGAGCGCCGCCAAGATGAGCCTGGCGGGCGTGCTCGAACCCATTCTGGAGACCGCTTGAGCCGCACCCCTGAGTTCCTGCCGCTGTCCGATGACGCGGTCCACGCCGTCTCCGGTCCGTCCGGCCGTCACGCCGCGCTGATCGAGGACGCCTTCAAGGTGCTGATCGAGACGCCGGGCGGCGGCGTCACCATCACCGGCGACGCGCGCGGCCGCACCAACGCCAAGCGCGCCCTCAACGCCCTGGCCGCCCGTGCCGACGCCGGCGAGGAGGTCGTCGAGGCCGACGTGCGGATCGCCATCGGCGGCGCCCACGAGACCGGCGGCCAGGCCTCGCCCCGCGCCGTGCGCAAGGGCAGCGTCTCGCCCAAGACCAAGGGTCAGGCGCGCTACATGGAGGCGATGGCCACCCATCCCTTGAGCTTCGGCCTGGGACCGGCCGGCACCGGCAAGACCTTCCTGGCCGTGGCCCACGGCGCCGGCATGCTGCTGCGCGGCGAGGTTGATCGTCTGATCGTCACCCGCCCCGCCGTCGAGGCCGGCGAGAAGCTGGGCTTCCTGCCGGGTGACCTGAACGAGAAGGTCGACCCCTACATGGCCCCGGTCTGGGAGGCCCTGACCGACATCATGGGCGCCGACCAGCTGCGCCGCCGCCGCGAGAAGCTGGAGATCGAGGTCGCCCCGATCGCCTTCATGCGTGGCCGCACCCTGGCGCACGCCTTCGTCATCGTCGACGAGGCCCAGAACTGCTCGCGCCTGCAGATGAAGATGGTCCTGACCCGGATCGGCGAGGGTTCCCGCATGGTCGTCACCGGCGACCCGACCCAGGTCGACCTGCTGAACCCGCGTGACTCGGGCCTGGCCCACGCGGTCTCGATCCTGGAAGGGGTCGAGGGCGTGGCCGTGTCTCGCTTCACCTCGGCCGACGTCGTGCGCCATCCGCTCGTCGAACGCATCGTCAAGGCCTATGACGCGGACGCGGCGCAGAGTACTCCGCGCTGATGACCATTACCGTAGACATCGAGATCGAGGACGAGGCCTGGACCGCGGCGGCCGAGGACGCCGAGGCCCTGGTCTGGCGCGCGGCCCAGGCCGTGCTGGACGCCCATGAGGACATCGAGGGGCAGGGGATCGTGATCCTCCTGACCGACGACGACAGCGTCCAGGCCCTGAACCGCGACTTCCGCCAGAAGGACTACGCGACCAACGTCCTGTCCTTTCCCTCGCCTCGGAATCCCGAAGCCAACCCCGAAGGCCAGATCGGCGACATCGCCCTGGCCTATGGCGTCTGCGCGCGCGAGGCGGCCGAACAGGGCAAGCCTCTGAGCCACCACCTGCAACATCTGGTGGCGCACGGCGTGCTTCATCTCCTAGGATACGACCACGAGGGCGACGACGAGGCGGAAGCCATGGAGGCGCTCGAACGCGAAATCCTGGCGGGCCTGGACGTTCCCGACCCATACGCCGGTGATCAAGAGGGGCGCTGAACAGGGCCATGCCCAGCGACGAGCCTAGTCAACAGCCCGCCGTTCCGGTCCGAAGAAGCCGGGGCGTGCGGGCGTTCCTTCGACGCATGCGCCGACAGCTGACCGGCGGCGAGCCCGCGCGGCCGCCCGAGCCGCCGCCCGCGACCGGCGCGGTCGACATCGTCGACCAGGCCGAGGCCTTCCAGACCCTGCGGGTCGCCGACGTGATGACCCCGCGCGCCGACATCGTGGCCGTCGAACTTTCCGCGCCGTTCGAGGCGGTGGTCGCCCAGTTCACCGAGGCCGAGCATTCGCGGATGCCGATCTATCGCGAGACGCTCGACGATCCCGTGGGTGTCGTCCACGTCAAGGACGTCTTCCGCCTGCTGTCCGACGAGGCCAAGCGGCCGGCGCAGGGCGACGCGGTGCTGAACAAACTGCGCCGCGACGCCTTGTACGTGCCAGCCTCGATGAAGGCCGCCGATCTCTTGCTGCGCATGCGCACCAGCCGGATCCACATGGCCCTGGTCATCGACGAGTTCGGCGGCACGGACGGCCTGGTCTCGATGGAAGACCTGATCGAGGCGGTCGTCGGCGAGATCGACGACGAGCATGACGACGCGGCGGCGGCGGCGATCGTGGCCCGCCCCGGCGGGGTCTTCGAGGCCGACGCCCGGGCCCCGCTGGAGGAGCTGGAAGCGGTTCTCGGACGCGAACTGGCGCCCTCCGACATGGAAGAGGACATCGACACGGTCGCTGGCCTTGTCGTGGCCCTGGCCGGGCGCGTGCCGCAGCGCGGCGAGGTCATCGCCCATCCCGACGGCTACGAGTTCGAGGTGGTCGAGGCCGATCCGCGCCGGGTGCGCCGGGTGCGCGTGCGCGGCGGCCCATCGCCGGCGATCGCCGAACCCGCCGCCGGGGACACCTCAAGGACCGTCGGGGCCTCGTGACCGCCTGGACCCGTTTTCGTGAGAAGGCCTGGAGCGGGCCGCTGCTGGCCTTGGTCGCTGGTATCGCGGCCGCCCTGACCCACCCGCCGTTCGGCGTGCTGCCGGGCCTCCTGGGCTATGCCGGCCTACTTTTCCTGTTGGACGACGCGAACCCTGAAAGACCGCTGCGCTCGGCCTTCTGGCGCGGCTGGCTGGCCGGCCTGGGCTATTTTGGGCTCGGCACCTGGTGGATCGGCGAGGCCTTCATGGTCGACGCGGCCAATCAGGGCTGGATGGCGCCGTTCGCCGTGGCGGCCATGGCCGCGGGCTTGGCGCTGTTCTGGGGAATGGCGGGGCTGCTCTACCGGCTGGTCCGACCGAGAACGGCCTGGCGGGTTCTGACCTTCGCCGGCGCCTTGGCGGCGCTGGAGTGGACGCGCGGCCACGTGCTGACCGGCTTTCCCTGGAATCTGCCGGGCGAGACCTGGCGGGCGGGCTCTTGGCCCTCGCAGGCCGCCGCCCTGGTCGGCGCCTATGGCCTGACCTGGATCACCCTGGCCATCGCCGGGGCGCCGGCGGTCTGGCGGGAAGGCAAGGGCGGCCGGATCGCCCTGGGCGCGGCCTGCGCGGCCCTGGCGGCCCTGTACGGCTACGGCGCGGTGGTCCAGTCGCGACCGCTGGCCAAGGGGCCGCCGACCACCGTGCGCATCGTCCAGGCCGACATCCAGCAGGACGCCAAGTGGGACGCCACCCGGTTCGCCCAGATCGTCCAGGCCTACGTCTCGCTGACCGCCAGACCCTATGCCGACAAGCCGACCGACCTGGTCATCTGGCCCGAGGGGGCCCTGCCGGCGGCGATCAACGACTATCTCGCGCCCGGAACCTGGGTGCGCCAGGCGATCCTCGACAGCGTCCGACCCGGCCAGACCCTGCTGATAGGCGGCTATCGCTACGAGGGGCCGATCCAGGCGCCGGTGTACTACAACAGCCTGATCGCCCTGAAGCGGACCGCGACCGATCTCGAGCTGGTCGGGATCTACGACAAGCACCGGCTGGTGCCGTTCGGCGAGTATCTGCCGGCGGAAAAGTTCCTGACCGCGATCGGCTTCAAGAGCCTGGCGCACCTGGGCGACGGCTTCGCCACCGGTCCGCGCCCCGCGCCGCTGAAGGTCGCGCCCGACCTGCTGACCCAGCCGCTGATCTGCTACGAGAGCCTGTTTCCGGGGCTGGCCCGGCGCGACCCGAATGTCCGGGTGCTGATCAATGTCTCGAACGACGCCTGGTTCGGCGTCACCTCGGGGCCGCTGCAGCACCTGAACCTGGCCAGCTATCGCGCCATCGAAAGCGCCAAGCCGATCCTGCGCGCCACGCCCACCGGTGTCAGCGCTGTCATTGATGCGCGTGGTCGAGTGGTCGACGGAGCGCGGTTGGATTTAGGAAAAACTGGAGTGATCGACGCCGCTATACCAGGAATGGGTGAGGTTACACCCTTCGACGACTTCGGTGACCTGGCGTTTTTCGTGCTTCTATTGATATCTGCGGTTGCGTCAGCTCGCCCGCTGGCAGGTAAAACCTAATCCTCTATTGCGCGCTTGAAAGACTTGGGCTGAATTAAAACCGCAATTTCAGCTATCAAGCGTGGGCATGAGCGAGTCGTCGGACGCTGAGCGTCACCCCAATCCCATCGACCTGCATGTCGGCGCCCGGATCCGCATGCGACGCAAGATCCTGGGCGTCAGCCAGGAACGGCTGGCCGAGGACCTGGGCCTGACGTTCCAGCAGATCCAGAAATACGAGCGCGGGGCCAACCGGGTCAGCGCCAGCAAGCTCTATGAGATCGCCAGGAGCCTGCAGTCGTCGGTGGCCTATTTCTTCGAAGGGCTGGCCGACACCACCCACGAGGGCGTGGCCGAGGGCGGCGAGCCGTTCGTCCACGATTTCCTGATGACCTCAGAAGGGCTGGAGCTGGCGGCGCTGTTCCCCAAGATCACTCGGTCCAAGGTCCGTCGTCGGATCCTGGAGCTGGTCCGCTCGATGGCCGAGGAAGAGGCGGCCGAGGGCGAATAGGGCGCCTTCGACCGCGCTGAAAGCGCTCGCAGGTTCTCTCGTCTTGCTCGCATAAACATATCTTTATATGGTCTCGGTCTAACTGGACGCCGAAGCGGGCGCATGCTCGTCCGCGCGCATCCTCAAGGCCGGAGCTGTCTCTTGAACCGTTCGTCCTACATCTTCACCAGCGAGAGCGTCTCCGAAGGCCATCCCGACAAGGTCGCCGACCGCATCAGCGACACCGTCGTCGACGCCTTCCTGTCGGTCGACCCCGAGGCGCGCGTCGCCTGCGAGACCCTGGTCACGACCAACCGCGTCGTGCTGGCCGGCGAGGTCCGCGCGGGCAAGCCGGACGGCGACAAGAAGGCCAACAAGCAGCTGACCAAGGACATCATCGCCTCGCTGGAGCCCAAGGTTCGCGCGGCGATCAAGGACATCGGCTACGAGCAGAAGGGCTTCCACTGGCAGAAGGCGAAGTACTCCAACTTCCTGCACGGCCAGTCGGCGCACATCGCCCAGGGCGTGGACGCCACCGACAAGAAAGACGAGGGCGCCGGCGACCAGGGCATCATGTTCGGCTACGCCAGCACCGAGACGCCGGAGCTGATGCCGGCCACCCTGCAGTACAGCCACAACGTCCTGAAGCGCCTGGCCGAGCTGCGCCACTCGGGCGAGCTGTCCGAGCTGGAGCCCGACGCCAAGAGCCAGGTGACCCTGGAATACGACGGTAACGGCCGCCCGGTCCGCGTCGTCTCGATCGTCGTGTCGCACCAGCACAAGAAGAAGATCGACGGCAAGGCCGCGACCTCCAAGCGCGTGCTGGACCTGATCAAGCCGCACATCCTGCCGGTGTTCCCGGACGGCCTGATCACCAAGAAGACCCAGTGGCTGGTCAATCCGACCGGCCGCTTCGAGATCGGCGGTCCTGACGGCGACGCCGGCGTGACCGGCCGCAAGATCATCGTCGACACCTACGGCGGCGCCTCGCCGCATGGCGGCGGCGCGTTCTCGGGCAAGGATCCGACCAAGGTCGACCGCTCGGCCGCCTATGCCTGCCGCTACCTGGCCAAGAACGTCGTGGCCGCCGGCCTGGCCGACCGCTGCACCATCCAGATCGCCTACGCCATCGGCGTGGCCCAGCCGGTGTCGTTCCACGTCGACCTGCACCGCACGGGCAAGGTCGACCCGGCCGTGCTGGAGAAGATCCTGCCGCAGCTGATCGGCGGCGCCACCCCGCGCGCCATCCGCGAGCACCTGCAGCTGAACCGCCCGATCTACGCCCGCACCGCCGCCTACGGCCACTTCGGCCGCACGCCGGACAACGAGGGCGGCTTCTCGTGGGAAAAGACCGACCTGGTCAGCGAACTGAAGGGTCTGGCGTAACCGCCTCATTCCAAAACTGCGAAGCGGGCTCCGATCCTTGCGGGTCGGAGCCCGTTTTCATTTCGCGCCCGGAGCTTTAAGACCCGCGCCCATGACCAACCCGCAACAACCCCATGGGCCCCTGCGCTCGTTCGGCCGTCTGAAGTCGCGCCCGGTGAAGCCGCGCCAGCAGGCCCTGCTCGACACCCTGCTGCCCGAGATCGCCGTGCCCCAGGGCCCGTTCCAGCCCCTGGACCTGATGCCGGAGGCCAAGGCCGTGTGGCTGGAGATCGGCTTCGGCGGCGGCGAGCACATGGCCGCCCAGGCGGGTCGCCGTCCCGAAACCCTGGTGATCGGGGCCGAGCCGTTCGTCAACGGCGTGGCCAGCGCCGTGCGTCACGTCGAGGAGCAGGCCCTGAAGAACGTCCGCATCCACGAAGGCGACGCCCGCGACGTCGTCGACTGGCTGCCCGACGCCTGCCTGGACCGGGTGTTCATCATGTTCCCGGATCCCTGGCACAAGGCGCGTCACAACAAGCGCCGGCTGATCCAGCCGGAGTTCGTCACCCGGCTGGCCCGCGTGATGAAGCCCGGCGCGGCCCTGCGCTTCGCCACCGACTGGGCCGACTACGCCGAATGGACGGCCGAGCGTGTGCTGGCCGATCCGAACTTCCGCTTCGCCGACGAGACGGCCGACCGCAACGCGATCCCGGCCGACCACGTCACCACGCGCTATGAGGAAAAGAAGCTGGGCGACTGCGCCCCGGTGTTCCTAGACTTCGTCAGGGCCTGAGGAAACGGGCGCCCGATACCAGAAGGGCCGGCGTTTCCGCCGGCCCTCGAACTCAGTACGTCTCGTTGTAGCGCTTGATCGCCGTGCGGATGATGTCGGCGGTCTCCTCGATGTCGGCCCAGCCGCTGATCTTGGTCGACTTGCCCTTTTCCAGGTCCTTGTAGTGCTGGAAGAAGTGGGCGATCTGCTCGGTCAGGATGGTCGGCAGGTCGCGCCAGCTGGAGACGCCCGTGTAGAACGGGTGCAGCTTGTCGACCGGCACCGCCAGGATCTTTTCGTCCGAGCCGGCCTCGTCGACCATCATCAGGGTGCCGATCGGGCGGCAGCGGATGATCGCGCCGGGCACCACCGGGGTCGGACCCACGACCATGATGTCGGCCGGATCGCCGTCATCGGCCAGGGTGTGCGGGATGAAGCCGTAGTTGGCCGGGTAGAACATGGCCGTGTGCAGGAAGCGATCGACCATCAGGGCGCCGCTGTCCTTGTCGATCTCGTACTTCACCGGCTCGCCGCCCTGCGGGATCTCGATGATGGCGTTCAGATCGTAAGGCGGGTTGGCGCCGGTCGGGATCTTTGAGAGGTCCATTGTGACTCTTCGTCTTATGAGGTCCGCGGGGAGGCGGCCTGCGCGGGCTGGCTTATAGGCTAGAATTGCCAAGGCGCGGAAGTCGGACTCGGGAGATTTCCCGAGATCGAGTCGACAACCGGGGTCTGTTCGCCTATAAACCATCTCACATCGTCCGTTAGCGCTAGATGGCGCTTTCGAGCGGCGGCCCAAAAGGCTGCCGCTTTTTGTTTGGGCGCCGTTCTTGTTCAGCAGGGCCGGCCGGAGAGTTTGAGTGCGCGGTAAGACGCAGGAAGACCGAGACCTGATCGAGATGCTCGATCCCGTCGCCGAGACCCTCGGCTACGAGATCGTCCGCCTGCGCCTGATGGGCGGGGCCGAGCAGCGTCGCCTCCAGATCATGGCCGAGCATCCGCTGCAGGAAGACGGCAGCGGCGGCGACATGAATGTCGAGGACTGCGCGCGCCTGTCGCGCGGCGTTTCCGAGATCCTGGACGCCGCCGATCCGATCACCGGCGAATACACGCTGGAGGTTTCCAGCCCCGGCATCGACCGTCCGCTGACCCGCCTGAAGGACTTCGAGGACTATGCCGGCCTGGAAGCCCGCATCGAGCTCGACCGCGTGGCCGAGGGCCGCAAGCGCTTCAAGGGCGAGCTGGCCGGCGTCGAGGACGACCAGGTGGGCCTGAATATCGAGGGCGAGGACGACGTCACCGTCTACTTCCCCTTCGCCTGGATCATCGACGCCAAGCTCGTCATGACCGACACCCTGATGGAGCGGGGCGCGAAACAGCGCGCCGCCCGCATCAAATCCGACAACGAAGACCTGTCCGAAAGTGAAGAGGACTGACCATGGCCATCGGTATCGCCGCCAACCGGCTCGAACTGCTGCAGATCGCCGACGCCGTCGCGCGTGAAAAAGGCATCGAGAAGGAAGTCGTCATCGAGGCCATCGAGGACGCTCTGCAGAAGGCCGCCCGCGCCCGCTACGGCGCCGAGCACGACATCCGCGTCAAGATCGACCCGCGCACGGGCGAAACGACGCAGAAGCGCGTGATCGAGGTCGTCGCCGACGACGCCGAGCTGGAAGGCGAGATCGGCAAGATGCAGCTGTCGATCGCCAAGCGCGCCTGGCGCGCCGCCGAGATCGGCAAGGTCTACGAAGAGGCCCTGCCGCCGTTCGAGATCGGCCGCGTCCAGACCCAGATGGCCCGCCAGGTCGTCATGCATAAGGTCCGCGAAGCCGAGCGCGAGCGTCAGTTCGACGAGTACAAGGATCGCGTCGGCGAGATCGTCAACGGCAGCGTCAAGCGCGTCGAATACGGCAACGTCATCGTCGACCTGGGCCGTGGCGAGGGCATCATGCGCCGCGATCAGTCGATCCCGCGCGAGAACTTCAACGTCGGCGACCGCATCCGCGCCTACATCTACGACGTCCGTCGCGAGACCAAGGGCCCGCAGATCATGCTGAGCCGCGCCCACGGCGGCTTCATGGCCAAGCTGTTCGCCCAGGAAGTGCCGGAAGTCTACGACGGCGTCATCGAGATCCGCGCCGTGGCCCGCGACCCGGGCTCGCGCGCCAAGATGGCCGTCATCTCCAACGACAGCTCGATCGATCCCGTCGGCGCCTGCGTCGGTATGCGTGGTTCGCGCGTGCAGGCCGTCGTGGCCGAGCTGCAGGGCGAGAAGATCGACATCATCCAGTGGTCGGAAGATGAAGCCACCTTCATCGTCAACGCCCTGGCCCCCGCCGAAGTCTCCAAGGTCGTCATGGACGAGGAAGACGAGCGCGTCGAAGTCGTGGTTCCGGACGAGCAGCTGTCGCTGGCCATCGGCCGCCGCGGCCAGAACGTCCGCCTGGCCTCGCAGCTGACCGGCTGGCAGATCGACATCATGACCGAAAGCCAGGAGAGCGAGCGCCGTCAGCGCGAGTTCACCGAGCGCACGGCCCTGTTCCAGGAAGCCCTGGACGTCGACGAGGTCATCGCTCAGCTGCTGGTCACCGAAGGCTTCGCCGCCGTGGAAGACGTGGCCTTTGTCGAGCCGCACGAGATCGCTTCGATCGAGGGCTTCGACGAGGAAACCGCCGAAGAACTGCAGGCCCGGGCCCGCGAGTTCCTCGACAAGGAAGCCGCCGCCCTGGACGCCAAGCGTGTCGAGCTGGGCGTGCAGGACGAGGTCCTGGGCGTCGAGGGCGTGACCCTAGCCATGGCCGTCGCCCTGGGCGAAGGCGACGTGAAGACCGTCGAGGATCTGGCCGGTCTGGTGCCCGACGACATGCGCGGCTGGTTCGAGACCAAGAACGGCGAGCGCGTGCGCGAGCCGGGTATCCTGGAAAGCTTCAACCTGTCGCCGGAAGACGCCGAGGCCCTGATCATGCGCGCCCGCATCGTCATGGGCTGGGTCGAGGCGCCGCCGGAGCCGGAATACGAGCCGGAACCCGAATACGAGGCCGAAGCCGAATACGAGGGTGACGAGGGCGAAGCCGTCGTCGAAGCCCCCGCCGGCGAGGAAGCCGCCTCGGAAGAAGAAGCCTAAGGGCCTCTGACGTCGTGCGTGACGGCCTCGCGGAGCGATCCGCGGGGCCGTTCGTTCGACCAGACCCCTTCATGCCGCAGAGTTGATGACCGAAGCCGCCCCACCCAAGACCCACGCCGAAGCCAACCGTCTGCGCAAGGACATCGTCCTGGGCGAGGCGACCGACGAGGCGCGTCTGATCCGCTTCGTGGCGGGGCCGGACGGGTCGGTGGTTCCGGACCTGGCCCGCAAGCTGCCGGGGCGGGGGATCTGGGTCGGCGCCGATCGGGCTTCGATCGCGACGGCCGCCAAGAAGGGCCTGTTCTCGCGGGCGGCCAAGACCAAGCTGACCGTCGCGCCGGACCTGGCCGACCAGGTCGAATTGCTGCTGGCGCGGCGTATCCTGGACAGCCTGGGCCTTGCACGGAAGGCCGGGAACATTATCTCGGGATACGAGAAGGTGGTCGCCGCCCTGGGTACGGGTCAGGTCGCCTGGCTGATCGAGGCGTCCGACGGCGCCGAGGATGGTCGCCGCAAGATCTTATCCGCCGCCCGCAAGGCCCCGACAGCGCCCCGTTTGCTGGGTGCGTTCAATTCGGACGAATTGGGTTTGGCCTTGGGCGGGGAGAATGTGATACACACCGCTCTCCTCGCCGGGCGCGGCATCGATCGCTGGACACAGGATGTCGAGCGTTTGTCAGGCTTCCGCCCGCTTTCGCCTCCCGAATGGTCGGCGAACGGACGTGAGGAAAGCTAGAGCTTTTGCATCTCACCGGGGCACTCCGGTGGAATGGAAAAGCTCTAGAATCTTTGAGGTCGGGCGCGGCTATTCGGGTCGCGCTCGTGAGTGAAGGGTCGGGAAACGCGCTTCCTGCTGGGAGTACGTCCAGGCCCCTTTCTCACATGGAAACACGGTTTTTTAGCCAGGTACCGCCTGGCGGAAGTACAAGCGAGCGCATGAGCGACGAGAACGAAAACGGCCGACCCGGCGGACGAGCCCCGATCACCCTGAAGCCCCGTCAAGGCTCGGTGAGCGCCGGGGTCGTGAAGCAGAGCTTCAGCCACGGCCGGACCAAGACGGTGGTGGTTGAAACCAAGCGGACGCGCCCGCATGCGCCCGCGACCGGCAATCTGGCCGCGCCGTCCTCGGCCGAGCGTCGTCACGACGCCCCGGCGCCCCGTCCGTCGCAGCCGCAAGGCGGCGCGCCGACGGGTGGCGGCGGTGGTTCGGCCGGCGGTCTCTCGCAGGAAGAACTGCGCGCCCGCCAGCGCGTTGTCGACGCCGCTCGCGAAGCCCAGGCGCGTCAGCAGGCCGACCAGGCCGCGGCCGAGTCTCGCGCCCGCGCCGCCCAGGAAGCCGCTCAACGCGAGGCGGCCGCGAAGGCCGCCGCCGAACGCGCCGCCGCGGCGCCGGCTCCGGTCGCTCAAGCGCCGGTCGCCCAAACCCCCGTCGCTACGGCGCCGGCCGCGCCCGCCGCGCCGGTGACCCCGCCTCCGGAGGCGCCGCGTCCCGTGGCTCAGGCTCCGGTCGCGCCTCAGGCGCCGCGCCAGGACGCCCCGCGTCAGGACTCGCGTCCGCCGTCCGCCGGCCAGACCCGCACCTACGAGCCCAGCCGCGACCGCCGCGACGATCGTCCCAGCACGACGACCTATCGCCCGGCCCCGCAGGGTGATCGTCCGTTCAACCAGCGTTCGCCGCGTCCCGACGCCGGCGCCAATTTCGGCCAGCGCGCGCCGCGTCCGGAAGGCGACCGCCCGCGCGGTCCGCGTCCCGACGGCGATCGTCCGCAGGGCGACCGCGGCGGCTATCGTGGCGACCGTCCACAGGGGGATCGTCCGCAAGGCGACCGTCCGCAGCAGACCGTCCGCTATTCGGCCCTGGCGCCGCGTCCGGCCCCCGGCGGCCCGCGTGGTCCTGGCGGTCCGCCGCGCGGTCCGCGTCCCGGCGTTCCGGCCTCGGCGCCGGCTACGCCCGAGATCCAGCGCGCCATGCGTTCGGCGCCGCGTCCCGGTGGTGAAGTCAGCCGTCGTCCGGACGAGGATGACGATCGCCGCAAGGCCGCCAACGCCCCCAACAAGGCCGTGTCGCGCGTCAAGGGCGCGCCGCAACGCCGCGAGGGGCGCCTGACCATCCAGGCCGTGGCCGGCGACGGAGATTCCGCCGACCGCATGCGCTCGCTCGCCTCGGTCCGCCGGGCGCGTGAACGCGAAAAGGAAAAGCGCCGCGGCGGCGTGGCCGAACAGGCCCGTGTCGCGCGTGAAGTGGTCATTCCCGACGTCATCACCGTGCAGGAACTGTCCAACCGGATGGCCGTGCGCGGCGTCGACATCATCAAGTTCCTGATGCGTCAGGGCGTGATGCTGAAGATCAACGACGTCATCGACAACGACACCGCCGAGCTGGTGGCCACCGAATTCGGCCACACCGTCAAGCGCGTGTCGGAAGCGGACGTCGAAGAAGGCTTCATCGGCGCCGAGGACATCGACGATCACATGGAGCCGCGACCCCCGGTCGTGACGATCATGGGTCACGTCGACCATGGCAAGACCAGCCTGCTCGACGCCCTGCGCTCCACCGACGTGGCGGCCGGTGAACATGGCGGCATTACTCAGCACATCGGCGCCTATCAGGTTCGCCTGAAGGACGGCCAGCGCGTGACGTTCCTCGACACGCCCGGCCACGCCGCGTTCTCGTCGATGCGCGCCCGTGGCGCCAACATCACCGACATCGTGGTGCTGGTGGTGGCCGGCGACGACGGCGTGATGCCCCAGACGATCGAGGCGATCAAACACGCCAAGGCCGCCGAGGTGCCGATCATCGTCGCCGTCAACAAGATGGATAAGCCCGGCTCGGACTCGACCCGCGTGGTCAACGAGCTGCTGCAGCACGAGATCGTCGTCGAAAGCCTGGGTGGCGACACCCAGCTGATCGAGGTCTCGGCCAAGGCCCGCACCGGCCTGGACGACCTGCTGGAAGCCATCCTGCTGCAGGCCGAAGTGCTGGACCTGAAGGCCAACCCCGACCGCACGGCCGACGGCGTGGTGATCGAGGCCAAGCTGGACAAGGGTCGCGGCGCCGTCTCGACGGTGCTGGTCAACCGCGGCACGCTGAAGCGCGGCGACATCGTCGTGGCCGGCAGCCAGTGGGGCAAGGTCCGCGCGCTTCTCAACGAGCGCAACGAACAGCTGACCGAAGCCGGTCCGGCCACACCGGTCGAGATCCTCGGTCTGGACGGCGTGCCCTCGCCGGGCGACGCCATCGCCGTGGTCGAGAGCGAAGCCCGCGCCCGCGAGCTGACCGAGTACCGCATCCGCCTGAAGCGCGAGAAGACGTTGGCCCCGGTGGGCGCCGGCGCTTCGATGGCCGACATGATGGCCAAGCTGCAGGACAAGAAGCTGAAAGAACTGCCGCTGGTCATCAAGGCCGACGTGCAGGGTTCGGCCGAGGCGATCATCGGTTCGCTGGACAAGATGGCCACCGACGAGGTCCGCGCGCGGATCATCCTGTCGGGCGCCGGCGCGATCAGCGAAAGCGACGTCATGCTGGCCAAGGGCGCCGGCGCGCCGGTCATCGGCTTCAACGTCCGGGCCTCGGCCCAGGCGCGAGCCCTGGCCGAGCGCGAAGGGGTCGAGATCCGCTACTACGCGATCATCTACGACCTGCTGGACGACATCAAAGGCGTGCTCTCGGGCATGCTGGCCCCGATCCAGCGCGAAACCTTCCTCGGCAACGCCGAGGTCCTGCAGGCCTTCGACATCTCGAAGATCGGCAAGGTCGCCGGCTGTAAGGTCACCGAGGGCGTGGTCCGCAAGGGCGCCAAGGTCCGGATCGTCCGTCAGGACATCGTGGTCCTGGAACTGGGCACCCTGCAGACCCTCAAGCGCTTCAAGGACGAGGTCAACGAAGTCCCCGTCGGCCAGGAATGCGGCATGCTGTTCGCCGGCTTCCAGGACATCAAGGTCGGCGACGTGATCGAGTGCTTCACCGTCGAGGAGATCAAGCGCCAGCTCGACTAAGGGCTGACCGCGAGATCGGAAAGTTGAAGGGCGCGGATCGCAAGGTCCGCGCCCTTTGTCTTTGGGCGTTACACGGCCAGACTGGAAATCGCCCCAATCCGGCGCTACGGATTTGGCATGCGCATCAAGGCTCTCCTCGCTCTGACCGCCGTCGCCGCTTCGCTCAGCGCCTGCGCGACCGCGACCCGCTACGACGCCGCCGGCGACGTGCACGACCTGCTGGTCGCCATCCGCGACAACGACCGCGCTCGCTTCGACGCCCATGTCGATCGCCGGGCGCTGAAGGCCCAGATCGAGGCGCGGCTGATCGACGAGGCCCGCCAGCGCGGTGGCCAGAGCAACGGCGTCATGGCCCTGGCCGCCATCGCCGCCGGGCCGATCGCCGACGTGGCCGGCGAGGCGCTGATCCGGCCAGAGACCTTCCACGCGGCCGCCAATTACTACGGCTACACGCCCGACCGGCCGATCCCGGGACGGGTGGCGATCGCTAGCACCTTGCGTCCGGTCGGCGATGGTCGGGTCTGCGCGGCCAGGAGGGACGGGCCCTGCATGCTGACCTTCACCCAGGAAGGCTCGACCTGGCGCCTGTCAGGCTTCGATCCGCAAGCGGCGAACCTGCATTTCAAGCGATGAGAAAGGCCGCCTTCGGGGCCTTGGCCCTGGCTCTCCTGGCCGCGAGCGCCGGCTTGAACCTGCTGGCGACCTCCGCCGTTCGGGCCGAGACGCGGATGTTCTCGTATGACCCGATCTCGCCGGACGCCAAGCGGCTGACCGGCGCCGGGGTCACCATCCTGTTCAACCAGGGCATGCTGGGCGCGGGCCGGCCGATCAAGGTGCTGGCCACCGGCGTGCCGGCCGAGGCGCGCCTGATCGGCGGCCGCCAGAGCGACCTGGGCCCCGGCGGACTCGGGGCCATGCAGGGGGTCGACGCCGACGCCATGCTGTTCGAGGTCGACACCAAGGCGGCCCAGGGCAAGATCTATACGCGCGCCTTCTGTCCGGGCTCGACGCGCCTGTGGCTGTCGTTCAGCACCATCGTCATCCGTCGCGACCTGCGCATCCAGGCGTTCGGCGACGATCCCAAGGCCGCCAAGGAAGGTCCGGCCAAGGCGCGTCTGTGCGGCACGCTGGACTTCTCGTATCGCGGCGAATGGCGCTTGCCCAAGAACCGCGCGCCCGACCCGATGGTCGACTGGACCGACAGTCCCCAGCACCCCGACACCTCGAACTAGACGAATTTTTCGAGCTTCGGTGTCGCAACCGACCGTGCTCGCGCGTCCTAGAGATAGAGGCGACGGGAGACGCGCGATGCGGTTCATGGTGCTGCTGAAGGTCGAGGCCGAGGTCGGTCCGGAGCTGACCCGGGCCATGCGGGCCTATGACGCGGAGCTGGTCCGGGCCGGGTGGCCGACCGGACCAGGCTCTCCGCCCGCGGCGCGCGCGTGACGCCCGATGTCTCGGCGGAGGGTCGAACCGTGGCCGGCTTCTGGGTGTTCGACGTCGACTCGCGCGAGGACGCCGCCGCCTGGGTGCGCCGCTGCCCCGCCCCCGCCGATGGCTCGGCCGAAATCGAGATCCGTCTGCTGCTGGCGCCGGACGACCTGTCCGAGCGCCCCGATCGCGCGGCCAAGCGACCGGTGTGGGAGCGGGCCATGGCGTTCTGATCTCGCCAGCCGCGCGGCCTCGGTCTAGCCTCCCATGGGACCGAGGAGGGCGAGCATGTCGAACGGTGACGTTCTGGCGGGTTTCACGCGTTTCGAGTTCGACGATGGGCGCTGGACGCGGGAGGTGTTCCGCATCGGCTCGGGGCCGGCGGTGATCGTCATCCACGAGGTGCCGGGCCTGCATCCGGGCGTGCTGGCCTTCGCGCGCGACCTGGCCGACGCCGGCCTGACCGCCTTCTGCCCCAGCCTGTTCGGCCAGCCGGGCAAGCAGGTCGGACGCGGCTACGCGATCGGGGAGATCTTGAAGAATGTCTGCGTGCGCCGCGAGTTCGTCGCCCTGAAGGACGGCCGCTCCAGCCCGATCGTCGACTGGCTGCGGGCCCTGGCCCGCCAGGTCCACGCCGAGTGCGGCGGCAAGGGTGTCGGCGCGGTCGGCATGTGCTTCACCGGCGGCTTCGCCCTGGCGATGATGACCGAGCCGGCCGTGGTGGCGCCGGTGCTGTCCCAGCCCTCGCTGCCGCTGAACAAGCCGGGCGGCCTGGACTGCTCGGCCTCGGAGCTGGCCTGCGCCAAGAAGCGGTTCAAGGACGAGAACCTGTCGCTGCTGGCCCTGCGCTTCACCTCCGACAAGCTGGTGCCGAACGCCCGCATCGCCCGCCTGAAGGCCGAGTTCGGCGACAAGGTCGAGGTGGTCGAGCTGTCGGACTCGGACGCCGCCCCCGGCCAGCCGATGGCCCCGCACTCTGTGCTGACTCTGCACCTGCACCGCTCGGTCCCCGACAGCGGGTCGATGAGGGCGCGGGACAAGGTGATCGCGTTCTTTAAGGAGCGGGTGGGGGCTTGAGACCCTAAAAACCGTTTCCCCGGCGAAAGCCGGGCCCAGATTCAGCCCGAGCGGTTTGGGATGATCCGAATAGCGTTACAGCCACCCGCCGAACGCTGGTGGGTTCCACCTGGGTCCCGGCTTTCGCCGGGAAGACGGTGTTTGGTTGCCTGGGGTTTGAGGAGCTGTCCAAGGAACCCTGGCGCACTGGACATTCACCCGAGAGGAGCCTAGACACCCCGCCTTCCGATTTTCCCCGCGCACCGGCGTTCGATCCGCCGGCCGGGCCGCAAGGACTTCGCGCCATGAAGCGCCACACCGACAACAAGAAGGGCGCCCTGACCGGTCCCTCGCAACGCCAGCTCCGGGCTGGCGAACTGATCCGCCACGCCCTGGTCGAGATCCTCCGCGAGGAGGAGCTGGCCGACGAGGCGCTGACCGGCGTTTCGGTCACCGTCTCCGAGGTGCGGATGAGCCCCGATCTGAAGCACGCCGTCTGCTTCGTCGAGCCGCTGGGCGCGGGTCTTACGGGTGAAGACACCACCGAGGTCATCAAGGGCCTGAACCGGGTCGCCAAGTTCCTGCGTGGCCGCCTGGGCCGCTCGATCGACATGAAGTTCACGCCGGACCTGAAGTTCATCCACGACGAGAGCTTCGGAACAGCCGCCCATATGGACCAGCTGTTCCTGGATCCGCGCGTCCAGCAGGACACCCGCCGCCTCTCCGACGTGATGGACGACGAGGAAGACTGACCATGGCTCGCCGCAAGAAGGGCGACGCCGTTTCGGGCTGGCTGTGCCTGGACAAGCCCTACGACCTGACCTCGACCACGGCCGTCTCCAGAGTGCGCCGCGCGTTCAACGCCCAGAAGGGCGGCCATGCCGGCACGCTGGACCCGCTGGCGACCGGCATCCTGCCGATCGCCCTGGGCGAGGCGACCAAGACCGTCCCGTTCCTGATGGACGCCGACAAGGCCTATCGCTTCACCATCGCCTGGGGGCGCGACACCACCACCCTGGACCGCGAGGGCGAGACCACCGGGACCTCCGACGTGCGTCCGACCCGTGAGCAGGTCGAGGCGGCGTTGCCGGCCTTCATCGGCGAGGTCGACCAGGTGCCGCCGAACTTCTCGGCCATCAAGGTCGACGGCGAGCGCGCCTACGACCTGGCCCGCGATGGGGTCGAGTTCGAACTGGCGACCCGCAAGGTCAACATCTTCGACCTGAAGGTCGTGGAGGCGGCCGACGTTGACCACGTCACCCTGGAGATGGAGTGCGGCAAGGGCACCTATGTCCGCGCCGTGGTCCGCGACTTGGCCAAGGCGCTGGGAACCTGCGGTCACGTCGCCGAGCTGCGCCGCACGCGGGTCGGCGGGTTTACGGAAGCAGCCTCGATATCGCTGGAAACTCTCGAGAATTTGAGCTATGAGGCCCGGCTGTCGGAGGCATTGCTTCCGGTCGAGACCGCGCTGGACGACATCCCGGCGTTGGCCGTGACCGACGAAGACGCCTTCCGGCTTGCACAGGGACGCGCCATCGTCCTGCTCCCGAGGCAGGTGGAAACGCTGAAAGCCGAGCTCGCGCCCGGCGATCGCACCGTTTCCGCCATGTCCGGTGACAGGTTGGTGGCCCTGTGCGAGATGCGCGCCGGGCGGCTCAATCCGGTGCGGGTCTTCCAACTCACCTGAGCGGAGACTTACCGATGTCGATCACTATCGAGCGCAAGGCCGCTCTCATCGCCGAACACGCCCGCGGCGCGGGTGACACCGGCAGCGCTGAAGTCCAGGTCGCGATCCTCTCGGAACGCATCTCGAACCTGACCGAGCACTTCAAGACGCACAAGAAGGACAACCACAGCCGTCGTGGCCTGCTGAAGCTGGTTTCCCAGCGTCGCCGGCTCCTCGACCACCTGAAGAAGTCCGACGCCGGTCGCTATCAGTCCCTGATCGAAAAGCTGGGTCTGCGTCGCTAAGGCACAATTCGGCCGCCCTGCTCCGGTAGGGCGGCCGAACGTTTTTCCAACCTTCGTTTCGAGACAGGCCGGAACGAGAGGTCGTCGCGGATCCGCTCCAAGCGTGATCCGGACATGTAAGCCGGAGATCACGATCTTCGGGCGCCTGTCGAACTGGATGAGGAAATCTCGGGACCGCCCTTCGGCCGCCCGCCCCTGTCCGTCCTGAAGGAAATGGGTCCTTCGGAACCGAAAGAAGCAAAAATGTTCGATATCAAGCGCAAGACGATCGAGTGGGGCGGCAAGACGCTGGTCCTCGAAACCGGTCGCATCGCCCGTCAAGCCGACGGCGCCGTTCTGGCCACCATGGGCGAAACCGTCGTCCTGGCCACCGCCGTGTTCGCCAAGACCCAGAAGCCGGGCCAAGACTTTTTCCCGCTGACGGTCAACTATCAGGAAAAGACCTTCGCGGCCGGCAAGATCCCCGGTGGCTTCTTCAAGCGTGAAGGCCGTCCGTCGGAAAAGGAGACCCTGGTCTCCCGCCTGATCGACCGTCCGATCCGCCCGCTGTTCGTCAAGGGCTTCAAGAACGAAGTCCAGGTCGTCGTCACCGTGCTGCAGCACGACCTCGAGAACGATCCCGACATCCTGGGCATGGTCGCCGCCTCGGCCGCCCTGACCATCTCGGGCGCCCCGTTCATGGGTCCGATCGGCGCCGCCCGCGTGGGCTGGGTCGATGGCGCCTACGTGCTGAACCCGACGCTCGACGAGCTGAAGGAAAGCAAGATGGACCTGGTCGTGGCCGGCACCGCCGACGCCGTGATGATGGTTGAATCGGAAATCCAGGAGCTCTCGGAAGAGATCGTGCTGGGCGGCGTCAACTTCGCCCACCAGCAGATGCAGGCCGTGATCGACGCGATCATCGACCTGGCCGAGCACGCCGCCAAGGAGCCCTTCGCGTTCGAGCCGGAAGACACCGACGCGGTGAAGGCCGAGATGAAGGGCCTCGTCGGCGCCGACATCGCCGCCGCCTACAAGATCCAGAAGAAGCAGGACCGCTACGAAGCCGTCGGCGCCGCCAAGAAGAAGGCCATCGCGGCCCTCGGCCTGTCGGACACCAACCCGGCCGGCTACGACCCGCTGAAGCTGGCCGCCATCTTCAAGGAACTGGAAGCCGACGTCGTGCGTCGCGGCATCCTGGACACCGGCCTGCGCATCGACGGCCGTGACGTCCGCACCGTCCGTCCGATCCTGGGCGAAGTCGGCATCCTGCCGCGCACCCACGGTTCGGCCCTGTTCACCCGCGGCGAGACGCAAGCCATCGTCGTGGCCACCCTGGGCACCGGCGACGACGAGCAGTTCATCGACGCCCTGGAAGGCACCTACAAGGAATCCTTCCTGCTGCACTACAACTTCCCCCCCTACAGCGTCGGTGAAACCGGCCGTATGGGTTCGCCCGGCCGTCGCGAGATCGGCCACGGCAAGCTGGCCTGGCGCGCCCTGCGCCCGATGCTGCCGGCCAAGGAAGACTTCCCCTACACGATCCGTCTGGTCTCGGAGATCACCGAGTCGAACGGTTCGTCCTCGATGGCCACGGTCTGCGGTTCGTCGCTGGCCATGATGGACGCCGGCGTGCCGCTGGTCCGTCCGGTCTCGGGCATCGCCATGGGCCTGATCCTGGAAAAGGACGGCTTCGCGGTTCTGTCGGACATCCTGGGTGACGAAGATCACCTGGGCGACATGGACTTCAAGGTCGCCGGCACCAGCGAAGGCCTGACCTCGCTGCAGATGGACATCAAGATCGCCGGCATCACGCCCGCGATCATGGAGCAGGCCCTGGCCCAGGCCAAGGAAGGCCGCGCTCACATCCTCGGCGAAATGAACAAGGCCATGGACGCCCCGCGTGAAGACGTCGGCGACTACGCCCCGAAGATCGAGACCATCACCATCCCGACCGACAAGATCCGTGAAGTGATCGGTTCGGGCGGCAAGGTGATCCGCGAGATCGTCGCCACCACCGGCGCCAAGGTCGACATCAACGACGAAGGCACCGTGAAGGTCTCGGCCTCGGACGGCGCCAAGATCAAGGCCGCGATCGACTGGATCAAGTCGATCACCGACGAAGCCGAAGTGGGCAAGATCTACGACGGCAAGGTCGTGAAGGTTGTCGATTTCGGCGCTTTCGTGAACTTCTTCGGCGCCAAGGACGGCCTCGTCCACGTCAGCCAGATCAGCAACGAACGCGTCGCCAAGCCGTCGGACGTGCTGAAGGAAGGCCAGATCGTCAAGGTGAAGCTCCTGGGCTTCGACGATCGCGGCAAGACCAAGCTGTCGATGAAGGTCGTCGATCAGGAGACCGGCGAAGACCTGTCGAAGAAGGCCGAACTGGCTCCGGAAGACGCCGTCAACACCTGAGGGTGACCGGCTCACCGAAGTGAGATCCTAGCGAGCGGGCGGTTCCGAAAGGGACCGCCCGCTTTGCATTTGGGCCGATGGCCGGGAGCGGTCTGGAGCAGACGCCCTCTAGCGCTTGGCCGTCACCTTCACGATCGCGCCGTCCGGCGCGCCGTTGCCGCCGCGGCAGGCCGCGTACTTGAACTTCAGGTTCATGCAGACCCAGACCTCGGTCAGGCGACCGTCCCTGTTGACGCGGACGTTCAGGTCCTCGGGCTTGAGCTTGCGGTTGCGGTCGAGGAAGGCCTTGCGGATCTCGCCGGCCGACATGACGCCGTCCGAACCGGCATCCAGGTCCGGCACGTTCAGCTTGTCGCGCAGCTTGCGGGCCTTCTTGAAATAGTCTTCCGGCGTGGCCCAGTCGCAGGTCCCGTGCGCCTGCCATTCGTGCTGCAGCAGCCAGGGCGAGGGCGTCATGCACAGATTGGCCTTCACCGTCGCCGGGCTCATCGGCGGGCTGGGGCGGCAATAGCGCGGGTGGACCTTGTCCGGTCCGTTCGGCCACAGGCCGTGCACGGTGAAGCCGAAGTGGTTGTTCTGGCACTGGATCACCTTGTCCGACTCCGGGATGCCGGCGCGGCAGGCCTCGGGCGACCAGAACAGGGCCAGCAGATAGGCCGCGATCGGCACGTTGGCGTGGACCTCGCTGGCCGGCGGGATCTCGGCCGGAGCCGGGGTGACGACCGGCGGCACCGCGCAGGACTTCAGGCTGGAGGCCTGGGCGCCGCCCGGGAAGACGCCGGACGCGAGGACGAGCGCGGTGGATGCGGCGGCGAGAGCGGTCTTCATGAACGTGACTCCGTATTCGGCGCGGATAGGGACCCGCGCCGCGTCCGGCGTCAAGCGAAGCGCCGCCGTGCCAAGGCCGGCCGCGGCCGGCGCTCCGCGTCCCTTTCCATCTCTTCAGCGGCCAGCCGCGTGAAGCGGCGAAGGCGTGAGTCAGCGAGACCTTCCGCAACAAAGCGCCGCCTTTTCGCCAAAGATGCCGCTATTGAGAACGATTATCATTGCGACAGCTTTGCAAGATCGCTAAGAACGCGTCGCAAATTCAGGAGCGCCCTCGACGGCGCTCCCTGGGGACAGGATCAATTCATGCGTAACCCGAACTCCGCCGGCGTCGTGAGCCGGCCCCGTCGCGCGCTGAGCGCGGCCGCCGTCGCCGGTCTCGCCGGCCTGGGCCTGGCTCACGCCGCCGCCGCCGCTGATGTCGACGCCGCCGCGTCGGTCGCCACCGCCCCGGCCGCTTCCGCCGACAACAACGAGGTTGCCGGTGTCCGCATCGACGCCAAGCGCGTGGCCGACCCGTCCTCGAGCAAGTTCACCGCGCCGCTGGTCGATACGCCCAAGTCGGTGACGGTCATTCCGTCGCGGATCATCGAGCAGACCGCCGCCACCTCGCTGACCGACATCCTGCGCACCTCGCCGGGCATCACCTTCGGGGCCGGCGAGGGGGGCCAGCCGCTGGCCGACCGTCCGTTCATCCGCGGCTCCAGTTCGGCCAACAACATCTTCGTCGACGGCGTCCGCGACAGCGGCGGCCAGACCCGCGAGATCTTCAACCTGGAACAGGTCGAGGTCGTGAAGGGTCCCGACAGCGCCTATAGCGGCCGCGGCTCGGGCGGCGGCAGCATCAACCTGTCGTCCAAGACCCCCAAGGCCGACAGCTTCGCGCGCGGCGCGGTCGGCGTCGGCACGGACGAGTACGTGCGGGCCACGGCCGACCTGAACTACGCCATCAACGACAGCGTCGCCGTGCGCCTCAACGTGCTGGGCACGCAGGGCAACACGCCGGGTCGCAAGAGCGTCGACTTCAGCCGCTGGGGCGTGGCCCCGTCGCTGGCCGTCGGCCTGAACAGCGACACCCAGCTGACCCTCAGCTACTACCACCTCGACACCGACCAGACGCCCGACTACGGCATCCCGCTGATGTCCAAGACGACCGAGCCGCGCACGGCCTCGGGCATCCTGGCCGTCGACCGCCGCAGCTTCTATGGCGTCAAGTCGCGCGACTACCAGAAGACCAAGTCGGACATCGCCACCTTCGCCATCGACCACAAGATCGATGACGACCTGAACGTCCGCCAGGTGGTCCGCTATTCGAAGTCGCTGAACGACTACATCGTCACCAACCCCGGCGACGGCGGCGCGGCCCAGTTCGTCCAGGGCCAATGGTGGATGAAGCGGGGCACCAAGACCCGCTGGAATCCGACCAAGACCATCGCGGCCGTCACCGACGTGCACGGCAAGAAGATGTTCGGCGGCCTGGAGCACAGCTTCGACGTTGGCGTCGAGCTCAGCCGCGAGGAAAACCTCAACGCCGCCTATTCGACCTTCACGACCTCGGGCGCGGCCTGCCCAACCGGCTTCACGATCGCGGCCGCCACCCTGACCAGCCTGGGCGCGGGCGATTGCACCCTGGTCTACAAGCCGGACGACAAGGCCGCCTGGACGGGCGTCATCAACCGCGCTCCGGCCGCCCGCAACGTCTCCAAGACCGCCGCGATCTACGGTTTCGACACCATCAAGTTCGGCGACAAGATCCTGCTGAACTTGGGCCTGCGCCACGACAGCTACGACAGCCAGGGCTACGACGTCGCCACCACCCAGGCCAATGGCGTCTTCACCTCGGTGACCTACACGCCGCGCAAGGGCTCGTGGGAGTTCACGAACTACCAGGTCGGCCTGGTCTACAAGCCGACGACCAGCTCCAGCGTCTACGCCTCGTACGGCACGTCCTCGACTCCGCCGGGCATCTCGGCGGGCGACCAGAACAGCAACACCTCGACCGGCACGGGCAACCTAGCCACGGTCCAGCTGGAGCCGGAAGACAGCGAGAGCTTCGAGCTGGGCGCCAAGGCCAACGTCTTCAACGACATGCTGGCCCTGTCCGCGGCGGCCTTCAAGACGACCCGCAAGAACGCCCAGATCCAGATCGACGCCAACACCTACGCTCAGGTCGGCGAGGTCGAGGTCAAGGGTTTCGAGCTGGGGTTCTCGGGCAACGTCACGCCCAAGTGGCAGGTGTTCGGCGGCTATACCTACATGGATAGCGAGCTGGTCCGCGGCGCCTATACCAGCGTCAACCAGGGCGACCCGCTGGCCAACACGCCCAAGCACAGCTTCTCCAGCTTCACGACCTATCGCGTGACCCGGGCGATCTCGCTGGGCGGCGGCGCGTACTATGTGTCGAAGAGCTTCGGCGGCAACCAGGGCGGGGCCGGCGGCGGGACCAACAAGATCTACGCCCCGTCGTACTGGCGCTATGACGCCTTCGCCTCGTGGGCGGTGAACGACAAGGTCGACCTGCAACTGAACGTCCAGAACCTGACGGACGAGCGCTACATCGTGCGCACCAACGGCGTGCACCACGCCGATCCGGCCCCGGGTCGCCAGGCGATCCTGACCTTCAACGTGAAGTACTGATCCTCCCCTTTCGGTCTTCACGTCCGCGCCCCGCTCGACAACGGCGTCGAGTGGGGCGCTTTACTTTTCGGGTCCTGATCCGGATCAAGGGGAACCAATGCCCGGCCGGCTAAGTCCGAAGCAGGAAAAGGAGCCGCCCGCATGATGCTGCAGATCCCGCAAGTGCTGACCAAGGCGCAGGTGGCCGAGTGCCGGGCGATCCTGGACGCGGGGCCGTGGGTCGATGGCAATCTTACCTCGGGCTTCCAGGCGGCCATGGCCAAGACCAACCAGCAACTGCCCCAGGAAAGCGAGGCGGCGCGCACGGTTGGGGCGGCGATCGTCCAGGCGCTGAACGCCCATCCGCTGTTCGTCTCGGCGGCCCTGCCCAACTTCATCCTGCCGCCGATGTTCAACCGCTATGGCGAGGGTATGGGCTTCAAGGACCATGTCGACAACGCCATCCGCCGCGATCCGGTCAGCGGCCGCACCCTGCGCACAGACCTGTCGGCGACCCTCTTTCTGGAGGAGCCCGAGAACTATGACGGCGGCGAACTGGTCGTGAACGACCTCTATGGCGACCACGTCGTCAAGCTGGCTGCGGGGGACATGATCCTCTACCCCAGCACCAGCCTGCATCATGTCACCCCGGTGACCCGGGGCATGCGGACGGCCAGCTTCTTCTGGATCCAGAGCCTGATCCGCGACGACGCCAAGCGCACCATCCTGCTGGACATGGACGTCGCCATCCAGCGCCTGGCCCGCGAGGTCGCGCCGGACAGCCCGGGGATCCTCTCGCTGACCGGCGTCTATCACAACCTGCTGCGGCAATGGTCCGAGGTCTGAAGACGTCGCCGCCGTGACGTTTCGGGGAACGCCGGTATGTCTCGCGAACCCTCTGTTTACGGTTGCACTGCACGATCCGCCCAACCTCGCGGAGACTGAATGCCCAAGGTGTCGACCCCCGATCCGGCCAAGCCCACGCCCTCGCCCTTCGGCGAGGCGGAAGCGGCGCGCTGGTTCTTTGACAACGCCAGCGACCTGTTCACGGTCGTCTCGCCCGAGGGCCGCTTCATCACCGTCAACGCCGCCTGGACGGCCCTGACCGGCTGGAGCCGCGACGAAACGATCGGTCAGCCGACGCTCAAGTTCACCCATCCCGACAGCCAGGCCGAACTCATCGACATGGGCCGCCGGCTGACCGAGACGGGCTCGACCGTCACCGAGCTCAGGATCCGGTGCAAGGATGGGGCGTGGATCTGGCTGCAGGGTCAGGGGCGGCTGGGTCCCAACGGCGAGCGGGTCGGACTGCTGCACGACGCTTCGGCCAAGGTCGCGGCGCGGGAAGAGCTGGAGGCCGCCCGTCGCACCCGCGAGCTGCTGTCCGAGGCCGCCGGCGTCGGGGTCTGGAGCTACGAGCCCGAAGGCGAGCGCATCGACTGGTCGCCGGACGCCCTGACCCTGCTGGGCCTGACGCCGGCGGACGTGTCCACGGCCGAGCAGTTCCTGGCCCGTCTGCCCGACAACGAACGCAAGACCGTGCACGCGGCCTTCAGCCAGGCGACTCTGACGGGGCAGGGCGGAACGATCGAGTTCCGGCTGCGCGGCGACGACGGTCGCTGGCAGACCTTCCGCAGCACCTATCGGGTCGAGCCCCGGCCGGGCGGCCTGCACGCGCTGAAGGGCATCTCGCAGAACATCACCGACGTGGCCCGCAGCCGCGACAAGGCCATCTGGAGCGAGCGCCGGGCACGGCGCCTGGTCGAGGACGCGCCGTTCGCCGTGGCCGTCTACGACCTGGACATGCGCTTGCGACTGGTCAGTCCGCGCTTTCTGGAGATCTTCCGCTCCACCGAGGTCCAGGTGATCGGCAAGACCCTCTCGGAGCTGACCCATGGCGGCCGTCGCCGCTTCGTGGCCGCCGTCAGCCGGGCGCTGGCCGGCGAGATCGTCGCCCGCCGCGAGGACCGCCTGCAGGACGCCGACGGCGTGGAGCGCGCGTACCGCTGGGAGGCTCGGCCCTGGCGCGACATCTCCGGCCAGATCGTCGGCGTCATCACCTACATGGACGACGTCACCGCCCTGGCCAAGGCGCGGCGCGAGGCGCGGATCAACGCCCGTCGGCTGAAGGTCGCCCTGGGGGCGGCGCGGGCCGGGGTCTACGAGATCGACCACGAGGGCCAGAGCTTCTGGGGCTCGCCCGAACTGCACCGCATGCTGGGCCGCCGGGTCGGCTATGACGACGTCCGCGAGGCCGTCTGGCCGATGATCCACCCGGAGGACCGCGACCAGCTGTACGCCGCGGCGGCCACCTGGCGGGCGACGGGCGAGTGGGGCGCGCACGAATGCGACGTCCGGGTGTTGTCGCCCGGCGGCGAGGCGCGCTGGGTGCGGGTGTTCCACGACGTGCGCCGCGACGCCGGCGGTCGGGCCCGCAAGGCGTTCGGCCTGATGCTGGACATCGACGAGAAGAAGAAGGCCGAGCTGGCCTTGGTCGCCGCCGAGCGCGCGGCCCAGGCCGCCAACGAGGCCAAGGCCCAGTTCCTGGCCAATATGAGCCACGAGATCCGCACGCCGATGAACGGGGTGCTGGGCGTGATGCACGTGCTGAAGCGCGAGCTGCCCCCCGGCGACAGCGCCGACCTCTTGGGGGAGGCCTTGGCCGCGGGCCAAATGCTGTCGACCCTGCTGGACGACGTCATCGACATCTCGCGCATCGAGGCTGGTCGGCTGGATCTGAACCGCGAGGCCGTCGATCCGCGCGATCTCGTCCGGGGTGTCGCCCGCCTGCTGGCCGGCCAGGCCACGCACAAGGGCCTGCGTCTGGAACTGGATCTCGCCGATGACCTGGGCTGGATCGAGACCGATCCGACCCGTGTCCGCCAGGCGCTGTTCAACCTGATCGGCAACGCGGTGAAGTTCACCCTGAAGGGCTCGGTGACCGTGCGGCTCCGCAGGGCCCCGGGCGGCGGGAAGCCGCGTCTGGTCTTCGACGTCGTCGACACCGGCGTCGGCGTGCCGCTGGAGGCTCACGACAAGCTGTTCGAACGCTTCCAACAGGCCGACGCCAGCACCACGCGCCGCTTCGGAGGCTCGGGCCTGGGCCTGGCCATCACCCGCAAGCTGGCCCAGATGCTGGGCGGCGAGGTCTCGTTCACCTCGACGCCGGGCGAGGGCTCGACCTTCACCCTGACGATCGCCGCGCCGCCGGCCGCCGCTCCGGACGCCGCCCCGGCTCATGCCGAGGACCTGCTGGACGGCCTCAAGGTGCTGGTCGTCGAGGACAATCCGACCAACCAGCTGGTCGCTCGCAGGATCCTGGAGCAGCTGGGCGCGGCCGTCAGCGTGGCCGACGATGGCGCCTCTGGCGTGGACGCCGCCCGCGACGGCGCCTTCGACCTCATCCTGATGGACGTGCAGATGCCGGGCATGGACGGGCTGGAGGCGGCCCGCCGCATCCGCGCCCTGCCGGGTCCCGCCGCCCGCGCCCCGATCATCGCCTTGACCGCCAATGTCATGGCCCATCAGCGAGCCTCATACCGCGCCGCCGGCATGGACGGAGTGGCCGCCAAGCCGATTTCCCCGGCCGCCTTGGTCGCCGAGATCGTCCGCCTGTCGCAGGCCGGGACGGACACGCGCGGCGCCGTCGCCTAACCCTGTTCCCCGAAGCCCTCCCCATTTGGCGGGAAGCACGCTAAGCAGGGCGAAACACGGGGGAAGTCCATGGCCGGCGAGGGTCAGCAAGGCGCATCCATGCGCACGGTGGTCGCGGCCTCGTCGGCCGGCACGGCCTTCGAATGGTACGACTTCTTCATCTTCGGCAGCCTGGCGCAGGTCATCTCCAAGACCTTCTTCACCGGACTGCCCGACGCGGCGGGCTATATCGCCGCCCTAGCCCTGTTCGGCGTGGGCTTCGCCTTCCGGCCGCTGGGCGCGCTAGTCTTCGGCAAGATCGGCGACCAGGCCGGGCGCAAGGGCGCGTTCCTGGCCACGGTGCTGCTGATGGGCGGGGCCACCTTCGCCATCGCCTTTCTGCCGACCTACCAGCAGGCCGGGATCATCTCGCCGATCCTGCTGATCGTCATGCGCTGCGTGCAGGGCTTCGCCCTGGGCGGCGAGTACGGCGGGGCGGCGATCTACGTGGCCGAGCATTCGCCGCCGAACCAGCGCGGCTGGTCGACGTCATGGGTGCAGACCTCGGCCGCCTTCGGCCTGTTCGGCGCGCTGATGGTCATCCTGATCACCCGCGCCGCCGTCGGCATCGAGGCCTTCGACGCCTGGGGCTGGCGCATCCCGTTCGCGGTCTCGATCGGCCTGCTGGGCGTCTCGGTCTGGATGCGGATGAAGCTGACCGAGAGCCCCGCCTTCGCCGCCATGAAGGCCGAGGGCCAGGCCTCCAAGGCCCCCTATGCCGAAGCCTTCGGCCAGTGGAAGAACCTGAAGCTGGTGATCCTGGCCTTCCTGTCCATGATGTGCGCCCAGGGGGCGGTCTGGTACACGACCTTCTTCTACGTCCAGACCTTCATGGAGAAGTTCCTGAAGGTCGATCCGGTCACCATCAACGAACTGATGATGACCGCCACGGCGATCAGCGCGATCTTCTACGTCGTGTTCGGCTGGCTGTCGGACCGGATCGGCCGCAAGCCGGTGATGCTGGGCGGCATGACCTTGGCGCTGCTGTTCTACTTCCCCGGTTTCCATGTGCTGGAGAAGGCCGCCAACCCGGCGCTGGCCGAGGCTAGCGCCAAGGCGCCGGTCGTGGTCGTCGCCGATCCCGAGGACTGCTCGCTGCAGTTCGATCCCGTCGGCAAGGCGGCGTTCGTGACCTCGTGCGACATCGTCAAGAGCGCCCTGGCCAACGCCGGCGTTTCCTATGCCAACGAGATGGCCCCGGCCGGGACGACGGCGGTGATGAAGGTCGGCGGCGTCGAGATCGCCTCCCGGAGCGCCACGGGGCTGTCCAAGGCCGAGGTGAAGGCCGTGAAGACCGCCGTCGAGGGACAGATCAAGGCGGCTCTGGCCAAGGCTGGCTATCCCGCCAAGGCTGACCCGGCGCGGATGAACAAGCCGCTGATCCTGGGCGTGCTGCTGGTCTTCGTGATCGCCGCCACGGCGCTGTTCGGACCCTTGGCAGCCTGCCTGGTCGAGCTGTTCCCGACCCGGGTGCGCTATACGGCGTTGTCGCTGCCCTATCACATCGGCACGGGCTGGGTGGGCGGCTTCGTGCCGTTCTTCGCCTTCGCCATCGTGACGGCGGTCGGCGACATCTATGCGGGCCTCTGGTACCCGGTCGCCTTCACCCTGATCAGCGTTCTGACCACGGCCTTCCTGCTGCCCGAGACCAAGAACCGGTCGCTGACTTAGCGGGCGACGGGCAGCGTTTCGACGGAGACCTGGGCCTCCTCCAGGGCGGCGACCAGGGCGGGATCCGGCGCGCCGGTGAGCAGTCGCACGATCTGCCGGCCCTCACGCGCCAGCTCGACCAGGCGGTCGGCGTCGATCTGCCCGGCGTCGACGTGCTCGACATCGCGACGGGCCAGCCTCACGACCTCCGGATCGGCGTCGGCGCCCAGGACCAGCACGTCGGCCGCGCCCAGGGCCCGGACAGCGCGCAGGGTCAGCAGGTCCGCCGGACCCTCTCCAGCGATGAAGCGCAAGGCGCCCTTGCGGGCCGAGCCCCGGGCCAGGGCCTCGCGAAACAGCTGGGCGGCGCGGTCCATGTCGCCCGCGCGAGCGGCCTCGGCGGCCTCGCCCGTCACCGCGTCGCGCAGGAAGGCGCGGCGTTCGTGCAGGACCGGCAGCGCTTGGCGCACCTCGGCCTGGAACTTCCGTAGCAGGGCGGCCACGCGGCCCGTGCCCTCGGGCACCTGGGCTTCGATGTCGTTGCGCAGCATGGTCGCCAGCACCGGGGCCGAGCCGCCGGTGCCCACGGCCGCCACCACCTCGCCGCGGTCGATCACGGCCGGGGTGTTGAAATCGCAGAATTCGGGCCGGTCGACGACATTGACCAGCACCCGCGCCGCTCGCGCCGCGCTGGCGGCGGCCCTGACGAAGGCTTCGTCTGGGCTGGCGATGAAGGCCAGGATCGCGCCGCCATAGGCGCTGGGCAGATGGGCCTCGGTCCCGTCCAGGCGGATCACGGTGGCGGGCGAGCCCTGGAACAGGCGGGCCTTGGCCTCGGCGGCCTCGCCGGACCCGGCGATCACCACCGTGCGGCCGGCCAGGGGGAAGTAGGCGGGAAAGGAATCCAACGTGTCGTCCCTCTTAAGCTTACTGTGACCGGCAGTCGGCGTAGGGGCCGCCTGGGAAGCCCTTGAGCGTGGCGTCCGCGCCCTTGCTCCAGATCTCGGCGTCGCCGGCCGCGTAGCGCGCCCCGGACCCCGAGCGGGCCAACTTCAACGTCCGGGTCGTCCCGCCGGCGCTGACCACGACGCGCTTGCCGTGCAGGGCGTAGGCGGCGGTGAACCGCTTGCCCGCCTTGCAGGCGTAGCGGATGGGCGCGTCGGTTGAATCCATCGGAGCGACGGTGGCGCAGCCGGCGACGGTCACGGCCAGGACAGCGAGAGGGACGAGGACGCGGCGCAAGACGAGGTCTCCGAAGCCAAGGCGAACGCAGCATAGCGGGTTTCGCGGACGGCGCCCGCCCCCGCTCGAAATCCTCTGGCCCGAAAACCCTCTGGCCAAGCCCAGTGTGAACGGTGTTAGGTTCGGGTCTCGGCGGGACGCGGCGCGTCCCTTCTTTCGGTGGGAGGCGAGGGCGCATGGCCGTGACCCTGGACATCAATGGCAAGCCAACCTCGGTGCAGGCCGCGCCGGAGACGCCGCTGCTGTGGGTGCTGCGCGACGAGCTGGGCCTGACGGGGACCAAGTTCGGCTGCGGCATGGCCCAGTGCGGGGCCTGCACGGTCCATCTGGATGGCCAGCCGATCCGCTCGTGCGTGACGCCGATCGAGGCGGTCGGGACCGCCAAGATCACGACCATCGAGGGCCTCGGCGGCCAGCATCCGGTGCAGCAGGCCTGGGTGCGCCATGACGTGCCCCAGTGCGGCTACTGCCAGTCGGGACAGATCATGTCGGCCTGCGCCCTGCTGGCCCAGAAGGCCAAGCCGTCCGACGAAGACATCGACAGCGCCATGGCCGGGAACATCTGCCGCTGCGGCGCCTATCAGCGCATTCGGGCGGCGATCAAGGACGCGGCTGACACCGGTCAGCCCCAGGGCCAACCGCACGCCGACATCGACGAAGCCATCGTCGCCGCCTCGGGCGCGACCCATCGCGGAGCCGGCCGATGAACGCTCCCGTCAATCCCAAGGACCTGGCCCAGGCCCAGCCCTGCCGCCGCGACGTGGTCGTCGCCTCCGCCCTGGTGGGCGGCGCCCTGCTGGTCGGCTGCTCGCCGGCCGACCTGATGAGCGCCGGCTCCAAGGTCGAGGTCGGCGCGTTCGGGCCGTTCATCAAGATCGCGCCCGATGGCGGGGTCACGGTGATCTCCAAGCACATCGAGTTCGGCCAGGGCAATCACGCTGGCCTCGCGGCCATCGTCGCCGAGGAGCTGGACGCCGACTGGACGAAGGTCCAGGTCGAGCAGGCGCCCGCCAACGCCAAGCTCTACGCCAACGGCGCCCTTGGCGCGCAACTGACGGGCGGCTCGTCGGCGATCTCCAACTCGTGGGATCAACTGCGCAAGGCCGGGGCCGGCGCGCGGGCCATGTTCGTCCAGGCCGCCGCCAACCGGTGGAACGTTCCGGTCGGCGAGATCACGGTCAAGGACAGCGTCCTGACCCATGCTTCTGGCAAGACCGCGACCTTCGGCGAGCTGCTGGCCGACGCGGCCAAGGTCCCGCCGCCGACCGACGTCAGGCTGAAGGATCCCAAGACCTTCACCTTGATCGGCACCGACCGCGTTCGCCGCAAGGACTCCCAGGCCAAGAGCGACGGCACGGCCCGCTACACCCAGGATGTCCGTCTGCCCGACATGTTGACGGCGGTGGTCGCCCACGCCCCGCTGTTCGGCGCCAAGGTGAAGAGCCTCGACGCCGCCGACGCCAAGAAGGTCGCTGGCGTGGTCGATGTCTTCGAGATCCCGACCGGTGTCGCCGTCGTCGCCCAGAACACCTATGCCGCCCGCATGGGCCGCGAGGCGCTGAAGCTGGAGTGGGACGAGGACAAGGCCGAGAAGCGCGGGTCGGTCGCCATCAACCAGCTCTTCAAGGACGTCGCGGCCGGCAAGAACACGCAGACCAAGTGGGAGCCGTTCGACCAGCGTGGCGACGCCTCGGGCCTGGAGTCCGCCAAGGGCGAGCGCGTCTTCGAGACGACCTACGAATTCCCCTATCTGGCCCACGCCACCATGGAGCCGATGAACTGCGTGGCGTCCGTGGACGGCAACAAGGTCAAGCTGGTGTTCGGGTCTCAGGGCCAGACCCTGGACCAGTTGGCCTCCGCCAAGATCGTCGGCTGCCTGCCGGGTTCGGTGGAGATCGAGACGCTGTACGCCGGCGGCTCGTTCGGCCGTCGCGCCAACTTCCAGTCCGACTATGTCGCCGAGTGCGTCCATATCGCCAAGAAGGTCGGTAAGGGTCGGCCGGTGAAGCTGGTCTGGACCCGAGAGGACGACATGCGGGCCGGCTACTTCCGGCCGCTCACGGTCCATGCCGTGAAGGTTCGACTGGACAAGGACGGCTATCCGGCGGCCTGGCGCCACCGGATCGTCAGTCAGTCGATCATGAAGGGTTCGCCCATGCCGGCCGGCAAGGGGCCGGACCAGACGGCGATCGAGGGTACGGCGGGCTCGCCCTATCTGAAGGCCACGCCCGTGGTGGACGCCCAGGTGGCCCTGCCCGACGTCGGGGTGCCGGTGCTGTGGTGGCGCTCGGTCGGCGCGACCCACACCGCGTTCGCCATGGAGCACACGATCGACCAGCTGGCGGCCAAGGCGGGCAAGGACCCGGTCGACTATCGCCGCGCCCTCTACACCAAGGCCGGGGCGGACCGGCATCTGGCGGTCCTGAACCTGGCCGTCGAGAGGGCCGGACCGACGGCGGCCGCCGGCTGGACACGTGGCGTGGCGGTGCACGAGAGCTTCGGCTCGGTCGTCGCCCAGGTCGCTGAGGTCAAGCTGGAGAATGGTGTTCCACGCGTCGGCCGCGTGGTGACCGCCATCGACTGCGGCGTCGCCATCTCGCCTGACCAGATCGCCGCCCAGATGGAAGGCGGGACCTGCTACGGCCTTTCGGGGGTGCTGTTCGGCGAGGTGACCCTGACCGACGGCAAGGTCGAGCAGAGCAACTTCGACCGCTACCGCGTGCTGCGGATCAACGAGGCGCCGACCGTGGAGACCAACATCGTCCCGTCGGGCAATCCGCCCAGCGGCGTGGGCGAACCGGGGACGCCGGTGATCGGTCCCGCCGTCGCCAACGCCCTGTTCGCGCTGAACAGGACGCCGACCACGCGACTGCCGTTTGTCCGCTCGGAAACCTGATCGGTGAAAGTTCAACTGTCGCACGCTAGACGATAGCGGCTTTGCCGACCATCTTAGCGGCATGGTGCAGAGCGTCAGTGCCGCTTTCGACAAGCTTACCCCTCGCGAGCGGGAGATTCTCCGGCTGATCGCCGCGCATCTCCAGTCCAAGGAGATCGCGCGCGCGCTGGGCCTGTCGCCCAAGACCGTCGAGATGCACGTGCTGAGCGCCCGCCGTCGCCTGTCGGGCCTGAGCCGACGCGACGCGGCCCTGGCCTTCGTGGCCTGGGAGGGTGGGGACCCCGGTAATGACTACCGTAGGCAGTCAGACGATCTGGCCCCGCTTGCCGTGGCGTCGCTTCCTGATCGGGAGATCGCAAGCGGTCAGGGAGAGATCGAAGTCAGCCATGGGCTCAGGACAACAGTCGAATCCGACGTCTCGTCGACCTCGGCGAACCGGGTGGCGCCGCGCCAGCGGACGGCTTTAGAGGGTCTCGTCGTGGCCATCCTTGGCGATGACCGTCCGGTGACCACCCAGCAGGACTGGCGCCACCGGATGAGCCCGCCGCAATGGCTGGGGCTGATTCTGGCGAGCGCCGCCCTCACGACCGCGCTCATGGCCATCACCGCCATCAGCATCCATGAGTTCATGAAGGCGGTCGAGCGGATCTGGCGCTTCTAGCCGCGCTGGTCTTCGCCTCTCCCTTACCGGCGGCGCCCACCCCACGCACGGCCCGCGCCGCGCCGAAGGATTTATTTTGCATGGAAAGGCTCGACGCCCGATCATCCGAAACGGCCGCGCGACCAACGTCGCTCTGGACCTCGCCGTTGTCGCTCACGCCGGATCCCGCACGTGCTCTATCTGGTGCTCGATTATGCTCTCTACGTGGTGGCTTTCACGGTCTGCGGCGTGGCGCTCTGGCTGGGCGACCGGCCGCTGAAGGTGACGGCCTTCGCCGTGATGTTTTTCTGGGGCATCTCGCCCCTGACGCGAACCGGGGCCTACGTGCCTTGGAACCTGCCGCTCACGATCGTCGACAGCAACGCGTTCCTGGTTCTGACCTGGATCTCCTTGCGGTGGCGGCGGGTCTGGTCGGCGATGATCGCGGGCCTGGCGCTGGTGATGGTCGTCACGCCGTTCGTCGGCATGGCGGATCAGGAGCTCGATCCGTACTTCAAGGTCTTCGCCTACAACATCCTCGGCTACATCCTGGTCGTGGAGTTGATCGTCGCCATCTGGCTGACGGTCCGGGCCCGGAGACAGGCCGATGAAGGCGCTGTTCGACCCTGACCTCGACGCGATCGCCGACGAGGAGGACATCGCCGAGTTCCGGCGCGCCTTCGCGATGGTCGGCGAGGATCACCGCCGAATCCTGACGATCCTGCTGCCCAGGCTGGCGGCGCTGCAAGAGCGTGGCGACTCCGGCGGCGCGCTAGAACTGATCGCCGAGATCAAGCGGGCCATCCTGAGAAAGGACGCCCCTCCGCACTGAACACCATCGGCTGGGTGAAGGTCGCGCCGTGTCCTCCCGGGGCGGGAGGCGTGGGGTTTCAGCGGCCTTCGACGGCGCGGGCGAGGTCCTCGGGGCGATCCACATCAAGATGGATCCCCGGATCCTCGACGGGAATCCGCGTCAGCTGGGCGCCCGCGCTCTCCAGGAGGGCGCGGGCGCCTTCGTCTCCGGACAGCGCGCGAAGCGCCGGAAACCAGGTCGCGCCGAACAGGACGGGATGGCCGCGCCGGCCCAGATAGGTCGGGGCGATGAGGTCGAGGGGGCCTTCGAAGGCCCGGCTCAGTCGCTGCAGAGTCTCCGGGTCGATGGACGGCATGTCGCCCAGCAGCACGAAGGCGCCGGCCGCGTCGTCCGGCAGGGCCTGGGCTGCGGCCCGCAGAGAGGCGCCCATGCCCTCGGTCGGGTCCTCGACCTGGACGAGGGTCAGGCGGTCGGCGGCCGCGATCCGAGACGCCGTGGCTTCGACCGCCTCGCGCACGGCGGGATCGGGCCCGATCGCCACGAAGACCCGCCGCGCCGGCGACAGGAACGCGGTCAGCAAGGCCCCGGCCACCAGCGGCGCGCCATTCAGCGGCGCCGTCAGCTTGCCCCCGCCGAAGCGCGCGCCCCGGCCGGCGGCCAGGACGATGGCGCCCAGCGCCGCCCTTTGCGTCGTATCCCTTTGCGTCATGGGCTCCAGCGCCTATTCTAACGGACGGACATGACGCCTTATGACGATAGCCCCGCGCAAGCGGTCCTTGCGCCGCCCCGCCTGATCGACGGCTTCGGGCGGGCCGTCACCTATCTGCGCGTCTCCGTCACCGACCGTTGTGACCTGCGCTGCCTCTACTGCATGTCCGAGCACATGACCTTCCTGCCGAAGGCCGAGGTGCTGACCCTGGAGGAGCTGGATCGCCTGGCCACGGCGTTCGTCGGCCTGGGCGTGCGCAAGCTGCGCCTGACCGGCGGCGAGCCGCTGGTGCGCAAGGGGTTCATGGACCTGGTCGCCGGCCTGTCGCGCCACCTGCGCTCGGGCGCGCTGGACGAGCTGACCCTGACCACCAACGGCACCCAGCTGGAACGCTTCGCCGGCGATCTGGCCCGATGCGGCGTGCGGCGGATCAACGTCTCGCTGGACACCCTGAAGCCCGACCTCTTCCGCAAGCTGACGCGCGGCGGCGACCTCGAGCGGGTGATCGCCGGGATCGACGCGGCTCTGGCGGCGGGGATCCGCGTGAAGATCAACGCCGTGGCCCTGAAGCACGACAACGCCGCCGAACTGCCCGCGCTGATCCAGTGGGCTCACGCGCGTGGCTGCGACATCACCCTGATCGAGACCATGCCGCTGGGCGAGGTCGATCAGGACCGCACCGATCAGTTCCTGTCGCTGAAGGACGTTCGCCGCGACCTGTCGTCCTTCTGGACGATCGAGGACATCCACCACGCCACCGGAGGCCCGGCGCGCTATACGCGGGTGGCCGAGACGGGCGGACGGCTGGGCCTGATCACCCCGCTCAGCAACCACTTCTGCGACACCTGCAACCGGGTGCGCCTGACCTGCACCGGCACGCTGCACACCTGCCTCGGTCGCGATGACGCCAGTGACCTGCGGGCGGTGATCCGGGGCGGGGCGACCGAGGCCCAACTGCAGCAGGCGATCTTCGCGGCGATCGGGGCCAAGTCCCAGGGGCACGACTTCCAGATCGCCGCGGCGCGTCCGGCCGTGGCGCGACACATGTCGACCACCGGCGGCTGATATGGCGCGGGTTCTTCTGTTCGGGCGCCTGGCCGACCAGGCCGGCTGGCGCGATCGGGTGATCGAGGCCGGCGACCTTCAAGCCCTGCGCGCGGCGCTGGCCGCTGACGATCCGGACCTGGGCGACGCCCTGGCCGGTCCCGGCGTCCAGGTCGCCGTCGACAAGGCCATCGTCCGGGGCGAGGCGGCGCTGACCGTCGCGACCGAAGTGGCCTTCCTGCCGCCGATGAGCGGGGGATGATCGTCGCCCTGACCGACCAGCCGTTCGAGCCGGGCGCGCTCGTCACGGCCTTCTGCGCCGGGCGCGCGGAGACCGGCGCGGTGGCGACCTTCGTGGGCCTGGCCCGCGCCGAGAAGGGCGCGGCGGTCGCGCTGGAGCTGGAGGCCTATCCGGGCTTCACCGACGCGGCGATCGCCGAGATCGCCCGCGATGCGATCAGCCGGTTCCAGCTGCAGGACGTCCACATCGTTCATCGGACCGGCCGCATCGCGCCGGGTGAGGCGATCGTCTTCGTGGCCACGGCCGCCGGCCATCGTCGCGAGGCCTTCGAGGCCTGTGACTTCCTGATGGACTATCTGAAGAGCCGGGCGCCCTTCTGGAAGAAGGAACACGGTCCGGGCGGCGCGCGCTGGATCGAGCCGACGGACCGCGATAGGACCGACGCGCGGCGCTGGGATTAGGGACGAGGAGAGACGCGATGTCGGAAGGCCTGAAGCCAGGCGGCGGGATCAAGCCGGAGCTGCCGTTCAAGCCGGTGCGGATCGCGGTCCTGACCGTCTCCGACACCCGCGATGAAAGCACCGACACCTCGGGCCAGCTACTGATCGACCGGGTCCGCGACGCCGGTCACGACTTCGCCGGCCGCGCCGTCATTCGCGACGATGTCGAGCTGATCCGCGCCCAGGTCCGCGAGTGGATCGACGGCAAGACGGTGGACGCCATCGTTACCACCGGCGGCACCGGTCTGACCGGCCGGGATGTCACGGTCCAGGCGCTGGAGCCGCTGTTCGACAAGAAGATCGACGGCTTCTCGGTGATCTTCCACCTGGTGTCCTACGCCACGGTCGGCCTCTCGACCCTGCAGTCGCGCGCCACGGCCGGCATCATCGACGGCGTCTTCGTCTTCTGTCTGCCGGGCAGCAACGGCGCGGTGAAGGACGGCTGGGACAAGGTCATCGCCGCCCAGCTCGACAGCCGGCACAAGCCCTGCAACATGGTCGAGCTGATGCCCCGACTGTTGGAAAAGTGAGGCTTCTCGAACGGTGAGCAAGCTGACCCATATCGACGACCAGGGCCGGGCCCGCATGGTCGACGTCTCGGACAAGCCGGCGACGGCGCGCGAGGCGACGGCGACGGGTTTCGTGCGGATGAGCGTCGAGACCCTGGCCCTGGCGGTGTCGGGTTCGGGCCGCAAGGGCGACGTCCGCGCCGTGGCCGAGCTGGCCGGTGTCATGGCCGCGAAGAAGACCTCGGACCTGATCCCCCTGTGCCACCCGCTGGCCCTGTCCAAGGTGGTCGTCGAGGTCGAGCCGGCCGAGGGCGGCCTGGCGGTGACGGCGCGTGTCAAGACCACGGGCCCCACGGGCGTCGAGATGGAGGCGCTGACCGCCGCCTCGGTGGCCTGCCTGACGATCTACGACATGCTCAAGGCGGCCGAGAAGGGCATGGTCATCGAGACCGTGCGGCTTCTGGAAAAGACGGGCGGCAAGTCGGGGGACTGGAAGGCCTAGGGGATCGCGTCTAGGCCGCCTTCCGCCGCGTCTCGCCCGCGATCCGCAGTTCGCCCATCCGCTGAGCCAGGCGCGTGGCCTCCTGGGCCAGGGCGTGGCTGGCGGCGGTGGTCTCCTCGACCATGGCGGCGTTGCGCTGCGTGACCTGATCCATCTGATTCATGGTCGTGTTGACCTCGGCCAGGCCACGCGCCTGTTCCTGGGTCGAGGCGGCCATTTCACCGACCAGGCCGTCGATCTGGTCGACCTCGCTGGCGATGGCGCGCAGGGCCTCGCCGGCCTTGCCGACATATTCGACGCCCTGTCCGACCTCGGCGGTGCTGGCGCTGATCAGCGACTTGATCTCGCGGGCGGCGTCGGCCGAGCGCTGGGCCAGGGCCCGGACTTCCTGGGCGACGACGGCGAAGCCGCGACCGGCCTCGCCGGCCCGGGCCGCTTCGACCCCGGCGTTCAGGGCCAGCAGGTTGGTCTGGAAGGCGATCTCGTCGATCACGCCGATGATCTGGCCGATCTGGGCCGAGGACTTCTCGATGGCGCCCATGGCCTCGACGGCCTGGCTGACGATCGAGCCCGAGGCGTTGGCGGCGCCGCGAGCGCGCTCGACGACCTTGCGGGCCCGGCTGGCGCCCTCGGCGGTGACGCGCACGGTGCTGGTGATCTCGTCGAGGGCGGCCACGGCCTCTTCCAGGCTGGCGGCCTGGCGTTCGGTGCGGCTGGACAGATCGTCGGCGGCGTCGGTGATCTCGGCCGTGCCGCCGTGGATCGCCTTCACGGCGTCCAGCGAGGCGGCGATGACGCCCGACAGCTTCTCGACCGCGACGTTGAAGTCGACGCGCAGCTTCTCGTAGCCCGCCGGGAACGGGTGTTCCAGGCGGTGGGAGAGGTCGCCTTCGGACATGGATTTCAGAGCCTGGGCCAGGCTGTCGACGACCGCCTTCTGGGTGGCTTCGGCCTCGTCGCGGCGGGTCTCGGCCTGGCGGCGTTCGATTTCCAGCGTGTCGCGGACGTCGGCGGCCTCCAGCTCCTTGCGGCGCGCCTCGACGGTCTCGTGGAAGGTGCGCAGGGCGTCGGTCATCTGGCCGATCTCGTCCTCGCCACGCTTCTTGGGCAGCACGACCGAGAGGTCGCCGGCCGACAGGCGGCGCAGGGCGCGGGTGATCTCGACCAGCGGCGAGACCAGACCCTTCTGGGCGGCGAACATCAGGACGGCGGCGAAGGCGGCGGCGGTCAGCAGCAGGGCGCCCATCACCACCTGGCCCAGGAAGCCCAGCGACTTGGCGGCGTTGGCGTCACGGGTGGCGGCGGCCTCGATCTTGACCGAGGCCCCTTCCATCTTGTCCTCGAGGGCCGAGAACTGCTTGGCGAAGTCCGGCAGCTTGCCGCGCGCCCCGGCCGCGTCGGTGTCGGCGACCGCGCCGATCTGGCCGGCGGCCGAGATATAGTTGGCCAGCGGCGTTTCGACCTCGGCGAGGGCGGACTTGACCGAGGGATCCTCGGCCAGCTTGCCGCTGGCGGCGATGTCGGCCTTGAAGGCCTGGGTGTGTTCGGTGAGGTCGGCGCGCACCGCCTTCAGATCGACGCCGAGAGCGGGGTCGGCGGACATGATCGCGCCCATCACGTCGGCGCGCAGGGCGTCGTGCATCATGTCGGCGTGCATGTGCAGGCGAAGGATCTTGGCCGAGGCCTCGGCGCGGGTCAGGGCGTTGTCCAGGCTGACCGCCACCCACAGGCCCGTGCCAGCCGTGGCCGCGCACAGCAGAGCCGCGCCAGCGGCCGCTCCCATGACTTTCTGACCCAAGGACGCCATGTCGATGTCTCCCCCCGCGCGGCGCGCCGCAAATCTCGGGAGAAGGATGCTGGATCAGGTGTCTAACGGCCCTTAACCGTGACCGGGTCGGGCAGGCGACATAACGTCGCGCCCTATGTCGGCGCTTCTAGGCGACGACGATCTGGCCGTCACGAACCGCGACCGGCCAGGCGAAAAGCTTGTCGCCGGGGCAGGGGCCGGCGACGCAGGCCCCGTCCTCGATCTTGAACAGGGCCGCGTGGCCGGCGCACAGGATCAGGTCGTTCTCGCGGGTCAGGTAGCGGCCGGCGAACCCGGCCAGCGGCCAGCCGGCGTGCGGGCAGCTGTCCAGATAGCCGACCACCAGGTCGTCCTTGCGGACCACGAACCCGGCGAACATCGCATCGCCCTCGCGCCAGCGGAAACCCTTCGAGCCGGGCGAGGGCACCTCGTCCAGCGCGCAGAGCACCGTCCCCGGCGCGGGGCGGGCGGGATTGTCGGGATCCGTGCGCACGATGGCGCCCAAGTCAGCCGTTGATCGAGCCGACGCCGACGCGCCAGCCCTGGATCTCGACGCTCTCGAACAGGCCGGCCAGGGTGTAGGGGTCGTTGTCGGCGAGGGCCCGGACGGCGGCCTTGTCCTCGGCCTCGATGATCAGCAGCGAGCCGATCGGATTTCCGGCGTCGTCCAGCAGGGGACCCGCGGCCTTTACCAGGCCCGAAGCGTTTAGGTAATCGAGGTGGACCGGGCGCGTGGCCAGGCGGGTCTCGAGCGCGCCGGGCTTGTCCTTGCAGACGATGACGAAGAGGGCCATGCGGGGGTCCTTACCTTAGGCTTCTGATTTCAGGGGGCGCGACAGCAGCCCGGCGATGGCGGCGTCGACCTCGACCTCGCCGGCCAGGATGGCGGCGACGGCCTCGCAGATCGGCGCCTCGACGCCCACCTTGCGAGCCAGGGCGCGGACGGCGGGCGCCGAAGCGACGCCCTCGGCCACAGACACCTTGCCGGCCAGGGCTTGTTCCAGGGTCAGGCCCTGGCCCAGGGCCAGGCCGACGCTCATGTTGCGCGACTGTGGGCTGGAGCAGGTCAGGACGAGGTCGCCCAGGCCGCAGAGACCGACCAGGGTTTCGGGTTTGGCGCCGAGAGCGACGGCCAGGCGGGTCAGTTCGGCGAAGCCGCGAGTGATCACCGTGGCGTGGGCGTTGCGGCCCAAGCCCTTGCCCTCGACGATGCCGCAGGCGATGGCCAGGACGTTCTTCACCGCCCCGCCGGCCTCGGCCCCGATCAGGTCGTTGGCCGTGTAAGGCCGGAAGGTGGGGATGGCGATGGCTTCGGCGATGGCGCGACCCAGGGCGTCGTCCGCGCAGGCCAGGGTGACGGCGGCGGGCAGACTTCGCGCGACTTCCCCGGCGAAGCTGGGTCCCGAAAGCACCGCGATGGTCGCGCCCGGCAGGGCTTCGGCGGCCACCTCGGTCATCAGTTTCAGCGAGCCCTGTTCGACGCCCTTGGAGCACAGCACGATCGGCGCGCCGGCCTTGTGATGCGGGGCGAAGGCGGTCAGCGCCGCGCGCAGATGTTGAGCCGGCGCCACGGCCAGGATCAGGTCGCAGTCGGCGAGATCGGCCAGATCCGAAACGGCCTTGATGCTGGGCTCCAGCGCGATCCCGGGCAGGAACACGGTGTTCTGATGGGCCGCGTTGACCGAGGCCACGACATCTGGCTCGCGGGCCTGGAGCGTGACCCGGAGGCCGGCCCGGGCGCAGACCTGGGCCAGGGCCGTGCCCCAGGCCCCGGCGCCGATGACGCCCACATGCTTGAAGCTCATGCCTTGGCTCCCTTGCGGCCGTATGCGTTGGCGGGGTTGGCCAGCGCCGCGGCCTCGTCCAGCGGCCAGCGCGGACGGGCGACGGCGTCGAGGTCGTCGGAGATCCCCAGGGCCAGCCGCTCGGCCCCGGCTAGGGCGATCATGGCGGCGTTGTCGGTGCAATAGGCCAGCGGCGGGGCGGCGAAGCTGAAGCCATTCTTCTCGCAGTCGGCCAGCAGGGCCGCGCGCACCGCGCCGTTGGCCGCCACGCCGCCGGCGACGACGAAGCGCAAGTCGTCGGGGCCGTGGCTTTCCTTGTAGAGCTTCATCGCCCGGTCGACGCGCTCGGACAGTTGGCGGGCGATGGCGCCCTGGACGGCGGCGGCCAGGTCGCGGCGCTCGTCGTCGGTGGTCAGGGTTTCGGCGATCCGTGCGGCGGCGGTCTTCAGGCCCGAGAACGAGAAGTCGCAGTCCTTGCGGCCCAGCAGGGCGCGGGGAAGGCTGTAGCGCGTCGCGTCGCCGCCGACCGCCAGCTTCTCCAGGGCCGGGCCGCCGGGATAGGGCAGGCCCAGGGACTTTGCGATCTTGTCGAAGGCTTCGCCGGCCGCGTCGTCGATCGTGGTGCCCAGGCGCGTGCAGGCCCCGACGCCGGCGACTTCCAGCAACTGGCAATGGCCGCCGGAGACGAGCAGCAGCAGGAAGGGATAGGCGATGTCGGCGCCCAGGCGGGCCGAGACGGCGTGGCCCTCCAGGTGGTTCACGGCCACCAGCGGCACGCCGCGCGCCAGCGACACGGCCTTGCCGAACGCCAGGCCGACCATCACGCCACCGACCAGGCCAGGACCGGCCGTGGCGGCCACGCCGTCCAGGCCGTCGAAGCCGACGCCCGAGGCGCGAATGGCCTCGGCGGCGATGGCGTCGATGGATTCGACGTGGGCGCGGGCGGCGATCTCGGGCACCACGCCGCCGAATGGCGCATGCTGTTCGAACTGGGTGCCGATCACCGAGGACAACACCGTGACCGTTCCGTCCTGCTCGCGGCGCACGACCGACGCCGCGGTCTCGTCGCAGCTGGTCTCGAGGCCGAGAATGACTAGGGCGGATTGCGTAGGGGGCGTCATCAGGTTGCGGGCTTCCCACTGCTCCTGTAGCAGCGAAGACGGAATTTCATCACCGCAGGTAACGTTCCGACCGTGTCCCGGCAACCTCCCATCCGCATTGGCGCGCGCGGCTCCAAGCTCTCCCTGGCGCAATCAGGCCTCATGCAGGCCCGTATCGCGCATGCGCTCGGCGTCCCGGCGGGCGCTTCGAAGGACGAGATCGAGGCCGCCGCGCCCCTGATCCCGATCGTCACCAGCGGCGACCGCATCCAGGACCGCCGGCTGATGGAGATCGGCGGCAAGGGCCTCTTCACCAAGGAGATCGAGGAAGCCCTGCTGGATGGCCGCATCGACTGCGCCGTCCATTCGCTCAAGGACATGCCCGCCGAGCTGCCGCCGGGTCTCGTCCTGGCCGCCACGCCTGAACGGGAAGATCCGCGCGACGCGTTCATCAGCCACGTCTGCGAGCGGCTGGAAGACCTGCCCAAGGGCGCGCGCCTGGGCACCGCGTCCCTGCGTCGCCAGGCCCAGGCCCTGCACGTGCGGCCCGACCTCGAGATCGTCATGCTGCGCGGCAATGTCGACACTCGCCTGGCCAAGCTGGAGCGCGGCGAGGCCGACGCCATCCTGCTGGCCCAGTCGGGTCTGAACCGCTTGGGTCTGGGTCATTTGACCAAGAGTTGGCTGGATCCCGACGCCGCGCCGCCCGCGCCGGGCCAGGGCGCCCTGGTCATCGAGACCCGGGCCGAGGACGTGAACGCCGCGTGGCTGGACGCGGTCCGCTGTCGCGACACCGCGATCGCCGTGGCCGCCGAGCGCGGGGCCCTGTTCGCCCTGGAAGGCTCTTGCCGCACGGCTATCGGCGCCCGCGCGGTGCTGGCTGGTTCGCGCCTGTCCCTGATCGTCGAGGCCCTGACGCCGAACGGCGCGCAACGCTTCCGCCGCCAGGGCGAGTTGATGCTGACCGGCGCCGACGACGTCGGCGAGGCGCGGGCCTTGGGCCTGACGCTCGGCGCCGAGGTCCGCGTCGAGGGCGGCGACGCCATCCTGCTGCCGGAATAGAACCATGGAAGAGGGCGCGCCGGTCTGGATCACCCGCGCCCGCCCCGGCGCCCTGGCCACGGCCGAGCGCGTCGCGGCCCTGGGTTTCATGCCGATCGTCGAGCCGCTGCTGGCGGTGGAATTCCTGAACGCCGAGCTTGATCTCTCCCACGTCGCGGCCCTGGCCTTCACCAGCGCCAACGGCGTCGAGGGTTTCGCGCGCCTGTCGGACGCGCGCGGGCTGCCGGTCTTCGCCGTGGGCCGGGCGACGGCCAAGGCGGCCCAGGACGTAGGCTTTGTCGGCGTCTCCAGCGCCGACGGCGACGTCGAGGATCTTTGCGCTCTGATCGCCGCCGGCGCGGCGGGACCGGTGCTGTGGGCCGGGGCCAGGGAGCCCGCCGGCGACCTCGTCGGCCTGCTGCGCGGGTGCGGCGTGATGGCGAAAGGCGCCACGGTCTACGAGACGGTCGAGCGCGTCCCGTCGGCCGACCTACTGGCGCGCCTGGATGCGCCGTTCACGGTGCTTCTCCATTCTCCGCGCGCGGCTCGGATCTTGGCGCGGCTGCTGAGCGGCAGGAACGCGCACGGTCTGCGCGCCGTATGCCTGTCCGAGGCCGTCGCCGCGCCGCTGACCGGAGTCATCGAACCCGGGTCTGTGACCTTCGCGCCGCGTCCGGACGAATCCGCGCTGCTGGACCTGCTCAAAGCTTAGGCGCGACGTTGCGCGATGCGGCGGGGTGGGGCACGAATGGACCATGAACGCCGCTCCCGATCCCGCTGAAATCGTCGCGCCCAGCGATCCGGCGCTCTACGCTCGCCGACGGGTGATGGGACCGGGCGTCTGGATCTGGCTGTTGCTCTGCGTGCTGTGCATCGGCCTGGGCGCCGCCGTCGCCCACTACGGCCCGACCCTGTTCGCGCCCAAGGCCCGTCCCGCCGCTGGCGCGGTCTCGGCCACGCCCAGCCCGCGCCCGGTCGCCGATCGCGTCGCCGCCGGCTCTGCCTTGCCGGTCGAAAGCGGCGCGACCGCCGAGGCCCCGCCGGCCGCCGACGTCGAGCGTTTCGACGGCCGAATCAGCGCGCTGGAAAGCAGCCAGAAAGGCGTGACGGACGCCGCCACCGCCGCCCTGGCCGTGTCTGCCCTGGCCGAGACCGCCGACACCTCGCGTCCGTTCGCCCCGGAGCTGGCCGGCTTGCAGCGGGTGCTGCCGCCTTCGCCGGACCTGCGGGCGCTGGAGGCCCTCTCCGAACGCGGCGCGCCGACGCGCGCGGGCCTGGCCGTGCAGTTCGTCAATCTGGCCGGCCGCGCGGCCAGCGCCGCCCGCGATCCGGGACCGGAAGCCGACCTCTTCTCGCGGATCCGCTACGCGCTCTCCCGGATCGTCTCGATCCGTCACGTCGGTTCGACCACGGGATCGACGCCCGACGCTATGCTGGCCCGGGCCCAGGCCCTGCTGGACGACGGCGACGTCGAGGGCGCTGTCCTGGCGCTGGACTTGCTGCCCGACACCGCGCGCGAAGTCCTGGCGCCCTGGTTCAACGCCGCGAACCGCCGCATCGAGATCGATCGTCATATCGCGGCCATCCGCGCCGACGCCCTGGCGGGCCTGTCCCGGGTCTCGCGCGCGGAGCGGCCGGCCGAGCCCCCGGTCACGCCTCAGGTCGCGCCATGACCCGCGTCGCCTTCGCTCTCTTCCTCGTCGCGGCCGTCGCCGTCAGCGTCCTGGCGCTCACCGGTGAGCCCGGTCGCGCGGCGCTGGAATGGATGGGCTGGCGGATCGAGATGACGGCCGCCGCCGCGGCGCTGCTGACGCTGTTCTCGGCCTTGATGTTCACCCTGGTCTGGCGGGGCGTGATCTGGGTCGTCGAGGCCCCGCGCCGCGCCGCCCGCGCCCGGGCCGAGGCCAAGCGCAAACAGGCGATCGAAGCGCTGTCGCGTGGCTTCCTGGCGGTCGCCGCCGGGGATGGCTCCGAGGCCCGCCGCCTGGCTCAGAAGTCGGCCGAGCTGGCCGAGGACGCCCCGGGTCTGGTGCGGGTGCTGGCCGCCCAGGCCGCCGAGGCCGCTGGTGATCTCGGCGCGGCCAAGAGCGCCTACAACGCCATGCTGGGTTTCCCGGAGATGCGCCTGGCCGGCCTGCGCGGGCTGATGCAGGCGGCCCAGGCCGAGGGCGACAAGCTGACGGCCGTCCGCCACGCCGAAACCGCCTACGGCCTGGCCCGCACCGCCCGCTGGGCCTGGCGAGCCCTGCTGGAGGCGCGGCTTGAGGTCGGCGACTGGGCCGCGGCGCTGAATCTTGTCCAGGGCGCCTTGGAGCGCAAGATCGTCTCGCCGGTCGTGGCCGAACGCAGCCGCGCGGCCCTGCTGGCCGCTTCGGCCGCCAGCCTGGAAGAGGCGAGCGATCCCAAGGCCCGCGCCCAGGCGCTGGATTTCGCGACCCAGTCGGTGAAGCTGAAGCCTGACTTTGCCCCCGGCGTGATCATGGCCGCCCGCCTGCTGGCCGACGACGGCAAGGCCGCCAAGGCCGGCCAGCTGATCGAGAGCGCCTGGAAAGCCGAGCCGCACCCGGCCCTGTGGCTGGCCTATCGCGACCTGAAGACCAACGAAATGCCCAAGGCTCGCGCCCAGCGTCTGGCCGCCCTGGCCGCCCTGCGGCCCGAGGCGCGGGAAAGCCGCATGCTGCGGGTCGAGAGCGCACTGATCGGCGGCGACCCCATCGCCGCCCGCGCCGCTGCCCGTCTGCTGGACCAGGACGCTCCGACCGCCCGTTTCGCTGGCTTGATGGCCCGCGTGGCCGCCGCCAACGGCGAGGCCGACGAGGCTCGCGCGTGGATCGCCCGGGGTATCGACGCGCCGCAGGAACCGGACTGGTCCGATCTCGACCCGGAAGGCCGCGCCTTCGCCTACCAGCGCGAGGATTGGGCCCGCCTGGTGGGCAGCTACGGCGAGACCGGTCAGCTCATCCATCCGCGCCACGAGCGCCGCGAGCGGACGATGAACGACCTGCCCGAACTGCCCCAGGCCTATTCGGACTACGCGGAGTCGACCCCGTTCATCCGTGCGGCCGAGACGGGCGGCGCCCTGATGCCCATTCCCGACGACCCCGGCGTCTTCGACGCACCGCCGATTCCGGACCCGCCGGAAGGTGGTCCTGCGCCCCGTCGCAATTCTGGTGCAAGACGGCGCTTGGCAAGTGGCTCGCGCGCCGCTAAATAGGCGCTCCCTTCGCTCCGGGGCAGCTGCTTCGGGGTGCGTGGGCCGCCTTAGCTCAGCCGGTAGAGCGGCGCATTCGTAATGCGTAGGTCAGGTGTTCGAGTCACCTAGGCGGCACCACTTCCCTTCTCCTTTTGAGAAATGCCGGCTCTCGCCAATGCCGAATCGCGCCCTCGGGCCGGTGCGCGCCAAAAGGAGAAATTGGCGTCGCTCCAAGAACTGGACATTAAGCGACGGAGGTAACAAGCATCCGCTCGTCAGACCATGCGATTGGGCACCAAAGGGCCGGCGGCGCCACTCATGCCCTTCGTGCATCGAAGGCCGCACGTGCGGCCTCAATGCGTTCAATATTCTTCTCCGCCCACACCCAAACGCCGCAAAAGGCCTCTGCGAGGGTCAGCCCCAGATCTGTCAGCCGGTATTCGACCTTGGGCGGGATCACCGGGTGGACCGTCCGGACGACAAGCCCATCGCGCTCCATCTGACGCAACGTCTGGGTCAACATCTTCTGGCTGATGTTTCCGACCCGTTCGCCAAGACGGGTGAAGCGGGTCTCGCCATGCTCGGCCAAGACCTCCAGGATCAGCATGGTCCATTTGTCCGCGACCCGGCCGATCACCTGGTTGACGAGGGCTTCGACCCGAGGATCGGCGACCTCGCCCGTTTCAGGGCTTGTAATTCTGGCCGGTGGCGGCGCCGCCATTCCAAATTCTTTCTGCTGGGTAAGTATGGCGACTTTCGGTGCCTACTTTCCAATGGAGAGTGACACCCATACCTGATCTCCCGCGCTTAGGCATCCCCTTGGAGAAGATCATGAACATCACCGGAAACACCATCCTGATCACCGGCGGCGGCACCGGCATCGGCCGCGCACTGGCCGAGGCCCTGCATGCCCGCGGCAATCAGATCATCATAGCCGGGCGCCGTGAGAGCGTGCTGAGGGATACTGCGGCCGCCAATCCCGGCATGGCCTGGGCGACGCTTGACGTAGAGGACCCAGCGGCCGTCGCCGCCTTCGGCGCCCGTATCGTCAAGGACCATCCAGGCCTGAATGCGGTGATCCTCAACGCCGGGATCATGAAGGCCGAGGATCTCACGGCCGAACCGTTCGATCTGGCGACGGTGGACGCGACGATCACGACCAATCTCCTGGGTCCGATCCGGCTGACAGCTTCCCTGCTGCCGCACTTGCGCGCCCAGCCGAAGGCGACAGTGATCACCGTGACTTCAGGCCTGGCCTTCATTCCGCTGGCGGCGACCCCGACCTACAACGCCACCAAGGCGGCCATGCATTCGTGGACCCAATCGCTCCGTCATCAGCTCCGCGACACGGCCGTGGAGGTATTGGAGCTGGCGCCGCCCGCCGTCGCCACCGACCTGATGCCGGGCCATGCGGAGAACCCCAACTCCATGCCGCTGGCCGACTATACGACCGAGGTCTTGGACCTGATCGAACGGGGTGACACCCCGCGCGGCGAAATCCTCGTCGAGCGGGTCAAGCAGCTGCGTTTCGCCGAGACCGGCGATTACGAGGCGACGTTCCAGAGGCTGAATGGGTCCCACTGACGGCGCTCGAATGTTGGAAGCCGTCGGAGGTGGGCGGCTTCTAACTCCCAGAAATAATCGCGCCTCTGTTCGACGTCGCGCCAATAACGGACATTGGTACCCTGCCTGGAAGCCGACCTTGCCGCAGGGCCGCTGAGTTCTAGTGGCAATCGGCGAAGCCTTGCCGTTGAGCAAAGTGAAGTTTGCCTCCGAAAACGCGCATTGCCGCCGACTGGACAGTCCTGGGCTCCCGCGAAAATGGAGCGATCTGTTAGTTTTCCGGACGCCCCCGGCGCGGATACCGGAGTCCAAGCTGGCCATCCTCAGCAGCCCGAATCTCGGCTTCGTCGAACTGGATTCGCAAAAGGTCGCCACCTTGAGCGATCACCGCCTCTTGCAGTAGGTCCACCAGTCCGGCGTCCTCGCCAATGTAGTCGTCGAGCGATGCGGCGCGAAGCACGACCGACCGGACGATCGTCCCATTGGCTTCCTCTATTGCGACAAACGTTTCGGCCAAGTCGCCATACATACGTCGCGCCTCGACGCAGTAGCGGATCAACTCGGAAACCCGCGCCCTGAAGGCCGCCTCATCTGCCGCGTCGATCGGTGGGAGGCTTGTGACCCTGCACGCCAAAGCCTTGGTATCGCCGTTGACCGCAACCTTGGCCGGCTCCATCCGGTTCACCGCCAGTTGCTGGGCGTAATAGGCCCCGAGGGCCGCCAACTTCTGTTGCAAACCAAGGTCCGGGTTAGCCCGGATGACCTCCAGAACCGCTTGGCCCTCGGCGCGAAGAGCCGCGCGGCGCTCGCGGTCCAAGGTCCGGTCCACCACAGTTCCGCGAAGGTGTGGATCCTCCGCCAGCAGGTCCCCGCAGTCGACGCCGAAGACCTCGATCGCCGCGTCGATCGACGAGACCAGCTCCATCATCGCCATGGTGCGATGATAGAGCTCGTCATGCGTCCAGCGGCAAGCCTCGACGACCGGCGGGTTCCCCCGTTTGATATTGCGGAAGACGATCTCTGTCGCCTCGACGATCAAGCCGTCCGAGCCGACGTGGCTGAGGGCGTTGCGCACCAACGGATCATACCCGTGCAGGAGTTCGCCTGGACCGCCCCCGCGACGGATGCGCGCGGCGATCTGCTCGGCTTTGCCCCGCTCGCCGGCTCCCAAGTTGCTGATCTCGATGGAGTCGAATGCCCCATCGAGGACTTGGTAGGTGCCGACGAGCAGCGTCAGGTAGGGGTCGAAGATGTCGGCCACCATTGGCCGGTAGATGGAGACTGCGACGTGTTCGGCACCCTTAGCGGGGTCATCGTTGAACGCAGTCATGCGCTCAAACTCATTCCCGAGCCGCGCCCGCGCCGCCGCAGTGCGATTGCGAAGCTGCACCCAAGGCAGGAACACCTTCGCTAAATAGGCTGACGAGTCGAGCGCCAACGCCTGGTGCATCAGGAGCAGGATGTATTCGAGGTTTCCATCCGCCGACGGGGATCGGCCGTGTGACGGAAGATAACCTCGCCCAGCGCCGCCTTGATGTCAGCGTCAACAGCCGCGGCAGGCGTCCGCAAAAACAGCCGATCCGGGGCCAGGCGCTCGGCGATCTGCTCAAGTTCGGCGACAGTATAGGATGTAGAAGCCATGTCCCTTAGATCGGTGGCGCGCCGGCGTGGTCAAGCAGTCAAGCTTCGTACGGTGCAGGCGATGGCGGGCCACGCGGCGATCGAGAAATCCCAAACGGGTGCCCCCAGCGCCAGGTCGGCGTCAGAAGCCGACCTCGACACACGTCCAAGGACCTGACCTTCCTGAAGCTGACAGGCTATCGTTCAGGGTCGCTTTCCGTCGCACGGAAGCGTCAGAGCGCGACGCGAAAAACACCTTTGATGCACGACAGATCTCGGACGGCGATCTGGACGTGCGTCCGGGACATCATATGCGCGCCCTCGTACAGCGGGCCGCCCTCTGTGAAAATACCACGAGCCGTCTGAAACTTCGGCTCCGGCAGCGACTCGTAGAGGACATTGAGAACCGCGCAGTCCCGCTCCCGACGGAATGTGTCGGTGTTCTCGATTAACGTCTCGCCGCGGCCCTCCGTCAGTTGCTTGGCGACGTCATAGGCGGTTCGGATGACCTGTAAGGACGCCTGCGTAGTGAGGTCCAGGCAGAGCCCAGGATCGATGATGGCGCCAACGACGGCTGGCGTCGTAATGGGCGCGCCGCGCGCCTGCATCAGCCGCGCCCAATCCAAGCCGCGCTCTGGGTCATTTTCCCAGAAGTACGCGCCCCAGCCCAACCAGTCGTATGGATTTCTGCTGATCTCGAAGGGCACGCCCTCGAGCAGTTGCTCGGCGACCGTCGCGTCGCATCCGTGATAGCCTAGTAGGAAGCCGGCCCCGGAACGACGCACGCCTCACCCGCCTTGGACGGCGTCGTCCTTAGCAGGGGCAATCGCGCCCGCATCTTCCAGCAGCTTACGCGCACGCTTCTCGTTCCTGGCGACTCTCGCCGAGAACTCGCGCATGTGCCGTTGGATCGCTTCGACGTCGTTAGACGTTGGTGATCCGAACAGTGGCGCACTTGAAACCTTGTTTGCCATACAAACATCCTAGAAGATGTTTATATCTCTGACAAGCGTGACCTTGGCGCCGCGACCGAGACAAATCGGCGCGAACGCCCGCGCTGTTAGCACTTTCTTGGGGAGCACAGTTGAGTTTCTCGCGAAGCTGGCGCAAACACCGCGCCGTGATCGCGCAGATTGACAGGGATGCCGAACGATGAGTTCATCCAATCTGCACACGGGAGGCGGGTACGTCGTGTCTGAGACAAACGCGGTTCGCGAACTCACGCCCCAACGCAAATCGGCCAAGCGTCGTCCAGTCGACTTGCGCACACTCGGCTTCGAGGGATTTGTTTCCCAGGGCGCACTTGATCAGATCAGGCGCGCCGAGAAACGAGCTAGCCGGGTCGTGACGACCGCAACCACCTTTGCTTTTCGATAACAGCGTCTGATTGGCGATTCGCGGCGAAGCTGTTAAGCGTCGCTGATGCACGTTCGTCTCGTAGGAATCGCGCTCAGTCCGACGGGCGCTCAAATTCTGAAGCAACTGCTCTCCGGCGCCCAGTCCAAGGAGAGTGCTGAGGCGGTTGTTCAACACGCCCTCGACCTGAAGGCGACCTACGCCGTCGTCGAAGAGCCCTACATCGACAAGGACTACTCGTCCGACTACCTGAACTTCTACGCTGGCGCGTTTCGCGCCTATCCCCGGCACACCAAACGCATCCATCTGTTCGAACAGGAAGTCGCGCCGGCGCTCGACAAGCCGCTCCACGAACAGGAAGCCGAGCTGGCGCAGGCGGGTTATATCGGCTTCGTCGTTTTGCGCCCGATCTCCCAAGGGCCAATCGGCAAGACGGTTCTGCCCTTCCCGGTGCTGGGCGATGGCTTGATCGTCCGCCGCGCTGCGCGCGCGAACTTCAAGGCCCACCTTCTGGGCGCAGGTCTTGAGCTGAAGGGGGCCGCCCCTTTCATCCAGCAGGATGAACGCCTTGGGGCCTGCGCCCAGGCGTCGATCTGGATGGCCGACCGGCCGGTCCATGAACGACACCGCAGGACGCCATGGCATTCGATCGCCGAGATCACCCGACTCGCCACCACGCCCACCGACGCTGAACTCAGTCGATCGCTGCCCGCCGGCTCCAGCGGGCTGAACCCGATCCACATCATCAGGGCGCTGCGGGGTATGGGCCACCAGCCCCTGGTCGACTTCTTCGTGGGCGAGAGCGAGCAGGCCGATGCCCCGGTCCAGGTCGCCATCGCCGACAAAGTAGGCGCTAAGGCGCCGCAGAACGGCAAGGGCGCGAAAAAGAAGAAGGAACCGGTCAAGACGAACGGCCTGGCGGCCTCGTCGATCCTTCGCTACCTCGACTCCGGGGTGCCGGTCATCGTCGCCATGACCGATATCGGCGCCGACGCCGGCCATGCCATCACCGCCGTCGGGTTCGTCGAGAGCCGTACTGCGACGGCTGAGATTTCCGACTCCTACGAGACCTTCGTGCGGGCGCTTATCGTTCATGACGACCAGCGCGGACCGTACCGGTTGATGCCCCTGCGCCAATCCGACATAGCCGTGCTGCCCAAGGAACGCCTCCTGACGGAGGGGGACAAAATCCTGACGGTGGAGGACGTCGTGACCCACATGTTCGTGCCGCTGCCGATGCGGGTCTTCCTGCGGGCCGATCGCGCCGACACAGTCTGCGATGACTTCCTGAAGAACTTCGTGGACATCGCCGGCCCTGGGATGCTGGAACGTCTGAAAGAGGAGGCGCCGGATGTCTCGGCCGTCGAGGCGTTCTTCGAACTTGTTCGAACCGGCAAGCTGATCCGGCGTACCTATCTGACCAGCGCGGGCCGCTACCGGCATCATCTTGCGAAAAGCGACCTCGACGAGGAGGTCAAGAGCGAGTTGATCACCCGCACACTGCCCCACTTCATCTGGGTCACGGAACTGATCTCGGCGGACGCGCCCGCAGTCGAGGGCGACGACGCCCGCCAGGTTCTTGGGCACATGGTGGTTAACGCCACGTCCAGCACCGATCCAAACAGCGACCTGCTGTTGGTGCATATGCCGCGCATGGTGATCCACCGCGACCTGGACTGTGTCGAAGAAGCCGACCAGGCCGACACGTCCGACCACAAGGACGGCGAAGCGGACAAGGCGCCCGAGGTCGCCCCGGGCACCGAGGCGCAGATGCGCCTCGCCCCCATGCTGATCCCCACGCGCCCATTCACCGAGACCTTCATTACCTACGACACCTCCGCCCCATACCAGGGCCGCCGCCGGCACTAGGCCACTCGCGACGCCAGGACCGCCGGGCCTCGATAGAGCGCCGCCGGCATCTGTCGCCACGAAGCCCGTGGAAGGTCCGCTAGGCTCAAGTCGACGCGATCGGCGCAGCTGCCGGTTTCGAGCGCCCGGCAGGCCTGGCCGAGCTGCAACGCCGCGGCGACAACGGCGGTGCAGGGCACGCCGACACTGGCACCGGCGATCGTCATGGCGCCGCACATGTCTAGCCGCCCCTGCTCGACCAGCGCCGCCAGCGACGACGGGAGTTTACGACCCGCCGTTTGGATTTCGGGCCAGACGGCCGCGGGGTCTTGAGCCCCCGGGAAAGCGTGCAGGCGGATATCGAAGGCTTCCGGACCGCTGGCGCCCAACCCGGCGTCGATGACCAAGTCGAAGCCGCTGGCCGCAGCCCAGCGCCGGGCGTCGAGGTTGTCGACACCCACTAGCGCCATGCGTGGATCGTTCTGTCCAGGTTGGGTCGACGCGATGAAGCGGCGCTCGTCCAGCACGACTTTGAACCCCCTCGCCTCGATCCACTCGGCGGCGGCGCGCACCTTCTTCCGCCCGATCCAAGCCGGCGTGGTCAGGATCTGGACCGAGAGATTTTCAGGGCCGACGACGTCGGCGTCGTTCAGTACGAAAGTGGCCTCGCCCGGATCGTCCCAGGGCAGCAGACTCAGCCCAAACAACGTCGCCTGACCAAGGTTTCCCAGTCCCAGCAGCCACGCGTGACGCGGCAGCCGCGTGATCTTGGCGATCTCGGGTTCGTTCGCGCCCCACACCGAGAGCGCCTGCGGGCGGCGGCACGCCCGAACGTCGGCCAGGACGGTCTTGCGGAAGAGCTCGGCGACCGCCAGGCCTCCGGCGGCCATGCCCGCCAGGACATTGCCTGTGCGGGGCGGGTCCTCCGCTGGCCGTGGGCTGATCACCGCCTGCCAGCCATCGACCCACGCCCGAAGCTGAGGCGCGCCGTGACCATCATCCGCGCCGATCCAGAGCCGCGCTGCATCCAACGGCGCGGTCTGGACCTGGGCGCCGAGATCCTGAAGCGCGCGGCGAAGACGGGCGGGACGCTCAAGTCCGATGGTGATCCGGCCCGAAAGACCCTCGCCCAGGAAAACGCCCGCCTTGAACATGCGGACACCGCAGCGGACCACAGAGAGCAGGAGCGCCTGATGGGCCTCATCAAGGTCGGGCGGGCCGTCAATTACAAGCGCGGCGCGTTCGAGGCGAAAGCGCGCCTCGTCGTAGCCGAGACCATCGACGGCCATCAGAAGCTGGGCCGAGCGATCATGGACAATAGCGTTCACGAGATCCACTCCAGGCGCAGGAAGGTGGGGCCCAGGGCGCTGTGGTCGCGCCAGCCGTCGCGCCCCTGGTATTCGTAGAGACCGATCTCGCCGGGCCGGTAGTCGCGGTCGGCGAAGTTGGGGACGATCATCGCCAAGTGACCACGCCGCGGTATCATCGGATGGGCCTGGTCGGTGCCGCTCTGCCTGTAGCCGCCTGGATGAGTGTGCACGTCGGCGACGACCTCCAGTCCCTCGCGCTCCAGGTGCGCCCACAGAGCGTCGAGTTTGGAGGCGTCGAACACGATGATGCCCTGCAGGGCGTTGGGATCGATATCGTCGTAGGCGATGAAGTCAGTGACGTATCGACGGCCCTCGACGCTGCGCCCGAGCAGGAAGCCGCCGCTTTCGCGCCGTCCCTGCCCACGCTCACGCAACGTCTGAAGCATCTTCCTCCAAAGGCTCCGAGGGCAGTTCAGCCGACGCGGAGGGTGCAGAAGATTGTACGTATGCCGGATCGCGGATGAGAGCATGGACGACCTCGAGGAAGGAGACGATGTCGGCGCCAGGCCGCCAGGCCTGGTCGTCGAATTGACCGGGCCAGTGATCTCGGGCCAGGCGATCGATGGGGTGGTAGAGACATGCCGACCAAGCCGAGAAGGCGGTCAGGACGCCAGTGGCGCCGTAGGGACGCTGCTCGACCGGAAGGGCTTGATCCTTCACCGCGTCCCAGAGTTGGGCAGTCAGTGGCCCCGGGTAGCCCGAGCAATCGATCCGAAGCAGGAAGAAGTCCGGCCCCGGCTTGAACAGCGGCTTGGGAATGCGGACCCAGAGGTAGGGGAACAGCAGGCGGACAAACTCCCACTGCCCCCGATACGCTCCGATCCGGAAGGCCGCGCCCCGAAGGTCGGCGCGCAGCAGTTGTTCCGAACGGTCCATGGTCTTACCCCTGCGGCTTGATCTTCATGACCAGGGCCAGGCGAACCTTCTTCTTGCCCTCGGCGACCTGGCCCAGGTGCTCGCCGGCCGGGAGCAGGTCCTCGCCCAGCTTGAGCTGGAAGTCGGACGGGTCGCCTTCGAGGTGGAAAGCGTTCATCGCCCAACGGACGATCTTGTCCATCGTCGCGCTGGGCTGAAAGTCGTGCTCCTTGGCGTCGCCATTGAACGTGACGGTCACAGCGATCTTCCCCGGCGCGGCGAGGTGGACCAGTTTGAACTCGTCAACGACGATGCGTTCGAACACGACGTGGTGCAGCTCGATCGCCTCGTCCTCGTCCTCGAAGAGCACGTCTTCGATTTCGACGCGGCCCATCTCGACGCGCACCTTTTCGATCAGGTGGGCGAACGTCGCGTCGGCCGGCAGCGCCAGGCTGAGCGGCTTACGCTCCCCTTCCAGGGCGAACAGGATCTCGCGGTCTTCAGTCTTCGTATCAGCCATGTCGGCCTCCTAAACAGCGTTGGAGGGACGGTGACTCGGAAAACTGGTGATGTCAATGTCACAAACTTTCTGGATTTCTCTGATTACAAACTGTTGGGCTCACAAACGTCATGCTTGCGGATTCAAGTGGGTCGCCGTAAACTGGCGTTCGGGACCGCCAGCAGATTCTCACATGGATGATCAACTTTACCGGCTCTTCGGCAGTCGCGTTCGCGCGCTTCGGGAAGAGAAAAACGTCACTCAGGAAGAGCTCGCCAAGCGCGTCGACCTTTCCCGGACGTCTATTACGAACATCGAAAAGGGCCGCCAGCGCGTCCTCCTTCACCAGATGGTCGAAATTGCGAACGCGCTCGAGTCCACGCCAACGGCGTTGATTCCGGATGTCTTGCCGAAGGCGGCCGAACCGCTGCGCGATGACGTCGCGGCTGTCGTCGCCGCGCTGCAGGCTGAAACCGTGAAGGCGTCGTGACGGCAGCCGACCGGGTCCGCCCGAGCTATGTTCGCGGCCGCCGCCGTGCCGAAGATCTTATACGGCTGTTCTCTCAGCCCCCCGTGGACCTGAATCTGGTCGCCACGACGCTGGGTGCTGAAATCCGCACCTATGAGCTGAAACCCGACATTTCCGGCATTCTCTACCGCGACGGTGAGCGCCGCGTCATCGTGGTCAACCAGGACCATTCGATCGAGCGCCAGCGCTTCACCATCGCGCACGAGCTGGGCCACCTAGTCTTGCACCGGGGTCAGCCTGTCCACGTCGACGAAGGCTTCCGTGTCAATCTTCGCGACCGGCGCTCGGCGACCGCTGAAGACGTCGAGGAGATCGAGGCCAACGCCTTCGCGGCGGATCTGCTCATGCCCGCGAAATGGCTTCGGGCGGACGTCGAGCAACACTTTATCGACCTGACGGACGACAACGCCATGCATGCGCTCGCTTCTCGCTACGGCGTAAGCACGCAAGCTATGGCCTATCGTCTCGCGGCGCTCTCGTTCACTTAGTGCCTTTCATCGATTGCGTCTGGTGGACGTCTGCGGTCGTCGCCGACCGGACGCGCCAACCATTTTGTCCCGAGCGCGATGGCCGCCAGTCCCGCCCCTAGGGGGCTTGTCAGAGGTGCCGTCAGCAGACACTCCCAACGTCAGCGATGAGTCACGTCTACACCGATCACAACCCAACCATGTGCGTGACGGCCTCAGCGGCCGGCTGTTCGCCGTAAAAGCTTCTCGCTCTCACCCATAGCCGACATTTACTGAAGCTATGTCGAGGGCGAGGCAGGCGACCGCCGACGAGCAGGCGTCTCGTCTAAACTGATGTAGCGTTTGCGGAAAGAAATTCGGCGAGCAGTTTCGCCGGATCATAGCCGAGCGCTTGAGCAAGCTGACAGAACTCGATCACGTCCACCCGCCGCTCGCCGCGCTCAACTTTCGATACGAAGCTCTGCGGACGACCAAGGCGACGAGCAAGTTCGACCTGAGTGATGGGCGCCGCCTTACGGGCGGCAATTAGGAACGCAATGAATTCCTGATGCCTCTCCGTGAAAACAGATGACGGCAATGAGCGCCCCTTCGATGTGAGGCACTTCCGCTAAATCCTACTCTAGGTTATCCCAGAACGGGTTATTTCTGGAGTGAGCTGCTGTTGATCCTGGTGCAGGGCCAGGGGAAGTGGGCGCTTGGATTTGGGGGGCTAAGCCATGTCTCAAAGAGCATCGAACGATCGACAATCATCGTTCTTCCCGGCGATGGCGCTCCTGCTCGTCGGCGGCGCCCTACTAGCCGGATGCAACAAGGCGCCAACCACGCCCGAGAAGCCCACGCCTGACACGAGCACGCCCGCCTACGCCTGCTCGTCCGACGAGGCGAAGGAAGCCGTGAGGCAAATCCTGATCGAGAAAGCGGGTGATTACGTCGGCGACGATGAGTCGGTGCTGGATCAGCCCGACCTCAAGGCGGCGATCGGCCTCGAACTCATCGTCGTGAAGTCCGTCGATGACGCCATCAAGAAGGTGTCCTGCGAGGCCCAGCTATCCCTCACCGTGCCGGAGCCGGTAAGAGCCAAACTCTCCCAGAGCAACGTCCTGGGAGACTATATGCGCGGACAGTTTGATGCGAACGCCGCGACGGCTCCGCCGGAGCTTACCTCCGGCGATGGACGAAGCGTCACCATCACTTACGACCGGCAGCGGAGCGCGGACGACAACGACTTTATCTATACTCTTTATGATGCCGCCCCGATTGCAGTGGCTGTGGCGAGAGCGGCGTTTGCCCTCAAAGCCGGCGAAAACACCGAAGCTGCGGCATCGGAAGCTATCCCAGCCGATGTCGGTACCCAGCTCTCCGTCGGCCAAAGCTATATCGAAGGTCGAGAAGCCCTTCTGGCGGCGGGGTTCCAGCCAGCGGAATTTGGCGACGATGGGTCTGAGCATAATCGCGGGGAAATATGCCAAGATGCGGATGGCAAGGCATGTGCGACCTATCCTGAGCTTTACGATTGTGCGGGTACGGGTACCGCGCCCTGCGAGTTCGCTCTCCGCTCGTCCAAAGGCCGCGTTCTGATCGTGCTGACGGCGGGCGAGATCGCGCCGAGGGTCACAGGCGCGCGCTGGGCGAGCCCCGCCGAAGTCGCTGAGCTTAAGGTCAGGGACGTTCCATGAAGAAGGCGAAGGGGGCGGGTAAGGCGGAAGAGCCAAAGCCGAACGAGCAGGATGTGCCCGCTCTCTTCGCCACGATTCACTTTCGGTCAGAACGCCGTCCCGAAGGCTATACGAACGACGAAATCGCCGAGCTGAACCGCGCTGCCAACGTCAAATCCAAGTCAAATGAGCGCGCCAGAAAAATAGATTGAGTTGCGGTGCTCAAAAGCCACAAATCTTTGCTGGAAAAGCGGTGTCGAAACAATGCCGTATACCCTGTCCCAGCGACGGAAGCTAGGGAACGTTTGACATGCGAGCAGGTCGCAAAGAAAGATGTTTGCCGCGCTGAATCCATGTGATGAATGGCTAGCTTCAACCTGATTGGAGCTAACAATGCATCAAAATACTCTACTTAATACCCTATTGTTTGACGTCTCATGCTCAGACGCATCATCGAGCTCGCTCAGTGATTTGGGAACAGACTGCCATATTCCCAAGCTGACAAGGACTGAAGTCTATCGCGACCTTCCGGCTGCTCTCAGTGAGTTGTTCTGGATCGATGATCTGAACGGCGACGTGATTGCATGGGTCGAACTAGCGGGTGGCCAAGAAATCGACCTCCGCTGGATCTTCGATGCAAGTGGCTGCGCAGAAATGCTGGTCCTGACCGCCAAAAAGCCGGTCGGAAACGAGGCATGGCAAGAGTCGCTCTTGAGCACGGTACTCGATGCCCTGCCTGGAGCTGAGCTGAGCATCTACTTCCGTGATGAGCACGCCGAGAAAGCGCCGATTAGCGTGTTGTACGACCCGCTCCAAGACGGCGCTGGGTGGCTCGACATTCGGTTCCGCTCTTAAACACTCGGGAGAACGATCTTGGCCACAAAATCCAAAATCACGTTCGCCCAAGCTGCTCTGGCCGCCATCGAGGACGCGCAAACGCGCGTAGCGATGGGGGCCAACAGCAAGACGCTCGTTCGCGATTACAAGCATCGCCTTCGCACGTACTGCGAGCCGTACTTCGGGAAAACGAAGGCCGTCGATATCGACGGCCGCTCCCTCCGCGCCTTTCGAACGTGGCTCGCCACCGAGAAGGGGCTGAAGGCGTCGACCATCCTGACGATCATGTCCTTCGTCAGCGTCGTGCTGAAGATGGCCGAGGATGACGGTGTCATCGATCGCATTCCAACGGTGCCCCGAAAGGGGCAACGCGATTGCCCGCGACCGTGGTTCACGCGCGATCAGTACCAGGCGCTGCTAGCCTTCCTGAAGAAGGTCGAAGCCAAGAACCCGGAGGTCAAATTCCGAGGCAATGCGGTGGACTCGGAGCTGCGGGCGGTCGTGACCTTCTTGGTCAACAGCTTCCTGCGACCCGGCGACATTTTCACGCTGCAGCACAAGCACGTCGCCATTGTACCTGACGGCAACAAGGCGTTCCTGCGACTGAGCCTTCCGCCGTCGAAAGGGCACACCTATCCCGTCATCACCATGCCCGTCGCCGTCCCCATCTATGAGCGGGTTCGCGACCGCCATGCACGGTCGGGCTTGGCCAAGCCCGACGATTACGTGTTCTACCCCGAGCGTCAAAACCGCGCCTATGCGCACGAGCTGGTGCGGCGGCAGTTCACCCAGATCCTGCGGCTGATGGGAATGAAGGAGACTGTCGATGGCGGTGAGCACACGCTCTACTCGCTTCGACATACCGCCATCATGTTCCGGCTGCTGAACGCCGATGGCCTAGATCTCTTGACCCTGGCGCGGGCCGCTCGCACCAGCGTGGAGATGATCGATCGGTTTTATGCCCGGCCGCTGACGGCCGAAATGAACCGAGATCGGCTGCACAGCTTCCGCCATGAAACGAGGTTTGCAGCCTGAACGGATCGATAAGTAGGGGGCCTAAGCGCCCCCTTCTTTCACCGTCAGATGAGCATGTACCCAGAATTTATTCCCACCGACTGGCTAACGCCAAATCACACGATTTCAGCCGCCAGAGCAGCCTTCCCAGGCCTTAGACCCGAGCGGTCCAAAAGGCTGCTTCCCAGGGCGTTGAAGGAAGTTTCAGCGCCGTGCGTTTCGCTCGGCGTTTCATCCAAGGTCCATCTTGGCCTTGGAAAGAACGGGGCGGTGAAGGTATGGGCGTTGCCGTTTCCCGTAGACCCAGAAACGCCAGATCAGCCTCTTCATGTTGGTCGTGTTCTTGAACAGCTCGTGTCGGCCGTTTTGGGAGATCCAGCTTCCAGCACGCTTTCAAATCGAGCCATCGACACGGACGAATACCGTCGCCGCGCAACCTGGACACTGAGCGACGGGGGCAGCCTGAGCGTGGAAGCCAGATACAAAAAGAGCCCGTACCCCGAAGAGGCACAGGCTCATTTGATGCTGATGTTCGACGCTAGCCCTTTGCGGGCTTCCGTCGGCTCTTGAAGCGAGCCTCCAGAGCGTCCGCCGCTTTGGCCAGCACATCGTCGAGTCCACCGGCCAGAACCTCGGCTCGGAGCATCGGCAGCAACCTTTGCAGCTCATCGAGCGAGGGTAGGACGAGCGTGTCCTTGCCGTCCTTAATGATCAGCTTCATCGAGCCGTAGCGCATCGAAAAGCGCACCAGGCCGTCGTCATCCACCCACCACCACGGGTTCACTCGGCGCTGTTGCTCGACGTCGAAGACCTGGTCGGTTTCCAGGTCGCGTTTGCGCTGGACCCGGATGCGGCGGTAGCCGCCCCCTTCGCTTTCGATCAGGTTGATCTGCTCTTGCAGGGCTGCGCCGAGTTTCTTTCGGCGAACCCGAACGGGGTCGTAGCCCTTGGCCCGCTCCCCGCTGTCCACCACCGACACCGAATCTAGAATGCTCATCCACGTTCTCCCCAAAAGGTTCGAGCGCGGGCTCCCCTACTTTTGCACGGCGGACAACAGCATGCGGTCAAGCGAACCCATGTCCACCAGCACGCGCATGGCGTTCAGCACCTCGCGGACGTCATCAATCGATGGAAGGACGGCGGTGTCACCGGGACCGTTCACGTCGAGACGCTTGCCCCTGAAGTAGAGCGATAGGGTCACCGCCCCCTCGCCGTCATCGAACCACCAACGCCGAACTGGCTGATCGAGGCTCGGGTCGTTGGCGAGTTCGATCTGACGTTTGAGGTCGACCGCGAACTCTCGCCGGAGCGCAAAAAATGTCATCCATGTCGCCGGCCGTCCGACCGATCCGGTCAGAAGAGAACGGATGTTGCGGATCCGCCAGAATCGAAGGGAAGGGGACCAAACGGCCTAACGCTGGTTAGGCGATTTAGTACGGCGGACTGGACATGAAGGCTGTTGCGTATTTTCGGGTGAGCACGCAGGCGCAGGGACGAAGTGGCCTCGGATTGGAAGCTCAGGAAGCCGCGGTGTTGGATTACGCCGGGCGTGTCGACGCCACGGTGATCGCCACGTTCACGGAGGTCGAAAGCGGCAAGCGCAATAGCCGGCCGCAACTGGAAGCGGCCTTGCGGTTCGCGCGGCAGACGGGAGCGGTGTTGTTGATCGCCAAGCTCGATCGTCTCTCCAGGAACGCAGCCTTCCTTCTCACGCTGAGAGACAGCGGGGTCAGATTCCGCGCAGCTGATATGCCCGATGCTTCAGACCTGACGATCGGGTTGATGGCGGTCATCGCCCAAGCCGAACGTGAGGCAATCTCGAAGCGAACCAAGGAGGCTCTAGCGGTGGTGAAGCATCGCCTGAGGGAGAACGGCGAGCACACCTCCCAGCGATCAGGTCGGACAATAGGTCGGTTGGGGAATCCCAATGGAACCCGACATCTGCGGCATGCTGGTCGTTCAAACAGCGCGGCGATTGCGGCGCTAAAAGCGAACGCCGACGGTCGAGCCTTGGAGCTTGCCTCGCAAGTCGAAAGACTACGCGCCGAGGGAATTACGTCTTTCAGTCAGCTAGCCAAGGCTCTGAACCGGACGGGGATTCTGACGCCTCGTCGGGGGCGCTGGCATGCAGCGACAGTGCGGGCTCTTGTTCGCCGGGTGAGCGACTAGGATCGGGCCCGAAGTCCGTAACGCCACGTCAAAGGCCGGGTAGCGAGATTCGATAAGCGCGCGAAAGCGAGAAAAATTGGCGCTGCGTGTCCATCTCGGATCGATCAGGCGCCCTCAACCAGAATTGCCCTGAGTTCATCAAGAGAAAGCCAGGGCCTAGAGGCATGGATCATGCGGTGGCAATTCGCACATACAAGCGCGAGGTCCTCTTCTCTCGTCTTCCCATCTTCCGGAAGGGTGTGAACAGGCTTCTTGTGGTGAGCCTCGATGAAGCCAGCCCCTCTCGGCCCGTACCTTTTCGAAAAATCAAATGTGCAGACCTCGCAAACCAACGCACCAGTGGACCTAAGCACCCTGGCTTTCTTGGTATCGACTAGCTTCCTGTCGCGCTCCTTATAGCGATGGAGACGGGTCAGAACCCGACCCTCAGCAGCTTCCATGACATCATCATCTTCATCCGAGCGATCACCGGCCAGAGCGCCCTGTTCGACAGCTATGCGGATCGCGGCAGCTACCTTCCGGAGAAGCTCCGGCTGATGAGCAAACTCGTTCCAGACGAGTTCGTCGCCCTTGCCGCCGGACATGAGTCCGACCTTCCCCGCAGACTTCACGTCCGGATCGTGAGCACGCAGATTCATCATCTTCATGTACACGCCAGCGGGATTCCGGAAGGTCTCTCCGACGCTTCCTCGAACTTGATTGCCCAGCCGGTTGAGTATCTCAGACAGCTCGATCACGGATGCTGACGTCTTGCCAGGCGGCGACTTCGGATTGGTCATGTAGGCATCACGTACTGCCTGCGGTGCTCATTCATCAAAGGCGGGCGATCATCGCGCACGACTGGCTAGATGCGCCCGTCAAATCGATCATCTCATCGCTAATCGAGAGAAGGCTGTCGACGTCTAGCGCCGGAAAGCTTTTGCGAAAGTGAGCGAGCGCTGCCTTGACGGGCGGCGTTGGCGGGCAGCGATGTGGCTTGAACGGCTTCTTGCCGTCATTCTCAACATCGGATCGACGAGCTGGAACGCCGGCTAAACTCAGGATCTCCGCAAATGCGCTGTTCGAGATGCCGCCTTGTTGCCAGACGAGACCAGCTTTTGAATTCCGCCACGCCGATCCAAGGCATTGTCGCAACCGCTTGATGTCCGGGTCGCTGCGCTTGAGGTACCGCCGAGCGTCTGCGTCGAGCGAGGTTTTGCTCAACACATGGCGAGCAAACCGGTTGTAATCGTCCAGCGACTTTATGCAGAATGGATCGCTGTTCCGAAGCTCTTCCCAGTACCCTCGCACGGCCTGGAACTCCGCAACGGATTCCCACGGCAAGGTCGAGAATGCGACGTGTCCAACGGGAGCCGTGCCGACGGCATAGGGTCGCCGCTTCCAATCGAACTCCATGTTCAGGCGACGTGTGAGCTGCTTCGAAACGAGGTCGGCGTCGAATTCCATGATGTCGCGAACACCGGTCATAACCGTGAGATCGATGATGTCGTCCGGCGTTCGTTCAAGGAAGCGGTTGACGATGTACTCGTTCATCAGTCGCACGTTATCGAGGTGTGAAGCGGTGTAGATCCCGCCTTTAGCCAGCACGATATTGTAGTCATCGCCCTTAGAGGTGTCGCCCTCAACCAACGTGGCTTGACCACGAGTCCGCCAGCCCAGGGGCTGGCGGCATTCGTGTTTGGTCTCCAAGAGCTGAGGGCTTCCCACGAGACCTTCGCGACCTTCGCGGTAGAGTGAGGCGAGCACACCCTGCGAGGCCAACGTAATATCTGCATCGGTCGCGTTGGTTAGGAAGCCGTCGGTGGTGCAGCTGAAAACGCACGTCTCAGCCGGCAAGCCGTTCATGATCTCGCCGAGCACAGCGCGCACGAATGAGGTGATGAAAGCCGCGAAGAAGGCGTTTGTGATCCTGCTGGGATCAAGTTGCTTCGTGCCCTGAGCCTGAAGGTCATAAACCCGCTTCTTTCGAAGGCCTTGAGCTGTCTTCCCGTAGGTCGAGTTGCTGAGTTCCTTCCAGAAGAGGTTCTGAAGCGTCGCCTTCGGATGCTCGTTACGGCGACGGACGCAATCACTGATGAAGTTTCCGAACACAGCCTGATCATCGGCGTCAGGGAGTACGCATCCGGTGAGAACCGCGGCGGTCTAGGTCCGATTAGCGGACGTCATCAAGTTCCGAGCGGGGTGGGAATCTGCCTTGTGGCAGGTCGCCTTTACGGCTTCGAGCCTCTGACAGATACGCGATAATCCACGCCGGTCAGGTTGGTGATTTGGCCAGAAGCGCCGTCAATGGTGACCACGATCGGATGCGCCGGATCTGAGGCTCTGTCCCCTTGCACAATCCATGACCGATCACTGCGTCGAGCCACTACGCGAGTGTTGTCGAAGGCCATTGTCCCCGCATACCGCTTGGCAATCGATATTGCGTCCCGCTCTGACCGAACCGGCCCGGGCGGGGCGCTCACCGGTGCAGCCGACAAGGGGGGTGATAAACGCGAGAGAGAACATCACGATCAATGTGCGCATGTGGCTATCTTAGCGGGTAGCCCGCAAAGGCGGTACTAAGGTCCGGCTAGGGTCGGCACACAAAGTAACCTCCCCGCCGAGACCCGGACATTCCCTGCGCAGCGTCAGGCCGCCCGCGCCGGTGCGGCGCCGGCCCGCCAATTCCACGGCAGGAGCTCATCGATCTGCTGAGCGGGATGCCCGGCGATGCGGGCCAGGACGTCGGCGAGCCAGGCCTGCGGATCGATTTCATTCATCTTGGCGGTGACGATCAGGCTGTAGAGGATCGCCGCGCGCTGGCCGCCACGATCCGAGCCGCAGAACAGCCAGGACTTGCGGCCCAAGGCGATGCCGCGCAGCCCGCGCTCGGCGGCGTTGTTGCTGAGACAGACGCGACCATCGTCGAGGAAGCGGACGAACGAGGGCCAGCGCCGCAGCATGTAATGGATGGCCTTGGCCAGGTCGTGAGCGCGTGTGAGCTTGTCGCGCGTTTCGTGCAGCCAGGCCTCCAATTGGGCCACCAAGGGCCTGCTGCGGGCTTGGCGAACCGCTTTTCGCTCCGCAGGCGAAAGCCCAAGGATCTCGCGCTCGATGGCGAAGATGGCGTCGATGCGTAGGACGGCTTCCAGGGCCAGCGGGTAGACCGCCTTCAACTTCTGCCCACGCGCTTTGCTGTGGGCGGCGGCCTCGACGTCGGCCAGCTCGAAGAACTTGCGGCGGGCGTGTGCCCAGCAGCCGGCCTCGAGCACGGGCGCGGGCTGCCGACCTGGCGCGTAGAGCTCGCCATAGCCGCCGTAGGCGTCGGCCTGCAGGACGCCCGACCATGTCGCCAGATGGCCGATGGGATGAGCGCCGCGTCGATCGCGCGAATAGTAGAAGACCGCCGCTGGCGGCGCTGGCCCCGCGAAGGGCTTGTCGTCACGGACGTAGACCCACAATCGACCAGTGTCGGTCTTGCCCTTGGCTAGGACTGGGACCGTGGTGTCGTCGCCGTGCAATCGCTCGGCGGCCAGGACGTGGGCTTCGATGCGCTGGAAGAGCGGCATCAGCGCCGCGGCGCAGGCGCCGACCTGATCGGCTAGGGTAGAGAGGCTAAGCGGTACGCCCTCCTTGGCGTAGCGCTCGGCCTGACGATTGAGCGGCTGATGCTGGCCGAACTTCTCAAACAGGATCATGGCCAGGAGGCTGGGGCCGGCCCAGCCGCGGGCGATAACGTGGAAGGGCGCGGGCGCCTGGCTAATCGTCTCGCAATCCCGGCACGTGAACTTCTCGCGCACGTGCTGGATGACCTTCCACTGGCGCGGCACGACCTCCAGCGTCTCGGTGATGTCCTCGCCCAGTTTGGAAAGGCGCGTGCCGCCACAGGCGGCGCAGGCGCATGGCCCTTCGATGACGACGCGCTCGCGCGGCAGGTGCTCGGGGAAGGGCTTCCTGGATGGACGTCTGCGCTCGAACGGCGCGACCTTCGTCGTCTTGGCCGCAGCGATCTCGGCGGCCAGCTCGTCCTCGCTGGCTGAGGCTTCCAGCTCCTCCAGCTGCAGCTCCAGCTGATCGAGGAGCCGATCGGTACGCTCGGAGGATGCGCCGAAGCGCTCGCGCCGTAGCTTGGCGATCTGCAGCTTGAGATGGGCGATGAGCGCCTGAGAATCCGAGACCTGGGCCTTGGCCTCGGCGGCTTCGGCCTGAATGATATCGAGCTTATCCCTGGCGACGGCGAGCTGGGCCTCCGCCAAATCGGCGCGCGCCAGCATGGCCGCCAGCGCCGCCTTCAGCGCTTCGACATCATCCGGCAGGGCCTCTGGCATGGCGTCCATGGCCCGATGGAATCATAAATCCGATCGCTTGTGGCGCCCCTAAATGCAGGCCCGGCGAAGAAAGATCAGGCCTATCCCGCGCTGACCGGACGCCAGGTGTGCTGGGGGTTACGCCAGTCGATGCCTTCCAGCATGTAGCCCAACTGGGCGCCCGTCAGCGCCACGGCGCCGCCCTTGGCGACGGGCCAGACGAAGCGTCCGCGATCCAGGCGCTTGGCGTACAGCGACATGCCCAGGCCGTCGTGCCAGAGGACCTTCACCAAGCTGCCGCCGCGGCCGCGAAAGACGAAGAGATCGCCGGCGTGCGGATCGCGCTTGAGCTGCTCCTGGACCAGCAGGGCCAAGCCTTGCATGCCCTTCCTCATGTCCGTGTGGCCTGTAGCGATCCAGATCCGCACCCCGCTGGGGATGGCGATCATCGCAGGGCTCGCAGCGTCGCCGCCACCAAGCTGGCAGGCGCCTCGGCACTGATGCTGACCCGTGTGCCGCCGGCCAGCTCGACAACGATTGAACCTTGCTCAGCACATGGCTGCGGCGGCGGGCCATCTTCCACCAGAAGAGCCGGCGCGAAGGCCGGGGCCGCGCTCATCCCAATGGCCTCTTGGCGCCACTTGTAGATCAAGCTCGTCGAAATCTCGTACTCGCGCGCCACCTCAACGACGACGGCGCCAGGCGCAAAGGCAGCTTCCAGAACCGCCTGCTTGACCTCGGCAGACCATCGCCGACGCCGCTCCGGGCCCATAATCAATGTCGAATGGCTCATGCCTGCTGCTTTGCGTACTCGTAAGGACGTCCTTAAGAGCGCAGCATCCGGAAACCCGCCCCGACGACAAGGCGGCCCTCACCGCAGGGCTACGTCAGGGACGATGACGCCGTGATTGATCTTGATGCTAGCACCTAGACGCAGGGCGAGAGCGATCTCAGGAGCCCCACACGCCGTCGTCCCTCGGCGAGGGAATATCAGCCCGTTTTCCGTACGCACCGGCATAGTCGGAAAGCGCACGGTTTCCGGAAACTCGAAGTCGACATCGGCCACACCGAGCGTTCGCTCGGTGAACTTCGTTACATCGTCAGTGACATAGATGCGCCGCCAATCCGGAGTGCGGATGAGCGCCATGGCCGTCGGGTAGGCTCCGGAAAGATCATAGTCGGTCCAGTTATCCTCGAACGCCGGACCGAACCAGAACTGCTCGTTGCGGCCCCCGTGGTAGGCCTCGTTGGCTAAAGCGAGGTGGTAGTCGACCTGCTTAAAAGGAACGATCGTGCGCTTGCGGAAGGGGCGATTGGTTCGTTTATCAAAGACCTTTTCGGTGACCTGCTCCATGCCCAGGAGGGCGCGCCAATCCCCAACGCGCCCCTCCCATTCGCGGATCAGCAGATCGACGCCAATGCTGGTCAGGGTAGGGGGGACGTGGCGACGTCCGAGGATTTCCTCGCACTGATCGAGCAGCAGCTCGATGTAACGAACGCAAATTACAGCGTCCGTCATCGCATAGTGATCGAACAGGTCCGGCTTCTCAGCGAGAAGCGCGTCCATGTTCGCTTTGTAAAACTGCTCCCTCACCGGGTCATCATCGAGCTTCACCTTTGGAACCTCGACCAGCTGACCAAGAGCCTGCAGGCTCTTCGACGCTGCCGGCGTCAGAAGCATCGTGTCTCGAAGATGCATCTTCAAGCCAACGCTTTGATTGCCGAGCATGAGCTCGACGGCAAGCGGAATGCCCGTGATGAAGGTGTTTCGGGCAGCTGTCAGGAACGGGGTGAGCTGCTTGAAATCGGCGATGGCCGGAAGGTCAGCTCGGGTGAAGTGACCTACCAGATAGATCTTACGCGGAATTTTCACGTCAGGCTTGGTGAGGACCGCTTCTTGCAGCGCTGCGCTTAGAAGGTCGCCAAACTCAAGACGTTGGCCGGGCTCGGGATAGCTTATCGTTCCCCACTCCGGGCTCTCGCTAAGGGATGGGTCGATGATCTTGCAGTGAAGCTGATACGAGAGAACCCGATAGTTCCCTCGGCCTTCCTTGATGTCTTCACGAGTAAGAACCTCCTCTGGAGGTTTAAATTCGGTGTCGAAGCCGATGATAAGAACGGCTTCACCCCCATCACCCTCGCCGTAAAAGTTCTCACTCCTCACCCATACCCCACTTTTACTGAGGGGATTACGGATGTTCAGGTCGACCTTAATCTTGATTGGTTCTTTCTTGGCGTAGGTGGATTGGGTTGGGTTCATGCATAGCTCCGCGTTGCGCCGACGTGCGGCGGTGAATGACGTTTGTGGAAATTGGAGGAGGGGCGAGAGCTTCCAGCGAAGCAGTCGCGGCTCGGACGTTGGTCCGATCGCTTGGCGTTATTTAGCCGTAGCGAAGCGAGCGATGCGGAGGGGCATCGACAAAATCAAGATTACGGAAATGATTTGAAAGGGCGCTTGGAGATCCGAAATGGACGTCGGATCGATGCGCAGAAGGTGCGACCAGCTGTCGGTCGAAAAGCAAGATAGGTAGACGGCAGTACCGAGGGGGTTTTCGTTCAAGGGAGGCCTCTTGGGGCTGTTGAAGGGGCGCGGGAAACAACACGTTTCGGGTGTGTTGTCAAGCTTACGGGGCGCTTCGGATAGCCCGCCTCAGTTAAAGCTTCCTCTCCTCACCCATACCCGACTTCTACTGAGAGGCGTTCGATGGCCACCGACGGGCGCGCCGTACGCGCCGGGCTAGCACCGCAGCGGCTTGGTCCGACTAGCGGACGTCATCAAGTTCAGCGGCGGGTGGTTGTCAGACTCTAGGTGCGCCCCGTCATGGCGAGGACTGCGAATGAGAGCCACGCCGCAAACGCGATGCTGCTGAGCAGCTGCAACCGCTTGGTGTGGCGCGTCAGATCAGCGTCATCCAACCCTTTATCCCGCCGGAAGAGCGCGAACCAGATCAGATTGTTCCAATAAGATAGGCCGCGCATTCGACCGTATATTCCGGGATGTCGCGCAGCGAGAGCTGATGCCACTTTCGGTATAAACCAAAATTGCGCCACGCAGCAGCAAGCAAATATCGAAAAGGGGAGCCATGCCATCAGGGCGAACGGTATCTCGGCTCCATTTTGCCGACAACCGGAGCTCAATCAGGTCCGACTTGGGTCGGGAGCGGAAATAAGCGCCCTGTCAGGCACCTGACGTTGAGGGCACCTACCCGGCACGCTCTTTTATCCGGCCCAAGGTCTGATTGTCGGCGGGATGTCAATTTCGGGTCCCGACCCTGTCGGAACCTCACGCGAGTCCGCTTTAGAGCGAGCTCGGTGCGCTATCTCTTCTACGCCATGCTGGCCACTCAACTGTTTGGGCGGAATGGACACGACCTGGCCGACTGAGTCGTGCCTAGGCGAACACCGCGCTCACTTCAGAAAGACGGCCACCTTCGACTATGAATGAGCGGTCTGCTCCCTGCATAGCGGCAATGCGATGCGCAATAACGATCCGCGTTATATTCAGGGATCGAATGGAAGTCATGACGCGATCCTCGTTCTCCGGATCAAGGTTAGCGGTTCCCTCATCAAGGAACAGGATGGCCGGTTTGCGATAAAGCGCCCGCGCGATGAAAACGCGCTGACGCTGTCCTCCGGATAGCGCCGATCCCATATCGCCTACCAAGCTCTGATAGCCCATTGGAAGGCGCATGATGTCGTCGTGAACATGCGCTGCGCGACAAGCTTGTTCCACCATGCTCAAATCACCGTTGTGAGAAAATAGCGAAACATTATCCGCTATCGTGCCGGTGAATAGTTGATCATCCTGCATGACGACACCAATGTGCTTACGATAGACTCCTCTACCGAATTTGCGCATTTCGTGTCCATCGATATAGACGCGCCCTTCAGTCGGCTCCAGAAGGCCGATGAGCAGCTTCATGAGTGTCGTCTTCCCCTGCCCCGAAGGACCTGCGATCGCGACAAAATCCCCTGGTGCAACGTGAAGCGAGATGTCTTGCAGTACTGCATCCTCATGCTCGCCATATTGGAAGCGAACGCCTTCAACTCTGACCTCACCCTTGACAATATTGCCCATTCCCAACCCTTCCACATCCTCAGAAGGCGAGAGCGCAATGTCTGCCACCCTCTCAAGGTGAAGACTGGCCGTCCGAAAGGCAAAGACGTGACCCACCACGCTAGTCGCGCCGGATGAGAACTGAGACATATAAGCGTTGAAGGCGAATAACATGCCCAACGTCATGTCGCCGCCAATAACCATCTTAGCCCCGAGATACCACATAATAGTCTGTTGAACCCCTGTAAGTACCTGAGCGCCCGCGCCTCCCCAAAGACCAATGCGAGCAACCCTGACGGAGTTGTTGATGACGGCGACCTGGCTCGACTGCCACATGGCGAGCCGTTCTCTCTCCAGCCCGAAGATTTTGAAGGTCCGTACGCCTCGGATCGTTTCCAAGAACATCGATTGCGAGAGGGCACCGAGGTGCATGCCCTCTTCGGTCTTTCGCCTGAAATAGGGAAACGACACAGTCCGGATCACGATGAAGAGGACAACCGTCGCCACTTCTATGGCCGCCAGGATGGGGGCATAGATGAACATCATGCACAGCGTGACAATGACGATCATGGAATCCAGCACCAACGCCGGTATGGTCGTTGTGGCCACGCTCTGGATAGGGGAAAGAGAGCCGAACCTCGACAGGATGTCGCCGAGGTGCCGCTTCTCGAACCAACTGGGCGTCAACCTAAGAAGATGACGAAACAGGTTAGTTTGCGTTTGGATATTGGCCTGAGTGCTGAAATAGAGCGCAATGTGTCCGCGTAGAGTGCTGATGGAGGTGCTTACAAGTAGTAAAACAACCATGCCAACGGCGACTACAGCCACTAGATCCTTGTCGCCCCGCGTAATCGCGCTGTCGACGATCATCTGATTGAGCAGCGGGGCCGAAACAGAAAAGACTTGCATGACCACAGCCAGAAGAAACATCTGAGCCAGGGTGGAGATTACGCCAGGGCCGATATGGATGATCTGCCAAAGACCGGGCCGCTCCATTATTTTGCGCGGCTCAAAGTTAGTCGCCGGAGAAAGCTCCAGCGCCACACCTGTGAACGACTTCGAGACCTCCTCGAAGTTCATCTTCCGCAATCCCAGAGCGGGATCATGGATAGTAACTTCGTTACCCTTGACCGCTGAGAGAACAACGAAGTGTCGCAGGTTCCAATGTAGGATCGCGGGCTTCTTGAGCTGAGCTAACTCCTCAACTTCCAGCCGAACCGGGCGCGCGACGAAATTCAGCGAATCGGCGATGCCGATAATGGCTTCAAGCGACGTGCCCTTGAGCGACGCTGAAAATCGATTACGCGCTTCGCGCAGGGAAATGATGTGGCCGTGATAGCTGCTAACCATGGCCAGACAGGCGATGCCACATTCTGCGGCCTCCCCTTGGAGAATGATCGGCAATCGATTCCGCGCGAAAAGGCGCTCAAACGTTGGTTCTTGGTCCACACCGTCGAACGCCACCGAGCCCTCCCAAACGAGCTTGACACGGCCAATGGTTGAGCACGTAACTTAGCTCGCGGCAAGACAGGTTCGCGGTTAGGTGGAGTGCTTAGCGTTGTCCTTGTTTCGTCAGGAGTCCATTGACGCACAAAGACACAGCTTTATGGGCAGGGTGTCGGTACAAACACCGGTAAGCTTTCTGGTTCTAACAATCGTATTGTCCTTTTGCGCAGCTACGCTCCTCATTTTCGCAAGCCTAGCGCAGTTCAGCCGGAAAGAGACCGTTGGCGGTCGCCTTGTGCCCACCAGCGGCCTATCCGGCCTGGTCGCCACTCAGTCCGGGGTCGTAACTAAGATTCGGGTTGAGACTGGCGACACAGTCTTGGCTAACCAAGTCATCCTCGCCATTAACAGCGGCGCAGAAACCGAGCGTGCCAAGGTTTCAGATTTCAGTGCGAACGGCATCCGCAATAGGATCGCGGAGATCGAAACCCAACTTGTAGCGATCTCCAGCCGTTCGGAACTGGAACGGCGGCGCCTAGATCAGCAGGCGCAGGCCCTGTTGCGTGAGGCCGGCACCCTGAACGAGTCTCTGGTGCTTCAGAAGAAGCAGATTGCACTCGCCCAATCCCAGGTCGATCGGGTGCGACCGTTGGTGGAAAATGGTTACATCTCGCTGATCGAGCGGGACCGGCGTGTCCAGACAGTTCTGTCCTTACAGCAGGGTGTCTCCGACTTGGAGCGTCAAATCGAACTGCGCCGCTCGAGCGCTAGGGACTATCTAGCTCAAGCCGTACAGGTCGAAGAGACGTCCCGCGCCGACATCGCGCAAGTTCGTGGCTCGAAGCTGACGCTTGAGCAGTCGCTGATCGAAGCAGAAGCGCAAGGCGCCTCAATCCTTAGGGCCCCAATTTCCGGCGAAATCGCCTCTCTCGATATCCATACTGGCGAGTTCGTAGCTGCTGGGACAACCGTGGCCACTATTGTTGCTCCGGGCGACTTGCTAGCGGAATTGTTGGTACCGACGTCTGCTGCGGGCTTCGTGAAGCCGGGGCAGCCCGTCCGGATCATGGTTGATGCATTTCCATTCCAGCGGTTTGGAGCTCTGAATGGGCGGATTGCACGTGTGTCACGAGCGCCGGTCCCGGAAGTGGCTAAACAAGGAGCAACACAAACGCCAGCCTATAAAATCATCGTCGCCGTCGATCGATCCAGCCTCAAGGCATACGGCGCGCTGGCAGACATAAAGCCCGGGATGCGGGTTACGGCGGACCTTGTCACTGGACGCGCCACCATTCTTCAACAGCTGTTCGATCCACTTTTGTCCGCAGGCATGCGTCTATAGCGGTGGCGAGATTCCTCCGCCCCACAGTACTTTCAGCCCATCCAGCGGTCCGCAGGCACGTCATGATGACCACGCTCTAAGAACGACACCGCACCGAGGCTCCGGGATTGACCGGGAGCTTCTTCTAAAGTGGGCGTTTCGCTTCTTTGCGAAGAGCCGCATCGCTCTGTCGAACGAAAATCTCTTTGAATTGCTCGCGCAGGCGCGTAAGTTTCAAAATACAGCCTTAAGACGCAGCCCGCGGCCGGGGGCAGAGGGGGCGCGAGGTCAAACCTCTGCGGAGTTTAATCCGGCAAGGCCGGCTTGCATTACACCAACTGAATAGAAGAAAATCCGCTACTCACATGGGGGAACTCGATGAATATAAGTCCTCTTTCCCGATCCATTATCGATAAGTCACTTATCGGCGTTCTCTTTTTACTCTCCTTTTTTGTACTAAAGCGAACGCCAGTCGAATCGATGTTGATGCCGGTTATTTTGAGTATTTTTATGGATGTAGTTGGACTTCCGCTTCTGCGGAGAATCTCTGGCAAGATGTCTTCATGAATGCTTCAGCAGAGCACAGCGCGTTCGGCCGGGTATCCCGACCGTGGCCACTCATCCTGAACGAGAGCCATTTGCTTAACTTGGCCTCCCGGCCCTGTGCAACCTTAGTGGCTTTTACGATCGACGATTGCGCCGCTTGCCAGTTTCTATTGTCCGCTCTCGAACTGTCGACTTTGCGACTGTTCGGGGTCGACCCGATGCTGCGAGCGTTTTCTGAACTTAATCCCTCCGATGCAAGCGAGATGGATCGGCTTCATCTGTCAGCGTTTCCTCATATGCGGCTATTCCGAAATGGCGTGATGCTGTCCGCATGTGAGGGGGTATTCAAGGATCGAGATGCCACCGCCACGCGGGACTTCGTCCGCAACTGGCTATCAAAGCATCTCGCCCGCGCTCCGCACAGGAACATTCTCCGACCGCAGTAAATATCAACCAGTGGGCGATTGCGCGACCTATTCCTCCTTGAATTGCATCTCAATCTGCATCAACCTTCGGTACCGCATAGCTTGCGGTCGCTTTGAAAGAGGATGTGATGCGAGAGCTTACGCTTGAAGAGTGTCGTTTCGTCTCCGGCGGCACGTTACCGCCGACCTACGACCCAACTGCTCCTCAATATGGCCCGACGTATGAGCGCTACCCGATCGGGAACCCGTGGGGTGACGGCTTCGGCGGCGGCTATGGGCCGTTCCAGTTGGTCTCCGCTGGAGATTCGGCTCCGAACACCGTCTCTGAAGTTCTGGTCGTGGGCCGTCCTAACGGCGGCAGCGGGGGCAGCGGCGGATTTGAAACCTGTTTCCGCAACAATGTTGTCGGTGATATCCAATATGGGCTGTTGATCGGCGGTATTCAGGGAGCTGTTACAGGCGCGACCGCAGGATTGGCCACCGGACCTGGCGTCATCGCGATAGCCTTCGCCGGCGCAGCTATTGGCGCGGCGGGCGGTGGCATGACGGCAATCCTAAACACCGCCGCCCAATGCGGACTCGGCTTCTACTAACCTAGTCCAACGGTGGCGGAGAACTTAGGGGCTCCGTCACCTCAACCCTCATCAAGCGGCCGTGTTCAACCGATGCGATGTCGCGACCATCTGCAGCACGATCGGGCGGGCAGCGCTGCCGAGTCCCGCGTTCGGCTGGAGCCTCCGGATCCGCGATGTCGGCGAGCACGAGGCCGAACTTCTGGCAGCCAAGGCGCTGCGCGATGCCGGCCTACCTTATTCGGCTTTTGAACCTCATCTTTCCGCCCGACAGTGGCGGCTAGCCACTTGCGATGACGACATGGTTCGAGGGCCATACAACGTGGTGATCGACGCCCGAACCGGCAGCGGCAAGATAGTCGGGCTTAGAACCGACGTTAGCAGTGTGGTTACAGGCTGATGGAGGTGGGTTGGGAAAGCTAAGTTCCGTAGTCCACCCCTTGCTGACCATCGATCAGTCCGCTTCACTCCACCTCTAACAGGCAAGCCTACGGGCCGGTGAAGCTAGGATCGAAGAATGAAATCCATAACCGATTTCGAGGAGTTTCTGGCCAATGAAGGTCCGGACACCGCTGACGAGCTAGCCGATTTAGCTTCCTGCGTAGCGGGTGCGAATAGCGCCGGACGTTACTCAAGCAAGGCAGGGAAAGACGGCAGTCTCATCGTTAGCGGAAGCGAGTTTTCTATCTTCCTTACGGACAAAGCTCAGTTCGCTTTCCTGCAACGATTGAAGCGAGATGTCAGCGAGCCTGGTGCTTCTTTCGAGGGCGATGCAGCTTTCGAGCGAGCCATGGCGAAGAACGATTAGTCGCCTCCAACCTTGTTCGAGACCTACCGTGCTCGCCTCAGTTGAAGATCCCCCTCCTCACCCATACCCCACTTTTACTGAGGCGGGATCCGGCTGTGGGTTTGAGCGGCTGAACCAGACTGAAGGTCGCCAGCATGCAGCTAGCGCTGATTGTCCAAGCGGGAGGTAAAATCGCTCGGTCCGCCCCGCAGCCACCTAGTCTTTCGAAGAGGCACCGAGCCTGCTTCTAGCTAGGATTTTCCCGTTGTTGGATTTCCGGGAAAGGCTCTGATCGAGGGGCTTCGACCTTAAAATCTTCCAACTAGCCGCAGTTATAACCGATTGATAAGACGGGGAAAATAATCGTCTTCTAGCATTCGTAATGCGTAGGTCAGGTGTTCGAGTCACCTAGGCGGCACCACTTCCCTCTCCAGAAGAATGCGAGTTTCCAAGAAGGCCTGTGTCGGCCCTCGGGACCGATGTGCGCCAGTTGCGGACGTTGATCCGGCTCCAGGAAGGAGACATTCTGCAGGCTTGCGGCATTAGCGAGCGCCAGCCACTCCATTCATCGTTAGAAATTCAAGGGCTTCGCGTTCGATCTTGTCCTGCTCGTCCTTCGGGAACTTGCCATGCACGCCGCCCGGCACGGTGTGGAAGAGGTTCGGGACGCCGGCCTTGTCCAGGTCCGCCCTCAGCGCCATCGAAGCCTCGTAAGGCACGGTCGGGTCCGCATCCCCATGAACGATGAAGACGGGCGGCTGGCCTTTGCGCACGTACGATGCCGGCGACATCGTCGTCCATAGGGTCTGCGGTCCTTCACCGATCCACCGCGCCGTCGACGGGCTCTTGAACGCGCCAGGGAGGTCGGACCGCAGGTGATAGGGTCCGTAGAAATCGAGGATGGCCGGCACGGTTGGCTGATCGCGGCAGGCCGGGAGGTCGATGTCGTTGTTCTTGGGCAGCATGCCGGCCATCAAGGCCAGATGCCCGCCGGCTGACGTGCCATAGGGCACGACCCGCTTGGCGTCTAAGTCGTAGGCCTTGGCGTTGGCTTTGACCCACGACAGGGCGCAGCGGACGTCTTGCACCGCCGCCGGGGCGGTGGCGACGTCGGTCAGGCGGTACTCGACCGTGACCACCGAAAAGCCCGCCGCCAGATAGGCGCGGAAGCCGCCCCAGCCTGCCGGCTTCTCGCCCTTCCACCACGCGCCGCCGTGGATGTAGACCAGCACCGGGCGCGGGCCCTTGAAGGCGGTGTTGCGGTAGACGTCGAGATGCAGGTCCTTGCCGCTGGCCTGCAGATAGACGACGTCCTTGGTCGCCTCCGGCGCCTTGACCTCGATCCGCATCGCGGGAGCGGTCGGGACCTGGGCAGCGACGGACGTCGCGCCCAACAGGACGATGGCGGCGAGAGCCTTGGCGATCATCGACGTCCCTCCCATCAGCTCATCAACAGACCGCCGTTAATGTCCAGGCAGACCCCCGTGAGGAAGCTGGACTCGTCGCTGGCCAGATAGGCCACCGCGTCGGCGATCTCGGGCGCGCGCCCTTCGCGGCGGAGCGGGGTGCTGGCGGCGACGCGAGCGCGGACCTCATCCTTGGAAAAGGTGTCATGGAAGGTGGTGCCGATCATCCCCGGGCACAGGGCGTTGACGCGGATGCCGTTGGGACCCAGCTCCTTGGCCATGGCCTTGGTGAAGGTCATGATCGCGCCCTTGGCCGTGGCGTAGGCCGTGGCGCCAGGACCGCCGCCATCCTTGCCGGCCTGCGAGGACAGGTTCACGATCGCCGCGCCGGCGGTCATGTGCGGGACGGTCGCCTGGGTGGTCAGGAAAACTGAGGTCAGGTTCAGGCGCATGACGTGCTCGAAGAAGGCCTCGTCCATCTCCCCCAGCGTCTTGCGCGCCACCATGCCGCCGGCGACGTTGACCAGGGCGCCGATCGGGCCGCCGAAGGTGGTCAGGGCCGCGTTGACCAGGGCCTGGACGTCAGCGGCGCGGGTCATGTCGCCTTTCAGGATCAGCGCGCGACCGCCCGCCGCCTCGATTTCGGCGAGGGTCGCCTTGGCGCCCTCTTCGCTGCCGAAGTAGTTGATGGCGACACGGGCGCCCTCGGCCGCCAGCTTCAGCGACACGGCCTTGCCGATATCGCGCGCGCCGCCGGTGACGATGACGGTCTTGTTGGTGAGGGGCATCAGGAATTCGCTCCGTTGGAAGTGCGGGCCGCGAGGGCGGGATCGACGAGGCGCTCGCCTCGGCCGCCCAAGAGCCAGATGGACAGGATAGAAAGGGGGACCAGGCTGGCGCCCATGGCGAAGACCGGGGCGTAGCTGACCTTGGTGGCGACCGGGACGATCCAGGTGGTGATCAGCACCCCGGCCACGGCGGCGGTGCCGCTGATCCCGGCCAGCGAACCGACCGATCGGGGCAGGTAGTCGCTAGGCAGGGTCTGGATGTTGTTGATGGTGACCTGGAAGCCGAACAGGATCACGGCGATCAGCAGCACCGCGTGCAGCGGCGAGGACGCGCCGATGGTCAGCAGCAAGGCCGGCAACATGAAGACGCCGCCCAGGGTGATGGCCCACTTGCGAGCCTTGACCGGCCGCCAGCCGCGACCGATCAGCCAGCCGGAAATCCAGCCGCCGAACAGGCTGCCTGCCGCCGCGCCGACATAGGGCACCCAGCCGAACAGACCGATCTGCTTGATGTCGAAGCCGAAGCGCTCAGCCAGGTAGATCGGCAGCCACGAGACGAACAGCCACCAGACCGGGTCGATGAAGAAACGCGCCAGGATCAGGCCCCAAGCCTCGCGGTGGCGCAGCAGCCCCGACCATGTCGGCTTGTAGTCGGCCTCGGCGTCGCCGGAAGCCGGGCGCTGGCCGGTCAGGATGTGCTGGCGCTCCTCGTCCGACAGCCAGGGATGGTCCTGCGGCGCGGCGCGGCAGACGATAGCCCACGGGACCACCCACAGGACGCCCAGCAGGCCGATGACCATGAAGGTCGCGCGCCAGCCGAAGGTCAGGAACAGCCAAGCGATCAGCGGCGCGGAGATGATCGCTCCCACCGATGCGCCAGCGTTGAAGATACCTTGGGCGAAGGCGCGCTCGCGGACCGGGAACCACTCGGCGTTGGCCTTGGCCGCGCCGGGCCAGTTGCCCGCCTCGCTGACCCCCAGGGCCGCGCGCAGCACGCCCAACGTCAGGATCGACCGCGCGACCGAGTGCAGGGCGATCGACGCCGACCAGGCCAGGATCGACAGCATGAAGCCGACCCGCGTGCCGAGGGCGTCGAAGATCTTGCCGAAGATCGTCTGCCCCGCGGCGTAGGACAGCATGAAACAGGTCAGGATGAGCGCGTACGCTTCCTTGCCGACGCCCATGTCCTTGGAGATCTGCGGCCACATCACCGCCAGCGCGTTGCGGTCGATATAGTTGATCACCGTGGCCAAGCCGACCATGCCGACGATCAGCCAGCGCAAGCCCTTGAACTTCATCTCGCGCCTCATTGTGCGAGGCTCGCGAGGCCGGAGAACCCGGTCCAGGCGTAAACGCCGCCGGGCGTCTTCACCTGGTGGCGCTTGGCGGGATCTGAATCCCAGGCGACGCCGATCGCCAGGCTCTTGCCGGAGTTCAGGCGGATGAAGACGAGGTCCGCGCCGTTCTCCGACACACGCTCGACGGCCTTCACGGACGAGATGGTGTCGCGGGCGTATTCCTCGGCGGCGCTATAGGCGCCGTGCGGCTCCAGCACCCCGGCCAGCGTGAAGCTGTCCTTGTCGTCGCCCCGCAGGATGAAGGCGCGCTCGTTGCGGAGATTGTAGTCGGGGTCGTCGGCGCCCAGTTCGGTCAGGACCACCTGGTCGACGTCGCCGGAGGCGAAGACATAGTCGTAGAACCGGCCCTGGTTGAACCAGGAGACGCGCGCCCCGTCCTTCACCGGCGCGCGGCCGCGATCCCACAGGTGCTGATAGCCGTCGGCCTTGCCCAGCGGCTTCAGCTCACTGGTCCCGCCCTGGAACTTCAGGCCGGAGTCGACGATCTGGCCTTCATAGTGCAGCGGCAGGTCGAAGCGATGCCTGCCGCCGCCCTCGCCGCGCACTAGGTCCAGCACGATCGGACGCCCGACCTCGGGCCGGTCGATCAGCGCCATGGCGCGGCGATAGCGCACGCCCGGCCAGGCGTCGTCGATGCTGGCGGCGGTCATCTGGACACCGTCCTTGGCGTCGAAGGCCAGGATCGTGGGCCAATGCTTCTCGCCAGTGTCGGTGTTGGCGCCGAACTGGCTCTTCTCGTCGACCACCAGGGTGTTGTGGGCGACCGTCTGCTGGGCCCAGCTGTCGTTCTCGGGCAGGTAGCGGCCGCCGGCCTTGGCCTCGACGTTCAGGAACCGCGCCGCGCCATAGTCGGTCACGACCTCGCGGCCCGCGTCGTAGAACTGCCAGGACAGCTTGTCGAAATGGCCGTGGCCCATGCCCTGGGACGTGGCCTTGAACACCAGCGCCTGGTCCTTGGCCTTGGGGCCCGACCGCAGGATGACCAGCGCGCCCTTGTCGCCCTTGGCCCCGTCGCGCAATTCCATCGAAGCGAACGGGAAGGGCTTGGCCTCGCCGCGCGCGACGGCGGCGGCGACCTCGCGACCTTCGGGGCTCAGTACCACCGAGCCCTGCTGGATGACGATCGACAGCAAGGCGGGATCGTGGGTTGCGGCGTAGGTCACCGCCACGCCGTGGACCAGCTCCGGGGTGTCGAGCCCCTTGTCCTTGATGGCGTCGTTGATCGGGAACAGCAGGCCGCCATAGCTCTGCTGGATGGTGGCATAAACGGCCTTGCGCAGCACGCCGTCGCGATAGTCGAGGATCTTGCGCGACGGGTCGTGGCGCTGGATCGACTGGGCCAGCAGCAAGAACGGCGACAGGGCGTAGCGTTGGTAGTACGGCCCTTCGGCGTAGTAGCCGTCGGGCGAGAACAGCTCTTCCAGCTGCTTGTAGAAGCCGGACTTGCCCGAGCCGTCCAGGCCGTACAACGCCTGCTTGACCAGGCCCTGGTCGCCGATCGCGTAGCCGGTCATGCCGACCGCCGCCAGCGCCCAGGTGCCGTGGTTGTGGATGCTGTCGAAGGTCTTGGGCGAGCCGGTCGACAGGAACGCCGCCATCGGCCGGAACACACCGGCCTCGATGGTCGCGCGATCGGCGGCCGGAATGGCGTCCATGACCGCCTCGTAGCCCTGGATGGAATTCACCAGCCAGACGCTGTCGTTCAGCACCTGCCAGAACAGCCTGCCCGGAACCTGGTTGGCGCGCTTGGGGTGCAATGGCAGGGACGGATAGAGCTTGGCGTAGTCCAGCAGCACGCGCCGCACCAGCTCGGCATAGGCCTTGTCGCCGGTCTGCCGGTACAGCATCCCCGCCTCGTAGATCAGGCGGTAGTTGTCCTTGTGCCGCTCGTGGGTGTAGCCGCCGCCGGCGTCGGCCGGGACCGGCACGTCGATGGTCTTGCGCAGCTGCGGATCCACGAAGGCCTTGCTCTTGGCCAGGGTGGCGGCGAACAAGGGCGGCGCTTGAACAGCCGCGCCGACCGCTCGCTTGGGCGGCGTGGGCGTAGCGGCTTGAGCCGCTCCCGCCAGGGCCAGGACCGCAAGGCCCGCGCAGAACTTCGCTTTAAGCTGGGACATCTGACCTACTTGCGCTGATCGACGATCTCGAGCGCCGCGCCGGTGTTGCCGGCCTCGCTGAGATCGGGCTTGCCGACGTGGACGGTGACGCGAGCCGGCGCCGCGCGTTCGAAGAGGTTGCCGTCGAGTTTCACGACCTGGACGCCGTCCAGTCGCATCGATGGATGGCCGGGCGCGACGTCGCGAAACGTCGAGCCCTTGACCCAGACCCGTGGGCCGAAAGTGCTCTCGTCCGTCCCGCCTCGCAGAAGATCGAGCACGGGCCCGCCAAGGCGCGTGAACTGGCTGCCGGTGATGTCAACGCGCTCAGCGCCGTAGAGGCCCAAACCGCCGGCTTCGCCGGCGAGGTCCAGCACCACCCCGCCGATGTCGGTGAAGCGCGAGCCACGGATCGTCACATGGTCGGCGAAGGTTCCCTTCTCGCCCCTTAGGACGGCGAACGCCCCGCGGCCCAGATGCGAGACCTCGGTGTCGAGCAGCTCGACGGCGTAGTTGCTCAAGGGAGCGCTAGAACTCACGCGGACCACGGCGTTGCCGACCGCGTCCGGCGCCCTGGCGCCCGACAGGCGCAGGCCCTGCAGCTTCAGGGCTCCCTCGCCGGCCAGGCTGAACAAGGTCGCATGATCGAATGCCACGACCGGTTGGGTGCCCGTCGCGGCGCGAAAGGTCAGGGGCTGGCGGACTTCGACGACGCGTCCCTCGGCATAGTCGCCGGCCGCCAGTTCGATGATGTCGCCGGCCTTGGCCCTGACGGCGGCGGCCGACAGCTGGTCCTGGCCCGGCTTGATCTTCAGGACGCGGCCGCTGTCGAAGGCCACGGCCTGGTCGCCCTTCGGATACCAGGCCACGCCTGTCTCCTCGCGGGCCAGCAGCTTGACCGGCGCCTGAAGGCCTAGGGCTTGGCGCGCGGCGGCGTCCGGATAGACGCGACCGTCCGGCAGGGTCTGGCGACCGATCGCCTTGGCCTCGAAGCCCGAGGCGTCGGTCGGCGGCGCGACGCCGTCGACCGTGTTGCCGACAAAGGCAAGGCCGTCGATCGGCGCCTCGGCCTTGAAGATCGCCTCGTCGCCCGCGCCGAGGAAGACGTTGCCCGACAGCGTGCTCCGGGCCGGCGGCAAGGTGCGCTCCTGGTCCGCGCCGGCGCCAAACAGCACCTGCTTCACGTCGACGAAGACGTTCTTCTCGATGCGGGCGTCCAGCACCTGGTTGTAGCGGTTGAGCGGCGAGTTGGGGACGCCGTTCATCATCACCAGGGCCGCGGTGAAGCCATCGCCCCGCAGGCCATGGAAGTAGTTGTTGCGCACCGTCTGGCCGGCGTTGATCACCCGCACGCCGCCGGTATGGGCCAGGCCGCCGCCCAGGAAGACATTGTCCTCGACCAGGTTGCCGTCGCCATGGCGCAGCACCAGCGAGCCTTGCGAGCGGACGAAGACGTTGCGGCGATAGATGTTGCCGCCGGACTTGTTCGAGACGATCTCGACCTCGCCACTGCAGCCTTCGAAATAGTTGTCCTCGACCACGGTCAGGGAGCGGGTGCGCGAGAATTGGCTGGTCCCGACCCGGATCGTCTCGCCGCCATTGGACCCCAGCGGGGGGCGCGGGCCGAAATAGTTGTGGTCGATGTGGTGATGGTTCTGCTGGCTTTCGACCGAGCTCAGCACCACGGCCAGGGTCACGCCGTTGTTCAGCTTGCCCTGCAGGTGGTTGTGGTCGAAGCGGTTGTTCTGGCCGTAGAGGCCGACCCAGTAGTCTTCGGCGGCGCGATCGGGCTTGTTGAACCCGTCGATCACCGTCTCGGTGACGCGGGAGTCGAAGGCCAGCGCCTGGTTGTCCTTGCGGAACGCGATAACCTCGGACGATGGACTGAAGCCGTCCTTGAAGGTCAGACCCGAGACGACCAGATGCCGGCCGGCGATGCGCAGGTTGGACTTGCCGGAGATCACCACCTTGCCAGGGGTCTGAGCCCGCAGGGTGATCGGCTCGGCGGCCGTCCCCTCGCCGGTAAACATTATCTCGAAGTTGCGCCAGACGCCGTTCGCCAGCACCACCGAGTCGCCGGGGATGGAAGCCCTCACCGCCGCCTCGAAGGCTTCCGGCGTGCGGACCAGGCGCTCGGCCGCATAGGCGTGAACCGAGCCGGCCAAGGTGCCTAGACCCATCACGGCGGCAAGGCTCGAGCGCAGGTTTCTCAATTGATGTCCTCCCCGCTCGAAGCTGTGACCGCTTCCTGTGCCCGCCAAACCCGCGCCGCGCGACGTGCGCGTCGGATGACAAAGACACGTCAGTCCGACCATTTGAGCGACAAGCTGTCAACCAATTTGTCGACCAATTTTCAAGCGGAAACAAACCGCAACGTGGAAGATGAGGATTTTCCGCAGGTGCGCGCTGGACCAATTATGCGCCAAACATTGCCGAACCAAGCCTTTAGGCCGCAGGAAGGCCAGGCCTTGCTAGGCCCTGATCGGGGAGCGCTTTGGGAAAACGGCGTGATGGGGAGTTGACATTCGTTTTCAAGCGGTCAACCAAATAGGTAAGCCAAATATAGAAAATTGGTATCCGGGGAGGATGAACTATGGACACCCATCCACGGCGCGCCGGTGTGCGCGCCATGCTGCTGGCATCGACGTGCCTAGTCATCGGCTCGGGCTTTAGCCAGGCCTTCGCGCAGGAAGCGCCGGCGGCGCAGGGTCCTAACGCAGCCAAGGACACCCAGGAAGTCGAGGCCGTCGTCGTCACCGGCTACCGCGCCTCGCTGCAAAGCGCGCTGAATATCAAACGGCAGTCGGACGTCATGATCGACGCCATCAACGCTGAGGACATCGCCGACTTCCCCGACGCCAATCTCGCCGAGTCGCTGCAGCGCATCCCCGGCATCTCGATCGATCGCGACAACGGTGAAGGCCGCACCATCACCGTCCGCGGGTTGGGCGGCGATTTCACCCGCGTGCGCATCAACAATCTCGAGGCGCTGTCGACGGCGGGCACCAACGACACCAACTCCACCGCGATCAATTCCACCCGGACGTTCGACTTCAACGTCTTCGCCTCGGAGCTCTTCAACAGCCTGAAGGTGCGCAAGACCGCCTCGGCCGAGACCGACGAGGGCTCGCTGGGGGCCACGGTCGACCTGCAGACGGGCCGTCCGTTCGACTACCGCAAGGATCGCTACGCGCTCTCGGTCGAGGACGCCTACTACCAGAACGGCAAGCACCACAATCCGCGCCTGGCAGGCCTGTTCTCCAAGCGCTTCGCCAACGACAAGATGGGCTTCCTGGCCTCGGCGGCCTATTCGGAGAAGGACTCCGAAACCGACCAGTACCGCCGCCAGATCGTGACGGGCGAATATGTCTATCGCTCGGCCACCTGGGCGACGCTGGAAAACCCGCGCCGCGCCGGCTTCTCGGCGCCGGTCGGCACGCTGTTCACCAACCGCATCTCCAATCCGACGGCCACGAACCCTGGCACGGTGTCGGGCACGGCCGCCATCACCAACCCGGCCTATATCGACGCGGTGACCGGTTCGGACCCGGCCGCCTACGCCCTGCTCCACCCGTCGCTGGACGGCTCGCAGATCATCTTCCCCGCCCTGGCCGGCCCAGAGCAGCAGGACCTGCATCAGAAGCGCCTGGGCCTCACCGCGTCCTACCAGTGGGACATCTCTTCCCGGACGCGCCTCACCATCGACGGGCTGCATTCAAACCAGAAGAGCACCTCGACGCTGAACCAGCTGCTGCCGTTCGGCCTGAACCGCAACAACACCAACGCGACTTACGCCACGGCCAACGCGGCGACCGCGCTGGCCTCCAAGCGCGGCCTCTATCCGGGCACCTGCACCTACACGGCCGGGGGGCCCTTCGCCTCGCCGATCGATTGCGGACAGGCGACTTATGGCGGCGCGCTCGTCGCCGGCACGAGCTTCTCGTACAATCCCAACAATCTCGACGTTTACGACTACTACAATTCGCCCGTTTCGCGCGGCTATGTCCCCTCGGCGGACGGTCTGGCCATGCGCGCCCAGCAGATCGGCCGCCCGGCGACAGACGTGCTGGCCGCCCATGTCACCAACGGCGTCGCCGACTACCTGCAGCTGCGGAACCTGGACTGGGCCGCCCGCGCCGACCAGGGCAGCTACAACACCAATTTCGACCAGGTTTCGTTCAACCTGACCCACGAGTTCAGCGACCGCTTCAGGGCCGACTTCACCTACGGCCTGTCGCGCTCGAAGCTCAACTCCTATGGCAAGATGGCCGAGTGGGGTCAGTTCGATCAGCCGGCCACCTTCACCTATGACGAGCGTGGCGGCGGCGACATGCCGCTGTTCGACGCCGGCTTCAACGCCGCCGATCCGAACCAGTGGACGATCCTCAAGGGGGTCTCGTTCCTGCGCTACCACAAGAAGGTCGTCGAAAACCGCTACAACTCTTGGAAAGCCGACTTCACCTGGGAGCTCAATGACAACCTGACCCTGAAGTTCGGCGGCACCCAGCGCGACTACCGTTTCTCGACCTCGCAGACCGAGCGCCAGAACGTCCAGATCAATCCGACAGAAAAGGAAGCGGGCGTCTCGATCGCCAGCCTGGGCAAGGTCATCGATTTCGGCCAGGGCCTGGACGTGCCCGCCGGCACGACGACGTCGTGGTTCGGCCCCGACATCCAGAAGTTCGACGACCTGTTCGGCTTCACCTGCGAGTGCATCAACAAGTGGGGCGACTGGCGCCTGACCCAGTTCCGTCAGCAGGGGCGTGAGACCTTCGCCGTGCGCGAGCAGACCGAAGGCGCCTACGGCCAGGTCAACTTCAACTATGACTTCTTTGGCGGCTGGAACACCTTCGGCAACATCGGCGTGCGCTACGCCAAGACCGACGTGGACTCGACGGGCCGCTCGACCGGCGGGCGCACCGTCCAGGGTGGGAATTCCTATTCGGACGTCCTGCCGTCGTTCAACATCGCCATCCGCCCGCGCGACAACCTCTACTTCCGGTTCGGCGCGGCCCAGACCATGTCGCGTCCGACCCTGCAGCAACTGGCGCCGACCATGACCCAGCTGACGATCCCCGAGGGCGGGATGACCTCCGGCGCCACCCTGACCATCGGCAATCCGAAGCTGTCGCCGTTCCGCGCCAACAACTTCGACGCCGCGGTGGAGTGGTACTACGCCGAGGGCGGGCTGATCTCCGTGGCGCTGTTCAAGAAGAAGATCGGCTCCTATCCGCAGACGGTGCGCTTCGCCGCGCCGCTGTCGACCTTCCTCGACGCCGAGGGGCTCGCCAGCCTGATCGAGCAGTTTGGCGCCAACAGCGACCAGGCCGCCTATATCCGCGGCGACTACGACGCGACCGCGCGCCAGTTCCGCGACGCTCCCGGCGGGGAACTGAAGGGTTGGGAGGTCAACTACCAGCAGGCCTTCACCTTCCTGCCCGGGCTGCTGAAGAACACGGGCATCCAGCTCAACGCCACCCACATCCAGTCCGAGCTCACCTACATCCTGGATCCCGGCACCGACACGACGCCCGCGACCCTGGGCAAGGCCCCGTGGCTGGGCGCGTCGCCCAACGCGGTCAACCTGACGCTCTATTACGAGGACAAGCGCATCAACACACGGGTCTCCCTGGCCCAGCGCGACGGCTACTACACCACCTACCCGCTGGTGGCCGGCGCCTGCGCGCCTGGCGTCGTCGGCGGCGTGGCGTGCGACACGCCGCTGATCAACGACTTCGGCGGATCCAAGGACACGCTGAACGTCGACTTCGCGTTCAGCTACAAGCTGTCGGACCAGGCGTCCTTCTCGATCGAGGGCTTAAACATGACCAACCAAGCGACCAGCCGGTACTACTACGCCGACAATCCGGTGGCGGCGCTCTACGGCTCGCCGGGACGGCAGTTCACGGTCGGTTTCCGTTTCAAGCACTAAGCTCTGGCCTATCAGGGGTATACCGCTTTGGTTCACCCCTGATAGAACCTTCCAATGTCCCATCAGCCGGAGTTGGGAACGCCGAGTCGTCTGAAGGCGACCCGGACGAGCGGCAGCGGAGCATCGGCGGATGACCATGGATAGGCGTTATAAAGAGGTCGCGAAGCAGATCATCGAGCTCATCGAGTCCGGTGAGTTCGCGCCTGGCAGCCGACTGCCTGGCGAGCGCGAGCTGGCCGAACGGTTGGGCGTGTCGCGCGTCACCGTGCGGGAGGCCGAGATCGCCCTCGAGGCGCAGGGCTACATCGCCGTCAAGACCGGCTCGGGTGTCTATGTCCGCCCCCGCAGGCCGGCCGACCTGTCGCCCCTGACCGAAGTCGACGCCTTCGAGCTGACGACGGTCCGCGCGGTCGTCGAGGCGGAGTCGGCGGCGCTGGCGGCGCTGAACATGCCCTCGGAGTCCCTGGTGCTGCTGGAAGAGACCATGCGGGTGATGGCGGGCAACGACGAGGCGGCCGAAGAGGCCGACGAGCGCTTCCATCTCCTGATTGCCGAGAACAGCGGCAGCCCGATCATCGAGCATTTCGTGCGCACCCTCTGGCGGATGCGCAACGAGGCCCCGCGGGTCGTCCAGGTCTATAGCAACGTCTGCAAGAGCGGGTTCGAGGACAGGATCGAGGAGCATCGGGCAGTGTACGACGCCATCCGCAACCGCGATCCCAACGCTGCGCGGCTGGCGATGCGCGAACACTTCAGCCGCCTGTTCGAAGCCATGCTGGCGGCCGAGGAGACCGAGGCCATCGTCCAACTGCGCCGCAAGGCGCTGCAGCACCGCGACCGCTTCAAGCTCTCGGTGCAGCACGGCGCCGCCTGACGCGGGCCACACGAGACTGGGCGGACGAAGCCCAGCCGACGATATCGAGGAAACGGCATGAAACGCTTTGTCCCTCTGGCCCTGGCCGGAACCCTTTGCTGCGGCCCGGCCCTGGCCGAAGCGCCCCGCTTCACCAATCTCTTCGGCGATCACGCGGTCCTGCAGAGGGGCCAGCCCGTCCGGCTCGGCGGCCGGGCCGATCCCGGCGCCGCTTTGAGCGTCCAGATCGCCGGCCAGAGCCTGGCGACGACCACCGATGCGAACGGCCGGTGGGCGGTGACGACCAGGCCGATGGACGCCGGCGGCCCCTACACGCTGTCCGTGTCCGACGGCCGCGCGCGCACCGTGCTCAGCGACGTCATGGTCGGCGAGGTGTGGTTCTGCTCCGGCCAGTCGAACATGGGCCTCAAGCTGCAGGATGCGACCAACGGCGGCAACGAGGTCCGGGACTCCGAGAACCCGCTGCTGCGGTTCACCGATGTCGGGCGGGATGTCGCCCCGCGCCCGCTCGACGAGGCCAAGGCCGTCAGCGGCTGGACCCTGGCGGCGCCGGCGAGCGTCGGCACGGCCTCGGCCGCCTGCTACTTCATGGCCAAGGCGCTGCAGGCCCATTTCGGCGTGACGGTCGGCTTCATCACGTCGACCTGGGGCGGCACCCAGACCCAGGCCTGGATCGGCGAGGCCGGGCTGCACCCCCTCAACACCTATGACGACGCGCTGGATCGGCTGGACCTCTACGCCAGGGACCCGCAGGCCGGCGAGGCGCGGCAGGCGCGCTATTTCGACGCCTGGTGGACGGCCCACGAGCCGGACGCCAAGACCAAGGCCGCCTGGGCCCGGCCCGATTTCGACGACGCCGGCTGGAATCCGGTCCACCCGAACAGGGTCTGGGAGCGCATTGGCGACCCCCAACTCGCCAGCTTCAACGGCGCGGTCTGGTATCGCACCGCCTTCACCCTGACCAAGGCCCAGGCGGACGGCGCGACGCGCATCGCCTTGGGCCTGATCGACGACAGCGACACCATAGCTCCAGCTGATCATCGCAAGACTGTGCTGGTCGACGCCTTCTCCGAGTCGCTGAAGCGGATCGGCGGGTACAGGTACGTCGCCGAGAAAACCGTCTTCCGGCCGACTATGGATCGACCGCTCTACAGTCTGGTGTTCGGGACGCGCAATCCGCCAGGGCTGGAGGTGTTCCGTAACAGCCAGATCAAGGCTCTGCGAAAACAGGAGGAAGCCAGGGGCGTGGCCAAGCTCAACGCCGCCGTGGCGTCCTCGAAACAGGGTGAAATGTGGGACTCGCTAAGCGGCCTTGCGCCCGATCCGACCGTGGCGTTTCTGAGCAGCGAAGAACAGGCTGCGAAGTTGGCGCTCCTCGCGGCCATTCCACAGACGCCGGGCACAGCGCCCTGGCGCGCCGTCTGGCCCGAGGTCATGGAACGGCACGTGGTGAGCCGAGCGACGATCAACCAGCTCGCCAACGTCATGCGCAAACAAGGCGTCCTGGCGTTTGATCGCTGGGGCCCCAAACAGCGATCGCCCGACGACGACAATCGTGTCAGCCGGTCTCTGAAGTTATGAAGCTCCAACGTCAGCGTCGTCCTGCTTGGCCAGCCTCTCCATGGCGCGGTCAAGGTTTCGTCGGACCGATCCGAACGCGCCGCCACTGCGTCCGGCGTGTCTGAGCGCGCGACGCGAGTTGTTCGGACAGCAGATGCGAATTGGAACCTCACCCTAACGCGTCACATCAACACGTCAGGAAGCGGCCTTTCCCAACGTCGGCGATGAGTCAGGTCGGGTCGCTTATGATCGGGGACTACTACCCGTCGGCGGCCGCGTGCAGTTCCCGTAAACGAGCTTCGCAGAGCTCTTTCACCAGGCCCTGGAGCATCTCGACCCGCGCCTGGATCCACGCCAGCTCTTCGGCGGTGATCTTGTAGTGCGGCGAGTAGCGCGCCTTCACATAGGCCGCGCGTAGCAACTCGAAACAGCGCCTGTGGAACTTGCTGTCGGTCGGCCAGGCTTCGGCCAAGCGCGGGTCAAGTGGTTCGGCCAAGCCGCGCAGGCGCACGAGATTGTGGGACTTGGGCGCATAGAGCGTCAGCACCAACAGCAGGCAGTAATAGAGGCGCTCGACGGCCTGATGTAATTCGAAGGCGGACTTCTTAGACCATCGTTCACCACGGTCAATGTGCTCGCGCCCGGTCGTAAGGAATTGGTCGGCGCTTTCGAACCACTCCTCGTAGTACTCGCTCCCTTCCTTTAACGCTTGCTCAGCCGACAATGGCGCAGGCTCCACAAGTTCGCAGTCCGACTCCTCGAACAGCACGACGCCATCTCGAACGATGTCGGTGAAGAAGTACCGTCCTCGCCGCAACTGCTCGTTCACGTCCTCCAGGTCATGGACGATGAAGTTGACCGGCGTGCGCAGCCGCTGACCTGCCGAAAGCTCGTCGAGCAGGCGCTTCTCTGCTGCTTCCCAGAACTCGAGCGGATCGGCGAGCTTCTCCTGGTCGACAACGACCAGCAGGTCGTAGTCCGAGAAGTAGCGCCCGACCGGATCTTCGACCCAGTCGCCGCGCGCGTACGATCCAAACAGAATGATCTTGAGGATCTTGCCTTGGCCGAGCGAGCCAGATCGTTTGGCCACCTCCTCGGCAAAGCTCTCCTGCAGCACCTCGACCACGAAGGCGAGCTCGCGCTGCTTGCCGGCCGGCAAATGATCGGTGGTGTTGGCCATGTTCGCTGTCTCGCCCGCCGCCCGGCGCATGGCAAGCGCCTCCTCGGCGCGCGCGGCGCGGTGATGCTCAGGCTTGGCCATCCTTCACTCACTCAGGCAGAAACAATACCAAAACAGAGTCTACACGTTGTGGTTGGGTGGCGCCACTTCTCCCTGTATCTCCAGTAGTCGATCCATGCGGAACGGCGACGATGTTCGTGGCGGCTCTCTCCATGCTGTCTCTCGTTCCCTTTTTGTTCTTGACCCTGGGAACAGCATTCGCTAAAAAGATTTCACTGCCGATCGTATGACCGTCGGCACACGGACCTCGAGGCGCCCCGCGCCCCGGGGTTTTTTTGTGCCCGTACGTCGGCGGCCCCCTCGAAAACTGGAGATATTCAATGGTCGCAACCGTCGACACCTATCGCTTTGCCGGCGACCCGGACGACACCGCCGCGTTCGGCCGGGCGCTCGCGGGCAACAATCTGGTCCAGCTCCTGGACCGCCAATACGTGATCACCGACACCGTCGTCGTCGGCACGAACAAGCAGCTGCTGGGCAGCGGTCGCGGCGCCACCGTGGTGCGGATGGACACGGCCTCCAAGCCTGCCTTCCAGATCGCGGCCAATGCCGAAAACGTCGCCATCCAGGACTTCACGATCACCCGGGACTGGACCAATCCCGGTCTGGCCACGGGCACGAAGGGCGATGGCATCCAATGCGCCGGCGCGAGCGAAGGCGTGACGATCGCCCGCATGCAGCTCAGCCACCACTACCGGTCGTTCTATGGCCGCAACACCAACGGCGGCCTGCTGAAGGACGTCGCCTCGCAGCATGTAAAGGCCAGCGGCTTCGAGCTCGAATACGACACGAACATCGCGGCGCCGATGCAATGGTCGATGGACAATGTGGGTTCGATCTTCGCGTCGGGCTACGGCTTCTACGTCCACTCGAACGCCTACAACCCTGGGACCGGCAGCGTTTCGGCCGGGATCTCGCTGGGCACCTATACGAACCTGACCACCTTCGCCAACACGCTGGGCGGCCTGCGCGGCGACGTTCCCAGCAACATGTCGCTGTACAGCGTGCGCATCGTCGGCGGCTTCTTCGGCGAGGACGGCGGGTCCTGCATCGACGTCAACGGCGGCCAGTTCGGCAACAACCACCTGATCGCGCCGACCTTCGTGGAGCTGGCCGGGCAGGGTTACTCCGGCGCCTACAAGAACCGGGCGGGCGTGCTGGTGCCCGGTGGCGTGACGCGCAAGACCGGCTTCAACGCCGGGGATTCGGTCAGCAACAACCCGGCCACCGGCGCGGGCGTCAAGGTGGCCAACGCCCGGAACGTCCTGGTGCGACCGGGCTATATCAACGGCTGTCTGGGTGACGGCGTCTGGGCCGACAACGTGATCCGCATCGACATCGACGGCGGTCAGGTCTCGAACAATGGCCTGAGCAACCCGAACGCCGGTTCGACCGCGGCCGACCACAAGAACTCGATCTACCTGACCTCGTGTTCGGGTCAGAAGGTCAGCAATGTCCGTGGCGTGAACGAGACCGGCACCCAGCTCTACGGCGTGGTCTGGAGCGGCAACGACATCGTCCTTTCGGGCAATGACATGCGGACCAACGCCACGCCGTTCTCGGGTCCGGCGACCTCGCTGCCCAACGGTGTTTCGGCGGGCAACCTGCCCTCGAACCCGTAGGCTTGGCGGCCCGCGCCTCGGCGCGGGCCGTTCGTTCGGAACCGTCGCTGCGACCCGTCGTTCCCCAGCCAGGAACAGGAGGTCCGGCCATGGTCGACAATGAAAAGGCGCTGGAAGAGGTCATGACCTTCCTGGACGCCCCGCCCGAACCCGGCAGCGCCGACGATGAGCGGTTCGGCGAGCGACTGCGGCAGGTGATCGCCGCCTCGATCCCGCTGGACGAAGGTGAGGACGCCGAGGACGCTCCGACCTTGCAGCTGGACGATGCGTTCCGTAGCCGCCTGGAGAAGGTGGCCAAGGATCGGGGCGGAAACTATTTCGGCGACCATCCGAACGGCATCGGCCCGACGCTGGGCATGGACGTTTCCAAGTCCTAGTCGTCCCAACCCTTGCGCTTCTTCTTCTTGCCCAGGGCGAAGATGCCCGGATAAGGGCCCTTGCCGACGCGGTACAGGCACCACTCGTCGTCCTTGGCGCAGTCGCCGTCAAAGAAGGCCTTCTTATCCGGATCGATGGCCGCGTACATCGGCGCGGTGCGTGAGCGCTGGCCGTCGGCCTCGGCGCAGGCGGCCTTCTGGTCGCGGTTCAGACCCGCCGTCTTCTCGTGCCGGCACCCCAGGCTCTCGCGCAGGCTGTCACGCGTCTGGTCGCTCTGCTCGACCAGCTTGCGGGCGGTGAAGCCAGGTGGCGCGACGATGGCCTGCGGGCCTGCGGGCTTAACGACCGGCGGGACCGGAATGGTGGCGGGCGGCGGCGAGGACGGGGCGATGCTGGGGCGGACGTGGATCGGCTCGGGCGGCGACGCCCGCGGTGTGTCGACCGAGGGCGAAGGCGCGTCCAGCAGTTCGGCCTCGATGATTGGCGGCTCGACCAATCTGGGCATCCAATGCGCGCCCGAGATCAGGCCCAGGATCACCAGGACGTGGGCGAGCAAGGCCAGCGCCAGGATCGCGAGTTTGCGCCGCAGATCCCGCCGTGAGGGTCTTCGCCAGGTTCCGATGGCGATCGCCGTGCTCATGGTCTCTCCAGGCGCTGCGGCGCCGGATGTAAATAGGCGGACGATGCGGCGCGAGCGTGGCCGTGGGTGACAACAAAAAGGCCCGGCGTCACCGCCGGGCCTTTCCGTGTTTCAGCGATGAAGGCTGGCTTTAGGCCGCCGCCTTCGCCTTGACGCCGAAGCGGCCGTAGAAGGTCTCGCCCTTTTCGGCCATCTCGCGCAGCAGGGCCGGCGGCGCGAAGCGCTTGCCGTACTGCTGGGCCAGACGATCGCAGGTTTCGACGAAGGCCTTGGCGCCGACGCCGTCGATCAGGCTGATCGGGCCGCCGGTCCAGGGCGCGAAGCCCCAGCCCAGGATGGCGCCGACATCGGCCTCGCGCGGGTCGGTGATGACGCCTTCCTCGAAGCAGCGGGCGGCTTCGACGGCCTGGCGATACAGCAGCCGGGTGCGGATCTCCTGGATCAGCGCCTGGTCGGCGTCGGCGATCTTTACCGGAGCGAGGTCCGAGAGGCCCTTCCACAGGGTCTTGGGCCCATTCTCCGGATAGTCATAGAAGCCCTTGCCGTTCTTGCGGCCGAAGCGCTGCAGCTCGACCACCATCTTCTCGATGATCGGGGCGAAGGGACGGTCCTCGAACTTGTCGCCGAGGTCCTTCTTGGTCTGCTGGGTGACCTTGTAGCCAAGGTCCAGGGCGACGTCGTCGTTCATCTCCAGCGGGCCGCGCGGCATGCCGGTGGCGCGGCCGACATTGTCGATGATGGCCGGGGCGATGCCGTCAGCCAGCATCTCCAGGCCTTCCTGCACGAAGGTGCCGAAGCAGCGGCTGGTGTAGAAGCCGCGGCTGTCGTTGACGACGATCGGGGTCTTCTTGATCTTCAGGACGTAGTCGATCGACTTGGCCAGGGCTTCCGGCGAAGTCTCCGCGCCCATGATGATCTCGACCAGGCCCATCTTGTCGACCGGCGAGAAGAAGTGGATGCCGATGAAGTTCTTCGGACGCACCGAGGCCTTGGCCAGGCCGGTGATCGGCAGGGTCGAGGTGTTGGAGCCGAAGATCGCGTCCTCGGCCAGTTGGGCTTCGGCGAGCTTGGTCACCGAGGCCTTGACCTCGCGGTTCTCGAACACGGCCTCGATGACGAGGTCGCTGCCCTTGACCTGGTCGTAGTCGGCGGTCGGGTGGATGAGGGCCAGGATGGCCTCGCCCTTCTCGGCCGTCAGCTTGCCGCGCGAGACGGCCTTCTTGACCAGGCCCTCGGCGTAGCCCTTGCCCTTGTCGGCGGCTTCCTGGCTTTGGTCGATCAGGACGGTCTCGATGCCGGCCATGGCTTGGACATAGGCGATGCCCGCGCCCATCATGCCCGCGCCCAGAACGGCGACCTTCTTGGCTTCCGACGGCGGCACGTTGGCCGGACGGCCCGAGCCCTTGCCCAGTTCCTGCAGGCTGAGGAACAGGGTGCGGATCATGCCCTTGGCCTGGGGCGACATCATCGTCTTCAGGAAGTAGCGCGTCTCGATGCGGATGGCCGCGTCGAACGGCACCTGCAGGCCTTCATAGACCGCCTTCAAGATGTTCAGCTGGGCCGGGTAGTTGCCATAGGTCTGCTTGCGCAGCATGGCGTTGCCCATGATGAAGACCTGGCTGCCCGTCGGGGTGTAGGGACCGCCGCCCGGGAGCTTGAAGTCCTTCTTGTCCCACAGGGCGACCGGGTCGCCCTTGGTCTTCACCCAGGTCTTGGCGGCTTCGACCACCTGGTCGGCGGGGACGACCTCGTGCACGACCTTGTTGGCCAGGGCCTCGGCCGGCTTCATCGACTTGCCTTCCAGCAGGTACGGCGCGGCGGCCATCACACCCATCAGGCGCGGCAGGCGCTGGGTGCCGCCGGCGCCCGGCAGCAGGCCGACCTTGGCTTCCGGCAAGGCGAGCTGGATCTTCGGATTGTCGGCGACCACGCGATAGTGGCAGGCCAGGGTGATCTCCAGACCGCCGCCCATGGCCAGGCCGTTGATCGCGGCGGCCACCGGCTTGCCGCAGGTCTCCAGCGCGCGGAACGCCTTGTTCAGGGCGAAGCCGGCGTCGAAGGCCGCCTTCAGGCCCGCTTCGCCCCCGGCCGCGCCGCCGGCGAGACCGCCGCTGCCGCCCAGTTCGCCCAGGTCGGCGCCGGCGCAGAAGCCGGTCGTCTTGCCCGAGGTGATGACCGCGCCCTTGATGGCCGCGTCCGACTTGATGGTCTCGACCACCTCGCCGATTTCCTTGATGACCGAAGCGGTCAGGGTGTTCATCGAGCGGCCGGGCACGTCGAAGGTGACCAGGGCCACGCCGTCGGAATCGACCTCGATCTTGAAGTTTTCCATGGTGTTAGCTCCTAGGTCCTAGACGCGTTCGATGACGGTGGCGGTGCCCATGCCGGCGCCGACGCACAGGGTGATCAGGGCGGTTTCCTTGTCCGAGCGTTCCAGCTCGTCGACCATGGTGCCCAGGATCATCGCGCCAGTGGCGCCCAGCGGGTGGCCCATGGCGATGGCGCCGCCGTTCACGTTCATCTTGTCGTGCGGGATATCCAGCGCCTGCATCATGCGCAGGACCACGGCGGCGAAGGCTTCGTTCAGCTCGTAGAGGTCGATGTCCTTGACCTCCATGCCCAGCTTCTTGAGCAGCTTCTCGGTGACCAGCGAGGGACCGGTCAGCATGATCGAGGGCTCCGAGCCGATCGAGGCGGCGCCTTTGATGCGGGCGCGAGCCTTCAGGCCGAGAGCCTCGCCCATTTCCTTGGTGCCGATCAGCACGCCGGCGGCGCCGTCGACGATGCCCGAGCTGTTGCCGGCATGGTGGACGTGGTTGACCTTCTCCACCTGCGGGTAGCGCTGGGTGACGACGGCGTCGAAGGCCATCTCGCCCATGCCGGTGAACGACGGGTTCAGCGAGGCCAGGGTCTGCATGGTGGTCGAGCCGCGCACGGTCTCGTCATGATCCAGGATGGTCAGGCCCAGTTGGTCCTTCACGCCCACGACCGACTTCTTGAAGCGGCCCTCGGCCCAGGCGGCCGCCGCGCGCTTCTGGCTCTCGACGGCGTAGGCGTCGACGTCGTCGCGGCTGAAGCCGTACAGGGAGGCGATCAGGTCGGCCGAGACGCCCTGCGGGGCGAAATAGGTCTTGAAGGCCGAGGACGGATCGGTCGGCCAGGCGCCGCCGTCGCTGCCCATCGGTACGCGGCTCATGCTCTCGACGCCGCCGCCAATGGCCAGGTTGGCCTCGCCCGAAGCGACCTTGGCCGCGGCCATGTTCACGGCTTCCAGGCCCGAGGCGCAGAAGCGGTTGATCTGCACGCCGGCGACGCTCTCGGCGTAGTCGGCGGTCAGCACGGCGGTGCGGGCGATGTCGCTGCCCTGTTCGCCCACCGGGGCGACGCAGCCCAGGACGACGTCGTCGACGTGCTTGGTGTCCAGGTTGTTGCGGTCGCGGATGGCTTCCAGGACCTGGGTGGCCAGGGACAGGGCGGTGATCTCGTGCAGCGAGCCGTCCTTCTTGCCCTTGCCGCGCGGCGTGCGCACGGCGTCGAAGATGTAAGCGTCAGCCATGGAATGGCTCCTTCCTGCGAAGCGGTGTTCGTGTCGTTGGGCGATCGCCAGCCGTGGCCGGCGCGCCGTTATGGTTTCCAGTTGCCGATCGGGTACGTGCCGATCGGCTCACACTTCAGGCCGCTGGCGGCGGCCTTGGCGCGGTAGTAGACGCGCTTGCCAAACTGGGGCGGCGCCAGCGAGCAGGCGGTGAAGCCCGAGGTCGTGACCTCCAGCCTCCACTCGGCGATCTTCGAGCGCAGCAAGGTCTGGCAGATGTCCTTGCCGGCCGGCGTCAGCGGCAGCTTGAAGGCCCCTGGCTGCGGCCGCTTGCCGACCAGTTCGCCGGAATAGGTAAGGGGGCGCGGGCCCTGGACGGCGCGCACGCAGACCACGGCCGAGCGGTCCTCAGCGGCGGTGGGGCCGGCCAGCAGGGCGATGAGCGGAAGGATGATCACAGCGTCCTCGCGATCAGGAGTTTCATGATCTCGTTCGTGCCGCCGTAGATGCGCTGGATGCGGCTGTCCTTGTACATGCGCGCGATCGGGTACTCGTTCATGAAACCATAGCCGCCGAACAGCTGCAGGCAGCGGTCGACGATCTTGTTCTCCAAGTCCGAGACCCAGTACTTGGCCATCGAGGCCGTAGCGGCGTCGAGCTTGCCTTCCAGATGCTGGCCGATGCAGTGGTTGACGAAGACCTTGGCCACGGTCGCCTCGGTCTTGCACTCGGCCAGGACGAACTGGGTGTTTTGGAAGTCGATGATCGCCTTGCCGAACGCCTTGCGGTCCTTGACGTAGGCGATGGTCAGCTCCAGCGCCCGCTCGATGGTCGCCATGCCCTGCACGGCGATGTTCAGCCGCTCCTGCGGCAGCTGGCCCATCAGTTGGAAGAAGCCCTGGCCCTCGTCGGTCCCGAGCAGGTTCTCGGTCGGGATCTTCACGTCGTTGAAGAACAGCTCCGAGGTGTCCTGGGCCTCGTGACCCAGCTTGTCGAGGTTGCGGCCACGCTCGAAACCTTCGGCCCCATCGGTCTCGACGATCATCAGGCTGGTGCCGCGTGCGCCGCCGGCCGGATCGGTCTTGGCCACGACGATGATCAGATTGGCCGTCTGGCCATTGGTGATGAAGGTCTTGGAGCCGTTGATGACGTACTGGTTGCCGGACTTCTTGGCTGTGGTCTTGATGCCCTGAAGGTCCGAACCGGCGCCTGGCTCGGTCATGGCGATCGCACCGACCAACTCGCCGGTGGCCAGGCGGGGCAGCCAGCGCTGCTTCTGCTCCTCGGTGCCGTAGTGGAAGATGTACGGCATGACGATGGCGTTGTGCAGGCTGGCGCCGAAGCCGTCGACGCCCTTCCTGCCCAGCATGTCCATCAGCACGACCTCGTGGCGATAGTCGCCGCCGGCCCCGCCGTACTGGTCGGGCGTGGAGAGGCCGAGCAGGCCGGCCTCTCCGGCCTTGGTCCACATGTCGCGATCGACGCAATGGTTCTTGCGCCACTTCGCGACCGTCGCCTCGGGGGCGTGCTCGTCGAAGAATTTCCCCACCGCGTCCTCGAAGATCGCGATGTCCTCTTCAGCCATGAAGGCGGGTTTTTCGACGGCGAGCACGCTCATGATCAGAAAGCCTCCGCGGGCAGCGCCATCAGGGTCGCCGAACCGGTCTTCAACTTGGCCAGGTGCGCCCCAGCGTCAGGCAAGATGCGTTCGATGAAATAACGGCCGGTCGTCAGCTTGGTCGTGAAGAACGGATCGGACGAGCCGGCCGCGATCTTGGCGTTGGCCGCCTTGGCCATCAGCGCCCACATGTACGCCAGGCCGGTCAGGCCGAAGAGGTGCATGTAGTCGGTCGAGGCCGCGCCGGCGTTGTCGGGGTTCTGCAGGCCGTTCTGCATCAGCCACATGGTGCCGTCCTGCAGCTGGGCCTTCACGCCCGCCAGGGCTTCGATAAAGGGCTTCAGCGCCTCGTCGGCGTCGTTCTCGCCGATGAACTGGTCGACTTCCTGGAAGAAGGTCATGACCGCGCGGCCGCCCTTGGCGGCCAGCTTGCGGCCGACCAGGTCCAGGGCCTGCACGCCGTTGGTCCCCTCGTAGATCAGGGCGATGCGGCAGTCGCGCATGAACTGGCTGACCGGGAAGTGCTCGGTGAAGCCGCTGCCGCCATGCACCTGCACCGCGTTCGAGCAGACCTGGAAACCCTTGTCGGTCAGGTAGCCCTTCAGCACCGGGGTCATCAGGCCCATGTAGTCCGACGACTTCTCGCGCACCGCCGGATCCGGATGCACGTGCGACAGGTCGCCGTGCAGGGCGGTCCAGAACAGGAAGGCGCGGCCGCCCTCGATCAGGGCCTTGCTCTCCAGCAGCATGCGGCGGACGTCCGGGTGGACGATGATCGGATCGGCCGGGCCGTCGGCGTTCTTCGGGCCCGTCAGCGAGCGGCCTTGCAGGCGGTCCTTGGCGAAGGCGACGGCGGCCTGGTAGGCGGCCTCGCCCTGGGCCACGCCCTGCATGCCGACGCCCAGGCGCGCCTCGTTCATCATGACGAACATGATCTTCAGGCCCGAGTTCTCCTCGCCGATCAGATAGCCCTCGGCGTCGTCGTACTGCATGACGCAGGTGGCGTTGCCGTGGATGCCCATCTTCTCTTCCAGGCCCACGCACTTGACGCCCTGGTTACGGTCGCCGACCGAGCCGTCTTCCTTGGGGAAGAACTTCGGCACGATGAACAGGCTGATGCCCTTCACCCCGGCCGGAGCGCCTTCGATGCGGGCCAGGACGAGGTGGACGATGTTGTCCGACATGTCGTGCTCGCCGGCCGAGATCCAGATCTTCTGGCCGGTTATGCGATAGCTGCCGTCGGCTTGCGGGACCGCCTTGGTGCGCAGCAGGCCCAGGTCTGTGCCGCAGTGCGGTTCGGTCAGGTTCATGGTGCCGGTCCATTCGCCGGTGACCATCTTGGGCAGGTAGGTCTGCTTCTGCGCGTCTGTGCCGCCGGTGTGGATGGCCGAATAGGCGCCGTGCGCCAGGCCCGGATACATCGAGAAGGCCATGTTGGCCGAGCTCGACATCTCGCTGAAGGCCAGGTTGACGACGTGCGGCAGGCCTTGGCCGCCATAGGCCGGATCCGAACCCAGGCCCGTCCAGCCGCCCTCGCACAGCTGCTTGTAGGCGTCCTTGAAGCCCGGCGGGGTGGTGACGACGTTGGTCGCCGGATCCAGCTTGCAGCCGTTCTTGTCGCCGACCGTGTTCAGCGGGGCCAGGACCTCGCCGGTGAACTGGGCGGCCGCGTCCAGGATCTGCTCGACCACGTCGAACGGCGCGTCCGAGAAGCCGGGCAGGTCGCCGTGCTGGTCGATGTTGAGCACGTCGCGCAGGATGAAGGCGTGATCGCGAACGGGCGGCTGGTAGGTCATGAAACGGTCCTGCCAAGGAAACTAAGAAGAGGGATCGGGAGAGGGAACGGGTAGGCGAGGCCGTCCCGGGCGAGAGGCCCGGAAGCGGCGTCGCGAAAGGTCTTACTTGCCCAGCATCGCTTCGGCGTGACCGTCGAGACGGGCGCGCAGCACCTGCTCATAGTCGGCCGCGCGGGGCAGCAGGTCGGGGCGGATCTCGGCGAGGCGCTTTTCGAGGCGGTTACAGGCCTCGCGCAGCTCGATCAGGGCGTTGTCGATGTCGTCGCGCTGCTGTTCCAGCGCCGTGGCGCGTTCGCGGAACTTCTTCAGCGAGCGGGCCATCTGCGCCGCGCCCTCGTCGTTTTCGTCGTAGAGGTCCAGCAGTTCGCGGATCTCGGTCAGCGACAGGCCGACACGCTTGCCGCGCAGGATCAGCTGCAGGCGCACACGGTCCTTATGGGAATAGACGCGGTTCAGGCCCTCGCGGGCCGGATTGAGCAGGCCCTTGTCCTCGTAGAAGCGCAGGGCGCGCGGCGTAGCCTTAAATTCGTTGCAGAGCTGGCGGATCGTAAAGGTCCGCTCGGGGCGTCGCAGGTCGGCCATGGGTTGAAACCTCCCGGAAAGTGGGCCCGGCTACTGCGGCCGGGCCGCTTGGTTATCGTCGATCACCCTAAACCCGATATCGGGCGACCGTCAACGCTTACGTAAACGTCAACTTGAGCGTGGTCGATAGGTTTACTTTCCTAGGGCGGGAGGCGTATTTTCTTGCGCGAAGGCCAGACGCTCAGGAGACGCCGGCATGGCGACGCTTTCTCACGGCGAAATCTGGCGGGCCATCGACGCCCTGACCGACCGTTTCGACATGACGCCGTCGGCCATGGCCCGGATGGCGGGGCTGGATCCCACCAGCTTCAATCGCTCCAAGCGCGGCTCGACGCAGGCCGACAGTCGGCCACGTTGGCCCTCGACCGAGAGTCTCGCCAAGCTGCTGGAGGCGACGGGGGTCAAGTTCTCGGAATTCGCGGCCCTGACCGAACAGGCGCCGGTGCGCGCCCCCCATGCGGCAAGGGGCGGGCGGAGCGCGCCGCTGTTGGGCCTGGCCCAGGCGGGGCAGGACGGCTTCTTCGATGAGGCGGGCATGCCGGTCGGCGCGGGCTGGGACGAAGCGCCGGCGCCGGACCTTGGCAAAGGGCTCTTCGCCCTGGAGGTGTCGGGAGACGGGCTGGCGCCGGTCTATCGCGACGGCGACCGTCTTCTGGTCTCGCCCACGGTCGAGCCGCGACGGGGCGACAGGGTGGTGGCGCGAACGGCGGCCGGCGAGGTGCTGGTGCGCGAGATGGGCCGCGTGACGGCCCGGACCATCGAGCTGCTGCCGCTGAACCGATCCAGCGACGATCGTCTGCTGTCGCGAGACGAGGTCACCTGGATCGCGCGGATCGTCTGGGTCAGCCAGTAGGCCGGCCCGGAAGCGAAGTTACGTGCGCGGGCAGTTGGCGTGGGTGTCGAGCAGCCAGGCGATCAGCGGGCCGGCCGACGGATCCTCGCAGGACACATCCAGGCGATAGGACGCCCAGGTGTCGTTGTGCGCGGCCTCGACGTGAGCGTCGGGGAACTGTTGGACGATGCCGCCCAGCAGGGAATCGAATTCCTGGCGGTCGGTGGGGCGGAGCGTAAACGAAGCCATTGGACTAACCTTGATGACTAATCTTGGTTCTGATGGTCCGAGCTTAGACTCCGAAAGATGGGCAGACCCTTAATACCGAATTCAGACTCCGTTCATCTGTGGAGACATGGTGTCGCAGGGCGCGATGTCTCCTTCTCCCCTGAGAGACGCTGGCCTGCGGGCCACCCTCTCCCGCGGGAGAGAGGGAAATCCGAAATCAGCCCAGCTTTTCTTCGATCAGGGCGATCGTGCGGTCTATGCCGAAGATGGCCGCGAACGAGCCGAAGCGCGGGCCCTGGCTCTGGCCCAGCAGGACCTCGTACAGGGCCTGGAACCAGGCGCGCAGCGGGTCGAAGCCATGGGTCTTGCCCACTTCGAACACCTCGTTCTGGATCAGCTCGGCGTCCTGGCTGCCGGCCGGCATCGCCTTCAGCTTGGCCAGCAGGTCCAGCATCGCCGCGCGCTCCTGGTCGGTCGGGGCGCGGAAGGTCTTCGTCGGTTTGACAAAGTCCTCGTAGTAGTTGATCGCGTAGCCGGCCAAGCGGTCCAGCAGCGGCTGGGTCTCGGCGCTGGCCCCCGGGATGTAGCGCGACAGGAAGCCCCAGAGGATTTCCTTGGTCGAGGCGTCCGCAGCCGAAACGAGGTTCAGCATCAGGCTGAACGACACCGGCGAGCCGTACTGCGGCGGGCGACCCGAGTGGATGTGCCACACCGGGTTGTCCAACTGCTTGGCCGGTTCCTGACGCTGATAGGCGTCCAGCTGTTGCAGGTACTCGTCCGTCGCCTTGGGGATGACGTCGAAATACAGCTTCTTGGCCGACTTGGGGCTCTGGAACATGTAGTACGACAGGCTCTCGGGCGCGCCGTAGCGCAGCCAGTCCTCCATGGAGAGGCCGTTGCCCTTGGACTTGGAGATCTTCTGGTTGTTCTCGTCCAGGAAGAGCTCGTAGTTGAAGCCTTCAGGCGGAACCCCGCCCAGGGCCTTGCAGATCGCGCCCGAGGCCTTGACCGAGTCGATCAGATCCTTGCCCGACATCTCGTAGTCGACGCCCAGGGCGGTCCAGCGCATGGCCCAGTCGGGCTTCCACTGCATCTTCACGTGGCCGCCGGTCACCGGGACCTCGACCTTGGAGCCGTCCTCGTCCTCGAAGACGATCGTGCCCTTCTCGACGTTGCGCTCCAGGGTCGGGACCTGCAGCACCTTGCCAGTGGTCGGGCTGATCGGCAGGAACGGCGAATAGGTCGCGCGGCGCTCCTCGCCAAGGGTCGGCAGCATGACCTTCTGGATGGCGTCGAAGCGCTCGAGCGCCGTCAGCAGGGTCGCGTCGAACAGGCCGCCCTTGTAGCAGTCGGTCGAGCTGACGAACTCGTACTCGAAGCCGAAGCCATCCAGGAAGGCGCGCAGGCGGGCGTTGTTGTGGGCGCCGAAGCTGTCGTGGGTGCCGAACGGGTCGCGGACGACGGTCAGCGGCTTGCCCAGGTCCTCGATCAGCGGCTGCTTGTTCTCGATGTTGTCGGGGACCTTGCGCAGGCCGTCCATGTCGTCGCTGAAGGCGATCAGGCGGGTCGGGATATGGTCGTCGACCAGCGCGCGGAAGGCCTGGCGCACCATGGTCGTGCGCGCCACCTCGCCGAAGGTGCCCAGGTGCGGCAGGCCCGACGGGCCATAGCCGGTTTCGAAGATCACGGCCTTCGAAAGGGCCGGATAGGCTTTCACCGCCTCGTCCGCCTTGCCGGCGTCGATCAGCGCTTTCGCCGCGTCCTGGTCGGCGCGATCGGGAAAGCGCACGCGCAGGACGCGGGCGACGGTGGCGCGCGCCTGCTCGAATGGCCAGGAGCGGGCTTCGCGGGCGAGGGGGGAAAGGCCTTCAAACATGGCGCGGCGTATAAACGCTGCGACGCCAAAGGGCTAGGTCTCCCGGCTAACCCGCGAGCGCTCCGGCGACCACTTCGCGCGCCTCTGCCTGGACCTGCTTGAGGTGATCAGGGCCCAGGAACGACTCCGCGTAGATCTTGTAGACGTCCTCGGTGCCCGAGGGGCGGGCGGCGAACCAGGCGTTCTGGGTGCAGACCTTCAGGCCGCCGATCGCCTCGCCGTTGCCGGGGGCGTTGGTCAGGATGTCGGTGATCGGCTCGCCGGCCAGGGTCTTGGCGCTGACGTCGCTGGGGCTGAGCTTTGAGAGGCGCGCCTTTTCTTCGCGGGTCGCCGGGGCGTCGACGCGGGCGTAGGCGGGGGCGTCGTACTGGGCCGTCAGGTCCGCATAGAGCTGACTGGCGCTCTTGCCGGTGCGGCCTTGGATCTCGGCGGCCAGCAGGGCCAGCTGGAGGCCGTCCTTGTCGGTGGTCCAGACGCTTCCGTCATGACGCAGGAAGGCCGCGCCGGCCGACTCCTCGCCGCCGAAGCCTACCGAGCCGTCCAGCAGGCCCGGCACGAAGTACTTGAAGCCGACCGGCACCTCCAGCAGGCGACGGCCCAGGCCGGCGACCACGCGGTCGATCATCGAGGACGAGACCAGGGTCTTGCCGACCGCGGCGTCCGCGCCCCAGTTCGGGCGGTGGGTGAACAGGTACGAAATCGCCGCGGCCAGGTAATGGTTGGGGTTCATCAGCCCGCCGTCGGGCGTGACGATCCCGTGGCGGTCGGCGTCGGCGTCGTTGCCGGTCGCCACGTCATAGGCCGCGCCGCCCTTCATGATCTGGATCAGGTTGGCCATGGCCGAGGCCGACGAGCAGTCCATGCGGATCTTGCCGTCGGTGTCGAGCGGCATGAACGCCCAGCGCGGATCGACGGCCTCGTTGACCACGGTCAGGTTCAGCTTGTGGCGTTCGGCGATGGCGCCCCAATAGGCGACGGCCGCGCCGCCCAGCGGGTCGGCGCCGATGCGCACGCCCGCCGCGCGGATGGTTTCCATGTCGATGACGCTGGGCAGGTCGTCGACATAGCGGCCCAGGAAATCGTAGCGGCCGGCGGCCTTCAGGGCCTCATCGAAGCTCACGCGCTTCACGCCAGCCAGGTTCTGCGCCAGCAGATCGTTGGCGCGGGCGGCGATCGCCGAGGTCGCGCCGCTGTCGGCGGGGCCGCCGGACGGAGGATTGTACTTGATGCCGCCGTCGCGCGGCGGATTGTGCGAGGGCGTCAGCAGCAGGCCATCGGCTTGCGCGGCGTTCCCGCGATTGTGCGTCAGGATGGCGTGCGAGACGGCCGGGGTCGGGGTGTAGCCGTCCTGAGCGTCGATCAACGCTTGGACGCCGTTGCCGGCCAGAACCTCCAGCACCGAACGGAAGGCCGGCTCGGACAGGCCGTGAGTGTCGCGGCCAAGGAAGATCGGGCCGGTCACACTCTGGGCGGCGCGATGCTCCACGACGGCCTGGGTGATGGCCAGGATATGCTTTTCGTTGAAGCCGCCGTCCAGGCTGGAGCCCCGGTGTCCCGAAGTTCCGAACACGACCTTCTGGGCGGGGTTCGAAATGTCGGGAGAGATCTCGTAGTAGGCCGCGACCAGCGCATCCAGGTCGATCAGATCTTCGGGAAGAGCGCGAAGGCCAGCACGGCTATGCATCAAGACACCTGATCAAGGGTTCGCTGTCGGAGCGCGACGGCTCGCTTCCCTAGTCAGGTTCCGTATCGATTTCACTAAGTATCTCTGGATTGAGACCGAGATATGGACGTCGGCGTTTTCTGAAGCGCTCTTTCAAGGGCGCGCGTCCCGATCCGAGATCCAGGAATTTTTGTCGACGAGGGTGCGGCCGAAGCGCGCGGGCGACGTCTAGTCGACAGCACACCGTGAAATCTTCGCCAAAAGATTGTACTCTAGGGGCGAATCTCGGCTGTCGACCGGACGCGAAAGGTGAACGCGCAGTGACCTACGAGACGACCGAAGGGCGCCGCACGAGCGCCGTCGACACGCATGTCGGTGGGCGCGTCCGCATGAGGCGCAAGCTGCTCGGTGTCAGCCAGGATCAACTGGCCGACAGCCTTGGGCTGACGTTCCAGCAGGTCCAGAAGTATGAGCGCGGAGCCAATCGGATCAGCGCCAGCAAGCTGTTCCGGATCGCCGCGATCCTAGCTGTCGATGTTTCCTACTTCTTCGACGGCTTGCCCGACCCGATCGAGGGGGGCGGACCCGACGTCGCGGTGTCGCATGCTCATGAAGTCATGCAGGCGTTCCTGCAGACCTCGGAGGGCGTCGAGCTGGCCGAAATCTTCCCACGCATCGCGAGCGGTCGTGTGCGGCGACAGATCCTGGATCTGGTGCGGACGATGGCGGCCGAGGAAAACAGGCGGACGAGCGCCGGCGACTGACCGCGACGCGATCACCACCGCTGATTGTCCGGATCGTCCCCTTATCCGAAAGAACGTTGTTCGGCAGGTTCCCGCCCCCGATTGAGGTGGAGAGAACCTGTGAAGAAATACGTGATCGAACGCGAGATCCCCGGCGTCGAACAGCTGGACGCCGAGCAACTGAAAGACGCGGCCACGGCGTCGAACGCCGCCCTGGCCAAGCTGGCCCCGCGCGTCCAATGGGTGGAGTCCTTCGTGACCAAGGACAAGACCTTCTGCGTCTACCTGGCCGAAGACGAGGCGGTGATCCGCGAGCATGCTGAGCTCAGCGGCTTCCCCGCGTCGCGTATCACCGAAGTGGCGGGCGTCATCAGCCCGGTGACGGCCGGCTGAACCGGATGGCGGGGCCTTGGCTAACGGGGCCTCGCCCTTCAGTTTGGTCCCCTCGGAGGAGGCCGCGATGCTCGATGCGACCGTGGTGGTGCTGGATGACGGCCTGTCGTCGACCGCGATCATGCCGATGGAGATCTTCCACTCGGCGGGCGCGCTGTGGAACGACCTGCTGGGCGTGACCGCCCGGCCGGCGTTCCGGGTCCGCACCGTCTCGCCGACGGGGCGTCCCGTCCGCAGTCCCTATGGCCTGACCCTGGGGCCTCAGGACTCGATCGAGGCCGTCGAGCGCACCGACATCATCATCGTGCCGACCTCGGGCCTCGATCTGGATCTCAAGATGGTCGAGAACAGCGCGCTGCTGCCTTGGCTGCGCCGGCACTACGAGCAAGGCGCGCACATCGCCGGGGTCTGCATGGGCGCTGCCTATCTGGCCGAGGCCGGCCTGTTGGACGGCCGGGTGGCCACGTCGCACTGGGCGGTCTGCGACAAGCTGGCCGCGCGCTATCCCAAGGTGCGCTGGCGACCGGAGCTGTTCGTCACCGAAGACAGCCGCCTGCTGTGCAGCGGCGGTGTCTGCGCCTCGATGGACATCAGCCTGTACCTCGTCGAGAAGTTCTGCGGTCGCGAGGTGGCTCTGCAGTGCGCCAAGGCCCTGCTGCTGCCGATGCCGCGCGTCCACCAATCCGGCTACGCCATGCTGCCGGTGTCCCAGGCCCACGCCGACGAGCGCATTCGGGGCGTCGAGGGCTTTCTTCAAGCGAACTTCCGCCAGGATCTTTCGGTCAAGCTGCTGGCCGATCAGGCAGGCCTCAGCGACCGGACCTTCGTGCGACGGTTCAAGGCCGCGACGGGCCGGCTGCCCGCCGACTATCTGCGGGCCCTGCGCATCGAGGCCGCCAAGGCGATGCTGGAGCGCGACACCGGACCGGTGCAGTCGATCAGCACGGCCGTCGGCTATGACGACGTCGCCTTCTTCCGCCGCCTGTTCAAGCGCGGCACGGGCATGACGCCGACCGCCTACCGCGCCCATTTCGCGCCGATGTCGGTGCGAGGGTACTAAGCGCGGCAGCCGAAAGTGTGAGCGGTTTCGGCGCTCGCCGCGCGCCAGCAAAGACTAGAACGCCGCGCTGACGATCGAGCCGTCGAGCAGCAGCGCCGCCCGTTTCAGGCCGCTCGAGGCGAACGGCATGGCGACACGGCCGTCGCGATCCACCGACACCAAGCCGCCGTGTCCGCCCAGATCGGCGACCCCCTGGATGGCCGCGCCGGCGGCGTCTTCCAGAGTCTGGCCGCCGAACCCCACCCGGTGGGCGATCTGGGCGGCGACGGCGGTGCGGATGAAGTATTCGCCCTGGCCCGTGCATGAGACCGCCGCATGGCCGTCGGCCCAGGCGCCGGCGCCGATGATCGGCGAATCCCCGACCCGTCCCGGTCGCTTGCCGAACACCCCGGCCGTCGAGGTGGCGGCCGCCAGCCGGCCCTCGGCGTCGCGCACCACGCACCCGACCGTCCCGGTGGGCAGGGTGTCCGGAGGATGGTTGTCCTCGAAGGCCCCGGCGTGGGTGAACCAGGTCGCGGGATCTTCGACCGCCTCCAAGCCCAGCTCGCGGGCGAAGTCTATCGCGCCCTGACCGGCCAGCATCACGTGCGGGGTCTGCTCCATGACGGCGCGGGCGGCCAGAATCGGGCTCTTGAAGCCCTGCAGCGCCGCGACCGAGCCGGCCCGAAGCGTCGCGCCGTCCATCAGGCTGGCGTCCAGCTCGTATTGGCCCTCGGCGTTGGGCGAGGCGCCCTTGCCGGCGATGTAGAGACCGCTGGCTTCCAGGCCGACCACGGTCTCGACGGCGACGTCCAAGGCGCTGGCGCCCGCGGCCAGCCGATCGCGGGCGGCCTCGACCAGGCCACGCATGTGGGCGATCTCGGCCGTGTAGTCGTGGCCGCGCTTGGCGCCGGCGCCGCCATGCAGGGCAAGACTAAAACATGTGTTTGACATTCGGCTTTCCCGGCTCCAGCGTCCGCGGCTCATAAAGACAAATCCCGGGAGAAGCGAGATGAAGGCGGTGCTCAGCAAGGAAGTCGGCGGACCCGAGACCCTGGTGCTGGAGGAACTGCCCGATCCCGTCGCCGGGCCAGGCCAGGTGCTGATCGACGTCCGGGCCTGCGGGGTGAACTATCCCGACGTCCTGATCATCGAGGACAAGTACCAATTCAAGCCGCCGCGCCCGTTCGCGCCGGGCGGCGAGGTGTCGGGCGTGATCTCGGCGGTCGGCGATGGGGTCACCCGTTTCAAGGTCGGCGACCGCGTCCTGGCCTCGACCGGCTGGGGCGGCTACGCCGAGAAGCTGGCGCTGGAAGAACAGCGTTGCACGGCCATCCCCGACAACATGCCGTTCGACGAGGCGGCCGCCTTTGTCCTGACCTATGGCACCTCGTACTACGCCCTGAAGGATCGCGGCGCCTTGAAGGCCGGGGAGACCCTGCTGGTCCTAGGGGCCGCGGGCGGGGTCGGCCTGGCCGCCGTCGAGCTGGGCAAGGCCGCCGGCGCGCGCGTCATCGCCGCCGCTTCCAGCCAGGAGAAGGTCGACCTGGCCATCAAGCACGGCGCCGACAGCGGCGTGGTCTATCCGCGCGGACCGTTCGACAAGGAGGGCCAGAAGGCCCTGGCCGACCTGATCAAAGGCGCCTGCGGCCCTAACGGCTGGGACGTGGCCTATGACGCGGTGGGCGGCGACTATTCGGAGGCGACGATCCGCGCGGCGGGCTGGAATGGCCGGTTTCTGGTCATCGGTTTCCCGTCGGGCATTCCGAAGATCCCCCTGAACCTGACGCTGCTGAAGTCCTGCGACATCGTCGGGGTGTTCTGGGGCGCGGCCGTGGCGCGGGACCCCAAGGGGCACGCCCAGAACCTGCGCGAACTGATGGATCTCTACGCCGCCGGCAAGATCCGGCCGTACGTGTCCGAACGCTTCCCGCTGGCCCGGGCGGGCGAGGCGATCGCCCACCTCTCCAGCCGCAAGGCGATGGGCAAGGTCGTGATCACCGTCGACCAAGGCTAACGGCCGGCGTGGTTAAGTCCCGCTAGTCATTCTTCTTAGCAAAGGGAACAGGACATTCCCGCAGAGTGCCGCTCATCGGGACGTGACAAGGGCGCTGTCAGGCTCGTGGGGGCCGCATGCGGCGGGGTCGCGGGGGCGATCCCAAAATGGGGGCTCGAGGCCGATTGGCCCGACGATCAGAGGTTGGCCAGGGGCGAACCCCCTAGCCAACCTCTGTTTGCTTCGCGAATATGATCATTGATCACTGACCCGAGAGAGGTCGGGGACGCGGAGGGAAATTCCATGGTCGGACGTCTGGACGGCAAGGTCGCCGTCGTCACCGGCGGCTGCTCGGGCATCGGCCTGGGCGCGGTCGAACTGTTCGTGGCCGAGGGGGCGTGCGTGGTCGCCGCCGACCTTCAGGCCGAAAAGGGCGAGATGCTGGAGAAGCGTTTCCCCGACAAGGTCCGCTTCTCGCGTTGCGACGTCACCTCGGAAGACGACCTGGCCAAGACCATGGCCCTGGCCGAGAGCGCGTTCGGCGGCCTCGACATCCTCTTCAACAACGCCGGCCACGGCGGCACGCCGGCGGCCGTGCCGGAGCTTACCGTTGAGGGCTGGGACAAGACCTTCGCCCTGCTGGTGCGCGGCCCGGCCATCGGCATGAAGCACGCCTTGCCGCTGATGCTGAAGCGCGGCGGCGGCTCGATCATCAACACCGCCTCCATCGCCGGCCTGCAGGCGGGCTTCGGCCCTCTGGCCTATTCGGCGGCCAAGTCGGCGGTCATCCATATGAGCCGGTGCGCGGCGGCCGAGCTGTCGCCGCTGAAGATCCGGGTCAACGCCATCTGCCCGGGCCTGATCGCCACCTCGATCTTCGGGGCGTCGATGGGCCTGCCGCGCGAGGTCGCCGACCAGATGGCCGCCCAGATCGCCTCGATCGGGCCCAAGATCCAGCCTATCCCCAAGTCGGGCCTGCCCGAGGACATCGCCGCCGCCGCGCTCTACCTGGCCAGCGACGAGTCCCGGTTCGTGACCGGAACCCACATCGTCGTCGACGGCGGCATCACCGTGGGGCCGCGCAGCGCCTGGGACAAGAACACGCCCTCGCCGATCCTGGCGGCCATGGGCATCACCCCCGAACAGGCCGAGGAGATGCGCGCCCAGCTGATCGCCTCTGGCGCGGCGGGGTGACCCTCACGCCGAACCTGCGCGGCGCGCTGTGGATGCTGGCCTCGGCGGTCGGCTTCACGGCGATGACCACCCTGATCAAGTTCCTGGGGCCAGGCTATCCGGCCGCCTTGCAGACCTTCTACCGCCAGCTGGCGGGGGTGATCGTGCTGCTGCCGCTGATGGCGCGCGACTGGCGGGCGGCGTTCCGGACGACGCGACCGGGGATCCTGATCTTCCGGTCCAGTGCGGGGGTGTTGGCGCTGATCATGGGCTTCTACGCCTATCAGAAGCTGCCGCTCGCCGACGCCAACGCCCTGTCATTCACCCGGACCCTGTGGCTGGTGCCGTTGGCCGCCTTCGTCCTGCGCGAGCCGATCGGCCCCTTGCGGATCGGCGCGGCCCTGGTCGGGTTCGCGGGCGTGCTGATCATGCTGCGGCCGGGGAGCGGCGGCGGCGCGGAGGGCTTGAGCGCCTGGGTCGGCTGGCCCCAGGCCTGCGCCCTGGCCTCTGCCTTCCTGTTCGCCCTGACCATCACCGGCATGAAGGTGATGACTCGCGACCACAGCCCGTTCGTGCTGCTGGTCTACGCCGCGGTGCTGGGCCTGGTCTTCGCCATTCCGCCGGCGCTGTTCGTCTGGCGCTGGCCGACCTGGCCGGACCTGGCCCTGCTGGCCGCCATGGGCGTGATCGGCACCCTGACACAGGGGGCCTATATCAAGGGCATGGAGGCGGGGGAGGCGGCGGTCATGGCGCCGATCGACTATACGCGGCTGGTGTTCGCCGTCGGCGCGGGCTTCCTGCTGTTCCACGAATTTCCGCGCCGAGCGACCCTCGTCGGCGCCGCGATCGTGGTCGTCTCCACCCTGTTCATTTCCTGGCGCGAGCACCAGGCGGCCAAGCTGGCGGCTGTTCAGCCCGCGTAGCCGCGTCGCCATACGACGAAGCGCTGCAAACCCTCGGTCAGCTTGACCTTGGGCTGGTAGCCGCACAGTGCGCGCAGCTTGTCGATATTGGCGAAGGTGGCCGGAACATCGCCGGGCTGCATCGGCAGGAAGGTCTTCTTCGCCTCGATCCCCAGCGCCGCCTCAAGCGTCGTGATCATGTCCATCAAGCCGACCGGATCGTTGTCGCCGATGTTGTAGACCTCGTGCCCGCCGGTCTCGGGCGGGTTGTCGAGCACGCCCAGGACGCCGTCGACGATGTCGTCGATATAGGTGAAGTCGCGGGCCATCTCGCCCTCGCCATAGACCTCGATCGGCTCGCCCTTCAGCATCTTCTCGGTGAAGCCGAAATAGGCCATGTCGGGCCGGCCCCAGGGGCCGTAGACGGTAAAGAACCGCAGGCCCGACTGCGGGAAGCCATAAAGCCTGGCGTAGCTCTGGCTGAGCAGCTCGCACGAACGCTTGGTGGCGGCGTATAGCGACACCGGGCTCTCGGCCGGGTCGCTCTCGCGGAAGCCGTCGCCGTTCAGCGGCCGGTCGCCATACACGCTGGACGAGGAGGCGTAGACCAGGTGCTCGACGCCGGCGTGGCGGCAGGCCTCCAGCACCGAGAGGTGGCCCGCCAGGTTGCTGCGTTCGTAGGCGAAGGGGTTCTCGATCGAATAGCGAACCCCGGCCTGGGCGGCCAGGTGCACGACCCGCTTGGCGCCCGAGGCCCTCACCAGCGCGGCCAAGGCCTCGTGCTCGGCGATGTCCAGGCGGACCATCTGGAAGCCGGAGCGTCCTTGCAGCCGCGCCGCGCGGGCGTCCTTCAGGGCCGGGTCGTAATAGGCGTTGAATACGTCGACACCGATCACCGTCTCGCCGCGATCCAGCAGACGCTCGGCCACGTGCATGCCGATGAAGCCCGCCGCGCCCGTGACGATGATCGGAGCCGCCATGTCTCAGCCTCGTCCGATGCTGGCGTAGGTGAAGCCGTGGCGGACCATCTCGGCGGGCTTGTAGACGTTGCGCAGGTCCACGACGGTCGGCGACTTGAGCAGCAGCTTCAGGCGGTCCAAGTCCAGGGCGCGGAACTGGTCCCATTCGGTCAGGATCACCAGGGCGTCGGCGCCCTCGGCGGCCTCGTAGGCTCCGGCCTTGAAGTCGACGTCCTTGAGCAGGTGCGCGGCTTCCTTGGCGCCTTCCGGATCGAAGGCCTGGACCTTGGCGCCCATGGCCTGCAGGGCCGGTAGGATGTCCAGGCTCGGCGCGTCGCGCATGTCGTCGGTGTTGGGCTTGAAGGTCACGCCCAAGACGCCGATCGTCTTGCCGGCCAGATCGGTCGAGCCGATGGCGTCGGCCACCTTCTCGGCCATGGCCTTCTTGCGGGTGGTGTTGACCTCGACCGTGGTCTCGATCAGCCGGGTCGGCGCGCCATACTGCTGGGCCGTGCGCACGAGCGCGATGGTGTCCTTGGGGAAGCAGCTGCCGCCGTAGCCGGGGCCGGCGTTGAGGAACTTCGATCCGATCCGCTTGTCCAGGCCGATGCCCTTGGCCACCTGCTGGACGTCCGCCCCGACCTTCTCGCAGAGGTCGGCCATCTCGTTGATGAAGGTGATCTTCATCGCCAGGAAGGCGTTGGCCGCGTACTTGATCAGTTCGCTGGTCCGGCGGCCGGTGAAGACGATCGGGGTCTCGTTCAGGCTCAGCGGGCGGTAGAGCTCGCGCATCACCGCCTGGGCGCGCTCGTCCTCGGTTCCCACGACGACGCGGTCGGGACGCTTGAAGTCCTCGATCGCCGCGCCCTCGCGCAGGAACTCGGGGTTGGAGACCACCGCGAACTGGGCGTCGGGACGGACCTTCTTGATGATGGCCTCGACCTCGTCGCCGGTGCCGACCGGCACGGTCGACTTGGTGACCACCACGGTGAAGCCGTCGATCAGACCGGCGATCTCCTCGGCCGCGGCGTAGACGTAAGAGAGGTCCGCGTGGCCGTCGCCGCGGCGCGTGGGCGTGCCCACGGCGATGAACACCGCGTCGGCGTCCTTGATCGCCTGGGCCCCGTCCAGGGTGAAGAACAGCCGCCCCTCGCGCACGTTGCGCGCCACCAGGTCATCCAGCCCCGGCTCGAAGATCGGGATCTCGCCCCGCTCCAGCCGCTCGATCTTGCTGGGATCCTTGTCGATGCACGTCACCACGTGACCGAAGTCGGCGAAGCACGCCCCCGACACCAGACCCACATAACCCGTGCCAATCATCGCTACGCGCATCGAAAGATCCTGATCCGTCCGGCCGTCAAATCAAAGGGGCGCGCCGCACGCGACGCATTCCGCGTCTTCCAGCAATCCCGACGCCGAGGCAAGCGCGCTCCAGGAAAACGCCAAGGTGTAAATCGCAAAAGGGGGTAAAAGCCTTGGAGTCGGTTCAGGTGAAGGTGGTGACTTCCAAGTGGCGGCCGGACCCGCTAGCCAGGGGCGGTTTTCGCGCGGGGATCTCGAATGCAGACGGTTCTGGTGACGGGCGGCGCCGGCTATGTCGGCTCGCATACGTGCCTTGCGCTGGCCGAGGCGGGCTTTCGGCCCGTGGCGTTCGACGACCTGTCCAATGGCCACCGCGAACACGTCCGCTGGGGACCGCTGGAGGTCGGCGACATCCGCGACCCCGCCCGCCTGGACGCTGTCTTCGCCGCGCACCGGCCCGTCGCCGTGGCGCACTTCGCGGCGCGCATCGAGGTCGGCGAGTCGGTCAAGGATCCCGGCCCCTTTTTCGACGTCAATGTCGGTGGGACGATCACCCTGATCGAGGCGGCCCGCCGGGCGGGTGTCGACAAGCTGGTCTTCTCCTCGACCTGCGCCACCTTCGGCGAGCCGGTGCGCCAGCCGATGGACGAGCACCATCCTCAAGCGCCGCTGAACCCGTATGGCCGCAGCAAGCTGATGATCGAGCAGGCTCTGGCCGACTACGCCCGCCATGTCGGCTTCAGAAGCATGGTGATGCGCTACTTCAACGCCGCCGGCGCCGATCTGGAAGGCCGCATCGGCGAGTGGCACGAGCCCGAGACCCACGCCATTCCGCTGGCGATCCAGGTGGCCTTGGGCCAGCGGCCGGCGTTCACGATCTTCGGCGACGACTATGACACCCGCGACGGCACCGCCGAGCGCGACTACGTCCACGTGCTGGACCTGGCCGACGCCCATGTCCTGGCCCTGCGGCGGCTCATCGCCGGCGGGGCTTCGGAGTCCTATAATTTCGGCGCCGGGGCGGGCACGACGGTGCGCGAACTGGTGGACGGCGTCGGCCGGGTGGCGGGCGCGCCGCTGCCGGTCCGGGTCGCGCCGCGCCGGCAGGGCGACGCGCCGGCGCTGGTCGGCGACAGCGCCAAGGCCAGAGCGCAACTGGGCTGGAAGCCGTCGCGCGATCTGGACACGATCCTCTCCAGCGCCTGGCGTTGGCATCGAGCCCTCGCCGATCGAGGGTTGTGAAGGGAAGAATATTCCTGCGAAGCCCCGGGCGGCCGGACGTTGTGTCGCGATCGCGAGAAGCGAAACGGATTATTTGCAACTCTCGCCGTAGCTCCTAGGGGATGTGACCCCTGGGGGCGTGCGTGCTCAAGTTTCTGACCTGCCTGACGACGCAGCATGATCTGCGCCTGGTGCTTGTCGCCGGTCTGGTCTGTATCGCGGGCTGCTTCACCACGTTCCGTCTGTACTCGCGCATGCGGGGCGCCCGGGGAGTTGTGCGCTCCGCCTGGCTGCTGCTGACCGGCCTGGTCGCCGGCTCCAGCGTCTGGGCCACCCACTTCATCGCCATGGTCGCCTACACGCCGGGCCTGAAGACCGGCTACAGCCCGACCGGCACCCTGCTGTCGCTGATGATCGCCGCGCTGTTCATGGCCAGCGGCTTCGCCGTCGCATCGGCCCAGCGCTCGACCACCAACGACTTCGCCGGCGGCGTGCTTCTGGGCCTGGGCGTGTCGGCCATGCACTACACCGGCATGTCGGCTTTCGTGACCCAGGGGCAACTGGTCTGGGAGCACGCCACGGTCGGTCTCTCGGCGATCCTCGGCGTCGCGGGCGCCACCGCGGCTCTGGTGGTCGCCGGCTCGGCCCGCACGATACGGCGCCAGGCGATGGGCGGAGGTCTGCTGTGCCTGGGCATCGTGGCTCTGCACTTCACCGGCATGTCGGCGATCACCATCGTTCCCGACGCCACCATCGTCGTCCCCGAGCAACTGCTGTCGGGCGCCATGCTGACCCTGGCGGTGGTGTCGATCACCGGCATGATCATCCTGGGCGGCCTAGGCGCCGTCGCCATCGAATCCCAGACCTCTCGCTCGGCCCTCGAGCGCATCCGCCGCCTGGCCAACGCCGCCTACGAAGGCCTGGTCGTGGTCCAGTCGGGCAAGATCAACGACGCCAACGCCGCCTTCTGCGAATTGGCCGGCGCGCCGCTGGCGGAGCTGGTCGGCCGTCCGTTGCTGGGCGCGATCCTGACCTTCGACGACACCAATCCCAATCGCGAGGGGGTCCGTCGCGAGGGCAAGCTGCAGCCGGTCGCCGGCGGCCGCGAGATTCCGGTCGAGGTGTTCTCGCGCCTGATGGACGACGGCGCGCGCATCGAGACCACGGGCCTGACCGTCCTGGCCGTCCGCGACCTGCGCGAGCGTCGCGCGGCGGAGGAAAAGATCCGCTATCTCGCGGAACACGACGGCCTGACCGGCCTGCCCAACCGCAATTCGCTGCAGTCGCGCCTGGCCGCCGCCGTCGAGCGCGTCGAGGCCTCGGGCGAGAGCCTGTCGGTGATCTGCATCGACCTGGATCATTTCAAGGAAGCCAACGACCAGCACGGTCATCTGGCCGGCGACGCCATCCTGGTCGAGACCGCGCGACGCCTGCAGTCGGTGGTCCAGGCCCCGTCGTTCGCCGCGCGCCTGGGCGGCGACGAGTTCATCGTCGTGCAGGTGGCCGGCGGCGACCAGCCGACCGCGGCCGCCGAGTTGGCGGGCCGCCTGATCGAGATGCTGTCGATCCCCGTCGCGTTCGACGGCCAGGACCTGAGCCTCGGCTCCAGCCTGGGCGTCAGCCTCTACCCGGACGATGGCCGCACCGCCGAGGCCCTGATGGCCAACGCCGACATGGCGCTGTATCGCGCCAAGGAAAGCGGACGCGGCGTCTATCGCTTCTTCAAGCGCGAGATGGACGACTCGATCCGCGAACGCCGCAACCTGGCCCGCGACCTGCGCCAGGGCATCGCCGACGGGGAGTTGATTGTGCACTATCAGCCGTTGGCCCGCGCCATCGACGGCGAGGTCTGCGGCTTCGAGGCCCTGGTCCGCTGGAAGCATCCGACGCGCGGCATGATCCCGCCGCTGGACTTCATCCCCGTGGCCGAGGAAAACGGCCTGATCGGCGCGTTGGGCGACTGGGTCCTGCGCCGCGCCTGCGCCGACGCCGTCTCGTGGGAGAAGCCGCTGCGCATCGCGGTGAACCTCTCGCCGATCCAGCTGCACAATCCGGCCCTGCCCAGCCTGGTGCACGAGGTGCTGATCGCCTCGGGCCTGTCGCCCTCGCGGCTGGAGTTGGAGATCACCGAGAGCGCGCTCTTCAAGGACTATCAGCGCGCGCTGGATAACCTGCGCCGCCTGAAGGCCCTGGGCGTGCGGATCGCCATGGACGACTTCGGCACCGGCTTCTCGTCGCTGTCGACCCTGCAGTCGTTCCCGTTCGACAAGATCAAGATCGACAAGAGCTTCGTCGAGAACATCCACCGCCACGATCGCGCCACCGTCATCGTGCGCGCCGTGCTGGGCCTTGGCCGCAGCCTGGAGATCCCGGTCGTGGCCGAGGGCGTCGAGACCGACGAGCAGATTCTGTTCCTGCGGGGCGAGAACTGCACCGAACTGCAAGGCTACGCCATCGGTCGCCCGGCCCCGGTGGATGCGCTCGAACCCTGGACCATGGCCAACGCCGTCTCAGCGTTCACCGAGGCCTCGACCCCGCCTCGCCGCAAGGCCAAGCGCCCCGCCTGACCCGGGCCTCGCGCGGAGTGGATTGCGCGGGGCTGGAACTGCGTATTGCATGACACGTTAGGCGAAAGCCGAGCGGAGCCATAAGGCTCCGTGGCGTATCGGTAGGGCGGGGACGTAACGAGCGTGCTGGGACGGACGGCGATCAGGTTCGTGACGGCGGCCGACCGGCGCGAGCTGCGTTACGGGTTGGCGTTGCTGTCCGTGCTGGTCGCCCTGGCCGCGCGCATCGCCGCGGTGCTGGTCACCGACGTTCCGCTGAACTTTCCGACCTTCTTCGTCGCCGTCCTGGTCGCGGCCATGGTCGGCGGCCTGGGGCCGGGCTTCCTGGCGCTGGGGCTCAGCGCCGGCATCGCCTGGCGGTTCTGGATGTCGGCCGACGGCTCGTGGTTGCTGCACACGCGCGAGAGCGTGCAACTGGGCATGTTCGTGCTGTGCGGCGGGCTGATCGTCGTGCTGGTCGAGGCGATGCGGATCGCGGTGCGCGCCGGTCTGGCCGCCGAGGAGCGCTTCCGTTCGGTCCAGGAAGTGTCGCTGGACGCCTTCGTGATCCTGGAGCCCGTGCGCGAGGCCGGCAAGGTCGTCGACTTTCGCTGGACCTACGCCAACCCGATGGCCGACACGATGCGGCCGATGGGGACGTCCAGCCTGGTGGGGCGGCGGGTGCTGGACGTGTTCCCCGACGAGACGGGCCGCGACATGGTCCAGCGCATGGTGCGGCTCCTCGAAAACGGCGGTCCCGACGATATCGACGTGCGGCGGGTGATCGACGGCGAGGAGCGGTGGATCCGCTCCAGTGGGGTGAGGCTGGGCGGCGACCTGGCGGTGACCTTCCGGGACGTGACCCAGGAGCGGCGCGCGGCGGCCGCCCTGCGCAGCAGCGAGGAGCTATTCCGGGGTGTCGCCAACTCGGCGCCGGTGCTGATCTGGGCGACCTCGGCGCGCGGCCAGGCGGACTGGTTCAACCAGGCTTGGCTCAACTTCCGGGGGCGCACGCTGGAGCAGGAGCTGGGCGAAGGCTGGCTCAGCGGCGTGCATCCCGAGGATCGCGAAAGCGGCTTGGGGGCGGCGGATGCCGCGGCCGACCGGCGCGAACCTTTCAACGTCGCCTTCCGACTTCGCCGGGCCGACGGGGCCTGGCGATGGATCAACAGCGTCGGCGCGCCGCGCTTCGACGAGTCCGGAGGCTATCGCGGCTATATCGGCAGCTGCTTCGACTTCACCGAGACGGTCGAGGCGCGCAAGGACCTCGAGGACCGCGTCGCCGAACGCACCGCCGCCCTGCAGGCCAGCATGGCCGAGACCGCCCGCGCCCAAGCAGCGCTCGCCCAGGCCCAGAGACTGGAGACGGTCGGGCGGCTGACCGGCGGGGTGGCGCACGACTTCAACAATCTGCTGACCGTCATCGTCGGCGGGCTCGACATGATCCTGCGGCGACCGGACGACACGACGCGGGTCAAGCGTCTGGCCGAAGCGGCCCTGGCCGCTGGCCAGCGCGGCGAGCGGCTGACCCGCCAGCTGCTGGCCTTCTCGCGAAACCAGGAGCTGAAGCTGGAAGTGGTCGACGTCGGGGCCCTGCTGGACCAGGCGGAGCCGCTGCTGCGGCGCGCGGCGGGCGAGGCCATGACCCTGACGATCCGGCGCGACGACGCCGGGGTGCGCTCGCGCGTCGACGCGGCGCAGTTCGAGGCGGCGCTGCTGAACCTGGTGGTCAACGCCAGCGACGCCACCGCGACCGGCGGTGAGATCAGCATCGCGGTCGAGCCGGTGACCTTGGCCGCCGGCCAGGTTCTGGACACCGCGCCCGGCCGCTATGTCCGCGTGGCGGTCAGCGACACCGGCGCGGGCATGCCGCCCGAGGTGTTGGCTCGGGTCTTCGAGCCGTTCTTCACGACCAAGGAGGTCGGCAAGGGCACCGGCCTGGGCCTGGCCCAAGTCTATGGCTTCCTGCGCCAGTGCGGCGGCGGGGTCAGCATCGACAGCGCCGAGGGCCGCGGCACTTCGGTCGCCCTCTACCTGCCGGCCACCGACGCGCCGGCCACCTTCGCCGCGGCCCGAACGGACGCGAACCCGCCGGGACGGCTGGAAGGCGTACGGGTGCTGCTGGTCGAGGACGACGCGGCGGTCCGCGAGATCGCCGGTGGTCTGCTGCGCGATCTCGGCTGCGCGGTGACCACCGCCGAGAATGGCGTCTCGGCCATCGAGGCGCTGGAGGAGGGCGCGCCGTTCGATCTGCTGATGTCGGACATCATCATGCCGGGCGGCGTCAGCGGGGTGGACCTGGCGCGATCCGCCTCGGCCCACCGGCCGGACATGGCCGTCCTGCTGACTACCGGCTACGCCGGCGACCGGATGGACGTCGCGCCGGCCGATCTGCCCTGGCCGGTGCTGCGCAAGCCGTTCCAGGTGGACCAGCTGGCCGAGATGGCCTCGGCGCTGCTGGCCGATCGCGAGACGGCCGCGGCCGGCCAGCCTGGTGTCAGCGCCGCCGGCGACCGGTGAGGCCGCCCAAAAGGCCGCGCATCAGTTCGCGGCCGGCGGTGGAGGCTACCGTGCGAACCAGCGTGACCGCGAAGGCCTCGGTCATGGTCTGGCGGTTGGACGCGCGGGGCCGGCTCTCGCGAGCCTCGCGCGCCGCCTCGCGTTCACGGACCTTGGCCTCGGCGACGTCCCGCTTGTCCTCCTCGGCCTGTTCGCGCGCTTCGTCGGCCTGGCGTTGAGCCCGCTGGGCCCGGCCCTGCAGGATCTCGTAGGCGGAGTCGCGATCCTTGAGCTGGTCGTATTGGCCGGCGACCGGACTCCTGGCTTGCACCGCCGCCCGCTCCTCGGGGGTGACGGGCCCCAGGCGTGAGGCTGGCGGGCGGATCAGGGTCTTCTGCACCACTCGCGGCGCGCCCTTCTCGTCGAGGGTCGAGACCAGAGCCTCGCCGACGCCCAGGGCCTGGATGGTCTCGGCGGTGTCGAAGCTGGGATTGACGCGGAAGGACTGGGCGGCGGCCTTCAGGCCCTTCTGGTCAGCGGGGGTGTAAGCGCGCAAGGCGTGCTGCACCCGTGCGCCCAACTGACCCAGCACCGCATCAGGAATATCGGCCGGGTTCTGGGTGACGAAATAGACGCCGACGCCCTTGGAGCGGATCAAGCGCACGACCTGTTCGATCTTTTCCAGCAGCGCCTTGGGCGCGTCGTTGAACAGCAGGTGGGCCTCGTCGAAGAAGAAGACCAGTTTCGGCTTCTCTGGATCGCCGACCTCGGGCAGCACCTCGAACAGCTCGGACAGCAGCCAAAGCAGGAAGGTCGAGTAAAGCTTGGGCGATTGGATCAGGCGGTCGGCTGCCAGCAGGTTGACGTAGCCGCGACCCGCCGCGTCGGTGCGCATCAGGTCGGCCAGGTCCAGGGCCGGCTCGCCGAAGAAGTGCTCGGCGCCCTGGGTCTGCAGGGTCAGCAGCTTGCGCTGGATCGCGCCGACCGTGGCGGGGGCGACGTTGCCGTATTGCGTGCCGATCTCGTCGGCGTGGTCGGCCACGTATTTCAGCGCCGCCTGCAGGTCCTTGAGGTCCAACAGCAGCAGGCCGTCCTGATCGGCGACGTGGAAGGCGATGGTCAGCACGCCTTCCTGCACGTCATTCAGCTCCAGCAGGCGCGAGAGCAGTAGCGGGCCCATCTCGGAGATGGTGGTGCGGATCGGGTGGCCCTTCTGGCCGAACAGGTCCCAGAACACCACCGGCGGCGCGGCCGGTGTCAGGGTCAGCTGCATCGAATCGGCGCGGGCCAGCATCTTCTCGTTCGGCGTCCCGGGCATGGCGACGCCGGACAGATCGCCCTTCACGTCGGCGGCGAACACGGGCACGCCAGCGTCCGAGAAGGCCTGGGCCAGCACCTGCAGGGTCACGGTCTTGCCCGTGCCGGTCGCGCCGGCCACGACGCCGTGGCGGTTGGAGCGGTCCAGCCGCTGCGTCACCGGACCCTCGCCGAGGCCCACCAGGATCTCGTTCTCGCCAATGGACAGCGACATGGGCACAAACTCCGTCAAAGCTTGTTAGAGCCTAACCGGGCCCTTGCGTCGCGCCAATCGGCCTGGGCAATCTCGGTCGCGTTCCTGGAGACTTTCATAGATGCCGGCCCCCGCCCCGCCCCCCGTCACCACCCGCAACGCGGTGGTGTTCCTGGCCGTGATCGCGGGCGGCGCGGCGCTCTACCTGACTCAGGGCATCCTGACGCCGCTGGCGCTGGCGGTATTCCTGGCGGTGATGGTCGACAGCTTTGCTCGTGTGCTTCTGCGCGTGCCGGGCTTTCCCAAGCGCGCCGCCTTGCCGGCCGCAGTGGTGCTGTCGATCCTGCTGTTTGGGATGTCGTTCTGGGTGGTGATCGATAACGGCCGAGGGTTCTTCGACCAGCTCAAGGACTACGCCCCGCGCTTGAACGGGATCATCGCCCAGGTGGCGCACGCCATCGGCATCCGAGTGGCCCCGACGATTGACAGCCTGATCAACCAGCTCAACCCCCAGGCCTTCATCGGCCGGGCGGCGCAGTCGTTCGGCAACTTCGCCTCCAGCGCGGTGCTGGTGCTGATCTATTTCGGCTTCATCATCGCCTCGCGGCGCGGCTTCGCGCGCAAGATCGTCGCGTTGTTCCCGCATCATGCCGAGCGCGAACAGAACATGAAGCTGTTCCAGCGCATCCGCGACGGGGTGGAGCAATATCTGTGGATCCAGACGGTCACCGGCCTGATGATCGCTATCGCCGCCTGGGTGGTGATGATGCTGGTGCGGCTGGACAACGCCTTCTTCTGGGCCTTCCTGATCTTTCTGGCGGCCTATATCCCGATCCTGGGCGGGGCGATCGGCTGCTTCCTGCCGCCGCTGTTCGCCCTGGTGCAGTTCCCCGACAGCCTGTGGCCGGCGATCATCCTGTTCGGAGCCCTGCAGGGGATCTTCTTCGTGGTCGGCAACGTCGTCCTGCCGCGCATGCAGGGCGACAGCCTGAACATGGATCCGACGGTGGTTCTGCTGTCCCTGGCCGTCTGGGGCGCCCTGTGGGGCGTGCCCGGCATGTTCCTGTCCACGCCCCTGACCGTCGCGGCCATGCTGATCTTGGCCCAGTTCGAGGGTTCGCGCTGGATCGCCATCCTGCTGTCCGAGGACGGCGACCCGCAGGGCGAGCGGAGCCTGTCCGCCAAGGACGGCCATGGGCCCGCGCCCGACAAATCCCCGGGCCGAAAGACGTAGGGGCGAAAGAAATGCGGGCGCCCCTTAAACCGCCGGTCTTGGTCCCTATCTATGCTCTGTCCGGCCTCCCCCACCCGGACAAACCGCAGATCCGGGCAGGCATCGCCGCCTTGATCGAAGCGGAAGACGCCCGCCTTACCCCAAGCGGGCCTGCGCCGCCGGCTTTCCCCCAGCCGGCGGCGTTTCCGTCTCGCACGCGCGGCTTTGCGCTGGCACGAATTCTTTCAGATTTCCGAGTTAGCGGTTGAAGTAACGCCTGATAGGGCTAGGTTGCGGCCAAAAATTCTCGAGGAATTCCCATGATCGGTGAAAAAAACGACCTCAAGTCGATTGAGGCTCCGATCGGTCCGCTAGTAAACGCGTTCGCCCAGGCTCTGGGCCTGTCCGTCGAGGCGCTGTCGCCCGCCGCGCGCGGCTTCGCCGCCCAGGCCCAGGATGACTGGTCCTCCGAGGAGCTGCCTGGCCTGGACGTCGCCGACGTGGGCCGCGCCCTGGCCGACTTCTGGCGTTTCGGTGAGAGCGCCAAGGACCTGTCCGAGCCGGCGATCCGGGTGCGCCGCGCCGAAGGCGGCGAGACCCCTTCCGATCTGCTCGAGATCGTCCAGCCCGACCGTCCGTTCCTGGTCGACAGCATCATGGGCGAGGTGTCCGAGGTCGGCTTCTCGGTCCGGGCCATGTTCCACCCCGTGGCCGATTGCGGCGGCGTGCAGCGCTCGATGATCCAGATCTGGCTGGCGCCGGTGGGCGAGGACCGTGAGGCGGCCCTGGTCGCGAGCGTGCGCGAGGCGCTCTCCGACGTGGCCATGGCCGTGAAGGACTTCGAGCCCATGCGCGCCCTGATGCGCCGCACGATCAGCGAACTGCAGGCCGCCAAGACCCCGGTCTCGACCGAGGAGAAGGCCGAGGATCTCGACTTCCTCGACTGGCTCGAGAGCGACCACTTCGTGTTCCTGGGCGCGCGCGTCTACGAATATCCCCGCACCGCCGACGGCGGCTACGCGGCCGAGGAGCCGCTGTACCAGCCCGAGGGCAGCCTGGGCGTGCTGCGAGATCAGGCCCGCACCGTGCTGCGCCGAGGCAGCGAGCCGGCCATCCTGTCGGCCCAAATCCGCACCCATATCGACATCGGCGATCCGATCGTGGTGGCCAAGTCGAACCTGCGCTCGCGGGTCCACCGCCGCGGCTACATGGACTATGTCGGGGTGCGCCGGTACGGCGCCGACGGCAAAGCCTCGGGCGAGGTCCGCTTCGTGGGCCTGTTCACGGCTGAGGCCTACGAGACGCCGGCTCACGAGGTGCCGCTGGTCCGCCGCAAGGTGGTCCATATCCTGGAACGCGCGGGCAAGGATCCGAACAGCCACAACGGCAAGCGCCTGCGCAACATCCTCGAGACCTGGCCGCGCGACGAGCTGTTCCAGACCGACGAGGGTCAGCTGCTGGCCACGGCCCTGGGCGTGCTGCACCTGTACGACCGGCCGCGCGTCAAGCTGTTCACCCGCCGCGACCCGTTCGACCGTTTCATCTCCGTGCTGCTGTTTGTGCCGCGCGACCGGTACGATTCCGGCGTCCGGGCCCGCGCCGGCGACATCCTGGCGCAAGCGTTCCGAGGCCGGGTCTCGGCCTATTATCCCAGCTTCTCCGACGCGCCGTTGGCCCGCGTGCACTATATCTTGGGCGTTACGCCGGGCGACCACGCCGAGCCCGACCTGGCCGCCGTCGAGGCCGCCATCGCCGAGACCGCCCGCACCTGGGAGGACCGCTTCGAGGCCGCCGTCCGCGAGGGCCAGACAGGCCGGGTCGTCCAGATCTTGAACCGTTACGCCGGCGCCTTCCCGCCCGGCTATCGCGACCAGTACGACGCTGACGAGGCCCTGGCCGACATCCAGGTGATCGATGACTTGGCCGAAGGCGAGGCGGTTCGCGTCCGCGCCTTCCGGCGTCCGGACGACAGCGCCGTGACCTTCCGCTTCAAGCTCTATCGTCCTGGCGCGGCGGCCCCGCTGGCCGACGTGCTGCCGATCCTGGAGCACATGGGCCTGAAGGCCCTGATCGAGGAGGGCTTCAAGGTCTCGCCGGACGGCCAGCCGGTCTGGGTGCACGAATTCGTCCTGCGCGACGAGGCCGGCGAGCATCTGGTGTTCGCCGACATCAAGCAGGCCTTCGAGGCCGCCTTCGTGGCCATCTGGACGGGCCGCGCCGAAAGCGACGGCTTCAACCGCATGGTGCTGGAGCTGGGCATCGGCTGGCGCGAGGCGGCGCTGATCCGCGCCCTGGCGCGCTATCGCCAGCAGACGGGACTGGACCCCAGCCAGGGCGTTCAGGAGCAGGCGTTGGCCGACCATCCGGGCGTCACGCGCCTGATCCTCGATCTGTTCCAGACCAAGTTTGATCCGGCCGTCCGCGCCGACCTGGCCGCGCGCCAGGAGCAGGCCAAGGCCGTCCAGGCCAAGATCGTCGAGGCGCTGCAGGCCGTCGAGAGCCTGGACTCTGACCGCGTGCTGCGCCGCCTGGCCGCCCTGGTCGGAGCGATCCAGCGGACCAACTTCTACCAGCCGGCCGCCGACGGCGGTCCCAAGCCCTACATCAGCTTCAAGATCGCCTCGCGCGAACTGGAAGACCTGCCGGCGCCCAAGCCGTTCCGCGAGATCTACGTCTCGGCGCCGCATGTCGAGGGCGTGCATCTGCGCTTCGGCCCCGTCGCCCGCGGCGGCCTGCGCTGGTCGGACCGTCGCGACGACTTCCGCACCGAGGTGCTGGGCCTGGTGAAGGCCCAGCAGGTCAAGAACGCCGTCATCGTGCCGGTCGGTTCGAAGGGCGGCTTCTATCCCAAGCAATTGCCGCGCGGCGGCGACCGCGACGCCATCCAGGCCGAGGCGATCCGCGCCTACAAGACCTTCCTGTCGGGCCTCCTGGACCTGACCGACAATCTGGACGCCGAGAACAACATCGTGCCCCCGGCCTCGGTTGTCGTCCATGACGGCGAGGATCCGTACCTGGTCGTCGCCGCCGACAAGGGCACGGCGACCTTCTCGGACATCGCCAACGGCGTGGCCGAGGACTACGGTTTCTGGCTGGGCGACGCCTTCGCCTCGGGCGGTTCGGTCGGCTACGATCACAAGGTCATGGGCATCACCGCCCGCGGCGCCTGGGAAGCGGTCAAGCGCCACTTCCGCGAACTGGGCAAGGATATCCAGACCGAGACCTTCACCGCCGTCGGCGTCGGCGACATGTCGGGCGACGTGTTCGGCAACGGCATGCTGCTGTCCAAGCAGACCAAGTTGCTGGCCGCCTTCGACCATCGTCACATCTTCGTCGACCCGAACCCGGATCCGGCCGTGTCGTGGGCCGAGCGCGACCGGATGTTCAAGCTGCCGCGCTCGTCGTGGGACGATTACGACAAGTCCAAGATCTCGCAGGGCGGCGGCGTTTTCGCCCGCAGCCTGAAGAGCATCCCGCTGTCGCCGGAAATCCGGACCCTGTTCGAGATCAAGGCCGAGGCCGTCTCGCCGGCCGAGCTGATGACCGCGATCCTGAAGTCCAAGGCCGAGCTGCTGTACCTCGGCGGCATCGGCACCTATGTGAAGGCCAAGAGCGAGAGCAACGCCGACGCCGGCGACAAGGCCAATGACGCCATCCGCATCAACGGCGCGGACCTGCGGGTCAAGGTCGTGGGCGAGGGCGCGAACCTGGGTCTGACCCAGGCCGGGCGGATCGAGTTCGCGCAAATGGGCGCAGGAGGGGCCGGCGGCCACATCAACACCGACGCCATCGACAATTCGGCCGGCGTCGACAGCTCCGACCACGAGGTCAATATCAAGATCCTGACCGGGATCCTGGAGCGCGCCGGCGAGCTGACGCGGCCCGATCGCAACACGTTGCTGGCCTCGATGACCGACGACGTGGCTCACCACGTGCTGGAGCACAATTACGACCAGACCCTGGCCCTGACCTTGCTGGAGAGTGACGCCGCCTCCGAGGTCGACGCCCAGATCCGCTACATGGGCGACTTGGAACAGCGCGGCCGCCTGGACCGAAAGGTCGAGGGGCTGCCGACCAATACGGCGCTGCTGGAGCGCAAGGCATCCGGCAAGGGCCTGACCCGGCCGGAACTGGCGGTGCTGCTGGCCTACGGCAAACTGGACCTCTTCGACGAGATCGTGGCCAGCCAGGCGCCGGACGATCCGTGGTTCGAGGCCACCCTGCGCGGCTATTTCCCCAAGGGCCTGGATCGCTACGCCGACACCATGCAGAAGCACCGGCTGAAGCGCGAGATCATCGCCACGGTGGTCGGCAACCAGATGGTCAACATGTGCGGTCCGACCTTCGCCAACCGCCTGAAAGCCGCCGCCGGGGCGGACGTCGGCGCGGTGGTGGTGGGCTTCACCGCCGCCCGGGAGATCCTCGGCGTCGACGACCTATGGGATCAGGTGGGAGCGCTCGACAACAAGGCCTCCGCCGATGGCCAGACGGCGCTCTACAAGGCCCTGGCTTACGCTCTGCGCAGCCTGAGCTTCTGGCTGGCCCGCCGGGCTCATCGTGACAAGTCGACGGTCAGGCAACTGGTCGAGGCCTATGGGCCTTCGGTCAAGACGCTGACCGGCATGGCCCCGGCCATCCTGTCGCCGTTCGAGCAGAAGGCCGTCGCCAAGCGGACGAAGGCCTATGTCGCCGACGGCGCGCCGGACGCCTTGGCCCAGGCCGTGGCGGCCCTGCAGCCGCTGACCACGGCCGCAGACCTCGTCGACCTGGCTAACGCCTCTAGCTGGAGCGTCGAAAACGTCGCTCGCCTGTACCATCAGGTCGGGGCGGCCTTCGGCTTCGACCGCCTGCGCGGCGCGGCCGGCTCGTTCGTCGGCGGCGACAGTTTCGAGCGCCTGGCGGTCCGTCGCCTGATCGAGGATATGCTGACCGAGCAGACCGCGATCACCCAGGCGGTGCTGAAGTTCGCCGCTAACGCCCAGGCCGGCGAGGACGAGGCCGCGGCCAAGTCCGCCATCTCGTCCTGGGCCGCCCTGCGAGGCGATCGTCCCCGGACGGTCAAGCGCACGATCGAGGACATCGAGCAGGCGGGCGGCGGCTGGACCTTCGCCAAGCTGACCATCGCCAACGCAGCGCTGCGCGAGCTGTCCAACGCCGCCTAAAGGTTCTGGTCCCTTCGCCTCCTCTCGCTTACGAGGGGAGGCGACAGGGAGCGTGGAGCATGGACCAGGGTGATCGCCGCCGCGCGGCGTGGGCGCTCTACGAGTGGGCGCAGCAGCCGTACTGGGCGCTGATCGCGACCTTTATCTTCACGCCCTATTTCGCGGCCGGCTTCGTCGGCGACGCGGCCCGGGGGCAGACCTTGCTGGGCTATGCCGGGGCGGTGTCGGGCCTGGCCATCGCGATCCTGTCGCCGATGGTCGGGGCCAGCGTCGACGCGCGGCGCAATCCCCGAGCCTGGCTGGTCGGCCTGGCCTTTCCGTTCGTCATCGCCAGCGCCGGCCTGTGGTGGGCGGTCCCGGGCGAGACCGGCCGCGTCCCGCTGATCCTGGCCTGCCTGGTGGTGGCCGGGGTCGTGGCCGAGCTGGGCGTGACGGTGGTGAACGCCCTGTTGCCGGTGGTCGCCAAACCGGGGCAGGTGGGACGCCTCTCCGGCACCGCCTGGGCCCTGGCCTATGTCGGCGCCTTGCTGACCCTGTTCATCGTCCTTTTCTGCTTCTCGCTGCCCAAGGTCCCGATGCTGGGCCTGGACAAGGCGCTGCACGAGCCTGACCGGATCGTCGGGCCGATGGTGGCCCTGTGGTTCCTGGCCTTCGCCTGGCCGCTGATGCTGATCGCGCCCCGGCCGCCGTCGATTGGCGACGCCAAGCCGCTGGCTCAGCTGTGGGAGACGATCCGCGGCCTGCCCAGCCGGCCGCACATGGCCCGCTTCCTGATCGGCCGCATGCTGCTGGGCGATGGCATTTCTAGCTTCATCGCGTTCGGCGGCGTGCTGGCCGCGGGGTTGTTCGGGTGGACGACGACGCAGCTGGGCCTCTACGCGATCCTGCTGTCAGTGGCGGCCGGGATCGGCACCTTCATCGGCGGGCGGATCGACCAGAAGATCGGCTCAAAGGCCACCGTGCTGCTCGCCACCGGCGTCATCCTGTTCGGCGCAGTCGGGATCGGGATGGTCGGCAAGGACACGATCTTCTTCCTGCTGCCCGTCGCTCCCGCCCAGCCCGGCGGGGCGCTGTTCTCGAGTACGCCCGAGCGGATGTTCCTGTTCTTCAGCCTGTTCGTCGGCCTGACCTTCGGCCCGGCGCAGTCGTCCTTGCGCGCCTGGATGGCCGAGCTGGCTCCGGCCGGCGAGACGGGCCGGTGGTTTGGCCTCTATGCCCTGTCTGGCAAGGCCACCGCCTTCATGGCCCCGCTGGTCATCGCCGTCGGCACCAAGCTGGTCGGCGACCAGCGCATCGCCGTCGTCGTCTCGGCCGCCTTCATGGCCCTGGGCGCCCTGGTCCTGGCGCGGGCCCCGCGCACGGCGCCTTAAGCGCAGGGCCTGCCCTAGGCGCAGGCTTTCAGGGCCCCGCCGAAATAGGTCTGGACCTCCGCGAACAGGTCGGGCCGGTAGCGGGCCCGGGGGTCGTTGGCCTTGTTGTCGTCGAAGGCGTGGGTGGCGTCGGGCAGGAACATCTGGTCGACGACGAGGCCGTCGCGCGCCAGGCGGTCCAGGGCCAGCTTCGGCGCCTTCCAGCCGACCACCTGGTCCTTGCCGGCGACGACCGACCAGACCGGCGGCGCTCCCTCGCCCCAGCCGTGTCGGGTGGTCAGGGCCGGATAGCCGGCGAACGGATAGACCAGCAGCGCCCCCTTCACCGCTCGCCGCAACCGCTCCGGCGCCGCGTCGGCCAGGCCGGTGATCGCCGCCGCCCGCTCGCCCAGCGCATAGGCGTCCATGATCGTCCAGCCGCCATGGCTCCAGCCCGCCAGAAAGACCTGCGACGGATCGGCCCAGGCCTGCCCGTCCAGCCAGGCCAGCATGGCGAAGAGGTCCGCCGCCCGTCGTCCGCCCCGCACCCGCAGGCCGGTGCAGACGGTCAGCTTGGCGTCCAGGGGCGAAAGGCCGCGCGGCTTGAAGGAATCGACCACCACGGCCGCCCAGCCGGCCGCGACGGCAGTCCGGGCGTAGTCCTCGAGGAAAGGGGTCTTGCCGCCGCAGCCGTGAAGGATCAGCGCCACCGGGAAGGGGCCCAATCCCGCGGGCTTGAACACCCGGGAGTGTCGGGCGACCTGTTCGCCCCAGGCGGCGCTGTCCATGGGTCCTCTCGGAAAGGCGCTAGTGGCGGAACACTCGCACGCCGGTGAAGGCCATAGTGAGGCCAAGCTTGTCGGCCGCCTCGATCACTTCCGGATCGCGCATCGAGCCGCCCGGCTGGATGATCGCGGTCGCCCCGGCCTCGGCGGCCTGGATCAGGCCGTCGGCGAACGGGAAGAAGGCTTCCGAGGCGCAGGCGCACCCCCGGAGGTCCAAGCCGAAATCAGCTGCCCGAAGGGCAGCGATCCGCGCGCTGTCCTTGCGGTTCATCTGGCCGGCCCCGACGCCCAGGGTCTGGCCGGCGCGGGCGTAGACGATGGCGTTGGACTTGACGTGCTTGCCGACGGTGAAGGCGAACAGCATGTCGCGGATCTCTTCTTCCGTCGGCGCGCGCTTGGTGACGATCTTCAGGTCCGAGGCCTTGATGCGGGCGTCGTCGCGGGACTGCACGAGGAAGCCGCCGGCCACGCTCTTGAATGTGTCGCCGGTCGAAAGCGGGTCGGGCAGGGCGCCGGTGACCAGCAGGCGCAGGTTTTTCTTGGCCGCGAACACGGCGATGGCGTCGTCGTCGGCCTCGGGGGCGATGACCACCTCGGTGAAGATCTCGACCATGGCCTCGGCCGCCTCGCGGGTCAGGCGCGAATTGACCGCCACGATGCCGCCGAAGGCCGAGGTCGGGTCGCAGGCCAGGGCCCGTTCATAGGCCTCGCGCTGATTGGCGCCGACCGCCACGCCGCAGGGGTTGGCGTGCTTGATGATCGCCACGGCCGGACCGGCCGCCGGGTCGAACTCGGCGATCAGTTCGAAGGCCGCGTCGGTGTCGTTGATGTTGTTGTAGCTGAGTTCCTTGCCCTGCAGCTGGGTGGCCGTGGCCACGCCCGGACGTGGGTTGGGGAAGGTGTAGAAGGCCGCCTTCTGGTGCGGGTTCTCGCCATAGCGCATGGTTTGGCGCAAGCTCCCGGCGATCGACTTGCGGGCCGGGAAGTCCTGGCCCAGCGCTTGCGCGAACCAGGCCGAGATCGCCGCGTCATAGGCCGCAGTGCGGGCATAGGCGCGGGCTGCCAGGGTCTGGCGCAGGGCCAGGGTTGTCCCGCCGGCCTTCAGGGCCTCCAGCACTTCGGAGAGGTCGGCCGGATCGGTGCAGACGGCGACATAGCCATGGTTCTTGGCCGCCGAGCGGATCATGGCCGGGCCGCCGATGTCGATGTTCTCGACGCACTCGGCGTAGCTGCCGCCCTTGGCGACGGTCGCCTCGAACGGATAGAGGTTCACATAGAGGATATCGATGCCGCCGATGCCGTGGTCGGCCATGGCTTGCGCATGTTCGGGAGCATCCCGAACGCCGAGAAGCCCGCCGTGCACCACCGGGTGCAGGGTCTTGACCCGGCCGTCCATCATCTCGGGGAAGCCCGTCAGGTCCGAGACGTCCTTGACGGGGATGCCGGCGGCGGCGATCGCGGCCTTGGTGCCGCCGGTCGAGACCAGCTCGACGCCGGCGGCGTGCAACACCTGGGCGGCCTCCACGAGGCCGGTCTTGTCGGAGACCGACAGCAGGGCGCGCTTGGGGGCGACGAGATCGGGGGCGGACGGATAGTCGGGGGTGGCGGGCACGGCGGACTCCAGGTCTGTTGCGGTCAGAAGGGAGCCCAGGCGCGCGGCTTATGCGTATCGAGCTCCCCGGTGGTCGCCCACCTTCAACGCCAGTCACTCGAACGCGGCGGAAAATACGGGGGCGGGCGGGGGAGTCAATCAAGGACTCCCTTCCCCTCGATGGGGAAGGGCCGGGGATGGGGTGACTGCTGAGTGGGCGGCGGTGCGCGGCGTCGGCCGCCGTATGCACCCCACCCCTGCCCCTCCCCATCAAGGGGAGGGGGCGTGCTTCATCGGCCTCGCGCCGTGCGGCTGCGAGTTGATGGAAAGGGACGCGGAGCGCCGGGCCACGCCCGGAGTTGGATAGAGTTGATACCGTTTCGACGAAGCCAGGACGCTCCGCGCGACCGTTATCCGCCAGCGTCCCGTCAGGTGGCCCTGTTCAGGCCTTACCGGGACCCGGGCTTCTGAGTTTCCTCGGAAGTCCGAAGGTCGAAGAGGGCGGATCAATACTGATCAGGACAGACCCTTTTGCCTTCAACCACGCCGACGGCGGGCGGGTCTGGCCAGCAACCAGATCCCCGGACCGTCCGAGTATCCCCCTCGGACCTGTCCCCGCTCGATCGCCCCCCGCCGCCACGATGGTCGCTGGCCACGCGCCCTTTCCTCCCGACGAGGTGGGATCATTGTGCGGGCGAGTTGAACGCGGATCATTCGGCGGCGTCTTAAATCGACAAGCGGTTGATTTTGCTGGCTTCGATCTCGCGAATTCCGAGGATACAGGCGCTCCAATCCCCGTGCTTCGCGCCGAAATCCGGAACGCCGCCATGGGCGCCGGCGTTGCCGCCCCATGGCGTCGGCTCCCAAGACCAGCGGTTCGCACAGGGTGGTGTTCGCGGCCCTGGCCGGCAACCTGGCCATCGCCGCGACCAAGTTCGTGGCCGCCGCCCTGACCGGCTCGTCGGCCATGCTGACCGAGGCCATCCACTCCACCGTCGACACCGGAAACCAGGGCCTGTTGCTGCTGGGCCTGGCCCGCGCCGGCCAGCCGCCCAGCCGCACCCACCCGTTCGGCTACGGCATGGAGCTCTATTTCTGGTCGTTCGTGGTGGCCCTGATGATCTTCGCCCTGGGCGGGGCGGTGTCGGTCTATCAGGGCGTCCACAAGATCCTCGCGCCCGAGCCGATCGACCGCGCCTGGATCAACTTCCTGGTCATCGGCCTGGCCATCCTGTTCGAGGGCGGCTCGTTCCTGGTGGCCTGGCGCGAGTTCAAGACCGTGCGCGGCGACACCCCGTTCTTCGCCGCCCTCAAGGGCAGCAAGGACCCGTCGATCTTCGCCGTGCTGCTCGAGGACGGCGCGGCCCTGCTGGGTCTGGCTTTGGCCGCCCTGGGCGTGGCCGGCGCGGTCGCGGGCCTGGCCTGGGCCGACGGCGCGGCCTCGGTGGCCATCGGCGTCCTGCTGGTGCTGGTCGCCGCCTTCCTGGCCAACGAGACCCGCAGCCTGCTGACCGGCGAGGCCGCCGCCCCCGCATCGTCGAGGCCGTCCGCAAGACCCTCGCCGACGACCCGCGCGTCGAGAGCGTCACCGAGGTGCTGAGCATGCACCTGGGCCCGCGCGAGATCCTGCTGGGCGTCACCCTGGACTTCTGCGACGACCTGACCGCCACCCAGATCGAAGACGCCGCCGACCACTTCGCCGCCCTGATCCAGGGCGTGGACACGCGGATCACCCGGGTGTTCGTGCGGTCAGGACGGGCGAGGGCGGCGTATGAGCGGGGGCGGGTGGAAGCGCCCTGAACCCTTCTCCCCTTGCGGGAGAAGGTGGCCCGGAGGGCCGGATGAGGGGTTGATCGCCCGGTCCGTCCCGCGCCCGGCCTGACCGCCCTCGCGGCGGCCCCGTCCTTCGACCCCTCACCCGACCGCCTTCGGCGGCCACCCTCTCCCGCAAGGGGAGAGGGATTGGAGCAGTGAACCCGCCCTTCCGCCCCGGAAGAGCGCCCGCCTTACATCTCACGGCGAGACGATCGCAGGGCTGATCAGGTCACTCAAGGACCGCCCCCCGGGCGGCCGCTCCGCGGCGGCGAAGCCGTCCTTGACTGACCTGATCAGCCCTGCACGCTGCAGCCTTCGAGAGATTTAAGGAGGGCTCCGGCCCTGGGGGGCTGCCATCGCAGGGGAAACGAAGGACCTTGCCCCTGAGGTTATGTCGGAACTACCAACGGCCTTCTCAAAGGAAGTCGCCGTCAACCGGACTCTTTTTGGGGATAAATTCTATTGACTAAAGGCCCACCAAAGCTGCGCTATGGTGGTTGCGTAACCGTTGGAGGTCGCCCATGACGGGTGCGGTTATAGATGCAAGAAACCGGTTCGTTGGAACCGGCGTCTATACCGTTCCGCAAGCGGCGCGTCTGATTGGTGCGCCGTCTAACAAGGTGCGGCGCTGGATATTTGGAGGGCGCGGTCAGAAGTCGATTATCGAACCTGACTATGAGCCAATCGATGGTGTTAATGCGCTGAGCTTCCACGATCTGATTGAAGCCCGCTTCATCCGTGCGTTCAGGGAAAAGGGTGTTAGCTTTCAACACCTGCGGAAGGTGGCTAGCAAGGCGCGTGAGGACCTGAAGACGGTTCACCCTTTCGCAAGCGCCAAGTTTGTGACCGACGGGCGGCGAATAATCCTCGATGAGATTGACGAGGCTGGCCGTCGTTCGCTGGTGGACTACCTCAACGATCAGCGAAACTTCGAACACCTCGTCCGAGATACGATCTTGGATGGCGTATCGTTTGACGCGTGCGATCTTGCCGAAACTTGGCAGCCTCGCGCCGCCGATGCTCCTGGCATTATTATTGACCCTCGACGAGCGTTCGGTGCGCCAATTTTGGCTAGGACCGGTATCCGCAGCGAGGTTATAGCCCGCTCCGCGAAGGCTGAGGGCTCCCTGTCTGCGGTTGCCTTGGCCTTTGGCATAACCGAAGCCGAGGTGAAGCAGGCTCTACTGTTCGAAGAGCGCCTTGCCGCGTGAAGCTGGTGTTCGACGAGAACCTGCCCCCGGCCCTACCCGCTGCGCTGGCTCTCAACGAGCAATCCGTGACTTTTGCCCATACAATCGATCTCGTTGGGCCGGGAGCTTCTGATGAGGAAATATTCCGGGTACTCGCCGCAGATCGAAAGGCGGTGTTGGTCACTCTAGATATTCGGCAGACGCGTACTCCGCATGTCCGAAAGGCCTTAGAAGACTCCGGCATTACGGTGGTCTATTTGGTGGATGGGTGGGCCGATATTGCCAACCTTACTCGGCTGGAACTGTTCGTGAGATGGTTCCCGAAAATTGTAGAAGCCATGGCATCCTATGAACGAGGCGCTTGGTTTGAGGTCCCAAAAAGTCGGCATCTTAAGCCGTTGAAGCCGATGCCTCAGTCTAGGTCGCGCCGGCGAGACAAGCGAAAATCGTCCTTATTAAAAGACGAGCAGGTATAGCTTTCCGCATATACCCCCTATCCCCCAACCCGCTCCCGCACCGCCTTGAACACCATCGCCATCTCGATGTGCGTGTGCACGAACCCGTGCTCGAACAGGTAGGTCAGCATCCGGTCGTAGATGTCGTCATAGTCCGCCATCGGCACGCTGCCCGGCGTCTTCGCCTCGCGGGCCAGCACCGCCAGCAGGTCCGGCGCGTCGGCCTGCAGCGCGGCCAAGACTTCAGACACTTCGTCGTCCGTATATTCCGGCGCCTGACGCGTCCGGCCGGGGTCGATCGGCGGCCTGCGGGAGAAGCCCATGGGGTCAGCCCTCCGCCCGGGTCAGCTTCCAGCGGATCTTGGCGCCGACCTCGGGGCGGACCTGGCTCTTGAGCACGATCTGGCCGGCCTTGCGGGCCAGGCCGTGGTCGAAGTGGGCGCTGGGGGCGATGGCGACGTCGACGGCGTCGTTGCGCAGCCACCAGCCGATGGTGTTGGGGCCGCGGATCAGCACGCTCTTGCCGTCGCGGGCGATCGAGGCGCGGGCCTCGGGGTGCAGGTGGAAGCGCACGGTGAACGGCAGGTAGCGGCGAGGACCTTCCGCCGCGCCCGGGTCGGCGGCGATGGGCGTGAGGCTGTCCTCGCCGCGCAGCTCGTCGGCGACGGCGTCCAGGAACAGGCGGCGGGTGTGGGTCAGGCCGACATGGCGCCAGCCGTCGTGGACGATGTCCAGCCACACCCCGCCGACGTCGTCGTGGCGCTGGGCCTCGACCTGGGTGGCGCCGTCGACCAGCCAGGGGCCCAGGGCGCGGGCGCGGAAGCCGGAGAGAGGCCGGCCGGCCGAGCCTTCGCCGACCGAGACGGTCGAGGCCGCGTCCGACAGGCGAAAGGCGTGGGCGCCGGCGGCCTCGGGGCTCCAGCCGCAGCTGGTGATCAGCCGGTCCTTGGCGCAGACGATCTCGACGGCGGCGGGCTGGGCGCAGGCGTGGACGCTCAAGGGGCCCAGCGGCGGACGGCCGCAGTCGGCGATGACCTCCAGGCTGCCGCCGGCCATCTTCTGGAAGCCGCTGTGCGGGGCGGCGCTCAACGGGCGCGGGCCGTTGGCGTCGTGGGCCAGGGCGGCGGCGATGCGCTTGGGGCCGACGGCCTCGCCGCCATGGAAGGCCGCCAGATGGCCGTCCTCCAAGGTGAAGAACCGGGTGGCGGTGGAGAGGCGGTCTATGGCGCGCGACAGGGGCTCGGGCGCGGGGCGGCCGCGCTGGCCTAGGGCGTCGTCCAGGGTCAAGAGGTCGAACAGCAGCTCGACGCCGGCCTCGGGCGAGCGGGTGGCGTGGCCGCCGTCGGCCAGCACCATCCGGTCGATCTGGCGCAGGAGAGCCTTCAGGCCCCGGTCGATCAGCCGCTCGCCCGGCTTGCCGGCCAGGGCGCAGCCGGCGATCGTGGCGGCGACGGCGCGCTCCAGGCCCCGTTCGGGGCTGGCCTTGATCTCCAGCAGGTGGCGGGCCTGGCGGGCCAGGTCGCGGGTCAGGTCGGCGATCTCGGCGTCGCTGGCCTCGGCGGCCAGGGTCTTGGCGGCGCAGGCCAGGTGGAAGACCCGGCGCTCGATGCAGTCGGGCCCCCAGGAGAAGGCGTTCCATTTGCCGAACACGCGGCGCCAGTCGTCCAGCAGGCGCAGGGCCCGGCGGGCGCCGTCCGGGCCGGCGGCGACCAGGCCGGGCAGCCAGTCCAGGCGGTGCAGGCTGACGGCGAAGCGGCGCGAGGGGCTGGCGGTGTCGAACGGGTCGCCGTCGACGCCCAGGCGCAGGGTCCCGCCGTCCAGGCTCATCACGCCGGCCAGGATCTTCTTGCCGTGGGCGGGGTCGGCAGGTCGCGGGTCGTGGGGACGGGCGGCGAGGCCCTCGGCACGGGGCAGGGCGATCAGCAGGCGATGCGGGCCCGACCCGAACCACTCGCGCGCGGCATGGGCGCCGAGCTCGGCGTTGAGCGCCTTCCAGAGGACGCGGCCGCGCGCCCGTGACGCCAGGCGGGGCGCGGGAAACTTGAAGCCGTGGGCGGAACGCTTGACGGCCATCGCTCGGGGTCAGACGCCCTTCAGCGCGCGGATGTTGTCGGCATAGGCGGCGGGGCCGCCCTTGAACACCGCCGAACCTGCCACCAGGGCCGTGGCGCCGGCGGCCACGCATTGCGGAGCGGTCACGGGCGTGACTCCGCCGTCGACCTCGATGATGATGTCCAGTCCGGCCTTGTCGACCAGCTTGCGCAGCGCCTCAACCTTGCGCAGCTGGCCGGGGATGAAGCTCTGGCCGCCGAAGCCGGGATTGACCGACATCACCAGCAGCAGGTCGACGTCCTCCAGGATCCACTCGACGTGGTCGAGGCCGGTCGAGGGGTTGAACACCACGCCCGCCTTGGCCCCCAGCTCGCGGATGCGCTTCAGCGAGCGGTGCAGGTGCGGGCCGGCCTCCGGGTGGATGCTGATCAGGTCCGCGCCGGCGGCGCGAAACGCTTCGAGATAAGGGTCCGCCGGGCTGATCATCAGGTGGACGTCGAACGGGATCTTGGCGTGAGGCCGGATGGCTTTGACGATGTCGGGGCCCAGCGTGATGTTGGGCACGAAGTGGCCGTCCATCACGTCGACATGCACCCAGTCGGCGCCGGCCGCCTCGATGGCGGCGACCTCCTCGCCCAGCTTGGCGAAGTCGGAGGCGAGGATGGACGGGGCGATGATCGGCGCGGTCATGGTCCTGGGATAACCGCGTCGCGCCCCGCTGTCAGCCCTTATGCTCGGCTGGGTCCCGGCCTTCGCCGGGATGACGTCTATGCCGTCAGCTTGCGGAACCGGGCCGCGAAGAAGCCGTCCTGGCCGCCCTCGCGCTGATGCGGCAGCAGGCGAAGGGTCCCGCGGGCGGTCAGGCTGGCCTCCGGCGATCCGCCTTCACCGGCGGTGATCGGCTCCAGCGCCATGTCCGGGCGGCGGGCCAGGAAGGCCTCGACCTGGGCCTCACCCTCCTCGGGCTCCAGCGAGCAGACGCAATAGACCAGTCGGCCGCCGGGCTTTAGGCGGTCGGCGGCGCTGTCGAGGATGCGGGCCTGGACGGCCGCCAGGCTGGCGACGTCGCCAGGGCGGGCGGCCCACAAGACGTCCGGATGGCGGCGGAAGGTGCCCGTGGCGCTGCACGGGGCGTCCAGCAGGATGGCGTCGAAGGTCCGGTCGTCTTCCCAGACGGCCGCGTCGGCGGCGACGATCTCGGCTTCGAGCCCAGTGCGGGCCAGGTTCTCGGTCACGCGCTTGAGGCGGGCGGCCGAACGGTCCAGGGCGACGACGTCCGCGCCGGCCGCGGCCAGCTGCAGGGTCTTGCCGCCCGGGGCGGCGCACAGGTCCAGCACCTGATCGCCCGGCTTGAGGGCCAGCAGGCGGGCGGGGACGGCGGCGGCGGCGTCCTGCACCCACCAGGTCCCGTCCTCGAAGCCCGGCCAGCCGGCGACGTCGCCCTTGCGGCGCAGGCGCAGGCTGCCGCCGTCCAGCACCTCGGCCTCAAGCGACTCGGCCAGGGCGGCGACGTCGGTCGAGGACTTCAGCGACAGGTCGGTGGCCGGCTCAATGGCGATCTGGGCGGCGATCTCGCGGGCCGTGGCCTCACCGAACGCGGCGACCCAGCGGGCGTACAGCCACGGCGGGGCCAGCAGGGTCGGATCGTCGCTGGGCGGGGGATCGCGCAGCAGGCCGCGCAGCACCGCGTTGACCAGGCCCTTGAACGGGCGGCTGGTCTTGTTGGCGCCGGCCAGCTCGACCGAGGTGGCCACGGCGGCGAAGGCCGGAACCTCCAGGTGGAAGGCCTGGGCCGCGCCCAGGCGCAGCAGGTGCATCACCCGGTCAGGCGGGGCCTTCTGTAGCTTGGCGGCCAGGGCGCGGTCGATCGGGCCCAGGTGGCGCAGCACGGCCATGGCCAGGGCGCGCGCGAACGCGCGCTCGCGCGGCTCCAGGAAGCGGAAACCGTTGGCGGAGGCGGCTTCGTCGATGCCGCCGCGACGCGACAGGGCCGCGTCGATCAGGGTCAGGGCGGCTTCCCGAGCGGGGAGGCCGTCGTTCAATTCTTGAGTCACCGCCTCGCCGTGCCCAAAGGCGACGGCGAGCGCAAGTCATTTGACGAAATCAGGCGCCGAACATCCGGCGGTGAAGATCAGATGGCGACGGCCGGCTTGCGAAGGGCCGTCGTGATCGCCGTCAGGCCGAACACGAAGAAGCCGCCGATCACGCTCAGCCCGCCCACGACCAGCAGCGGCCCATAGACGGCGGGCGAGCCGGTCTGGCCCAGATACATGAAGAGGCCGCTGATCATGCAGACGACGCCGACGTTCGACAGCACGAAGTTGGCCAGCTTCACCCAGTTGGCGACCCGCTGGCCCAACAGGGCGTAGAAGGTTCCCATCAGCGCCAGGCTGACCCAACCCAGCAGATTGAGGTGCGCATGGGCCGAATAGGTCTCGTGATGCTTGCTGATGCTCATGGCCAAGCCCCACGTTACGCCGACCATGGCGTAGAAGGCGGCCGCGCCGAAGAAGGCGTACGGCCAACGACTGGTGTTCATCTCTAAGATCTCCCCGATCGGCGAACGTCGATATTCGAAGCCGGGGGTTCAACACTGACGCGGTGGCGCGCGCAAGCGCGATGATGTTAAACCTTCGTCATGTCTGACCTTCCTCACGAAGACCTGCCGCCGGGCGCCGCGCCCGACAAGGCGCTCAGCCCCGCCGCCCGCCGCGCGCTGGAGGAGGCCGCCGCCCGCCGCGCGGCCCAGGCCGTGGAAGCCCTGCCGACGGAAAAGGGCGGCCGCGACGGTCCCGAACCCACCCGCTTCGGCGATTGGGAGAAGAAGGGCGTCGCCGTCGACTTCTGAGCCCGGACGGGCCAGGCTCCCCCGAAACAAGGGAGGAGCCTGATGGAAGACCTGGCCGCCGACTTGGCCGAACGCCGCATCCAGGTCGTGCGCGACCACATGGCGCTGGAATGCGTCCACGACTGGGACGCGGTGATCGCCACCTTCGAGCATCCCCGCTACGAGATGCATGGCCCAGGAACGGTGTTCGACGGCGAGGCGGCCGTGCGCGGCTACTTCGCCGCCTCGCGCACGCCGTTCCCCGACCAGGGCAACGAGATCATCGCCATCGCCCACGCCGGCGACACGGTGCTGGTTGAGTTCTGGCTGACCGGCACGCACCTGGGCCCGCTGAAATTGCCCGAGCGAACCGTCGAGCCGACCGGCAAGCCGTTCCGCATCCGCATGGCCGCCAGCTTCGAATTCGCGCCGGGCGGCGACAAGATCGTCTGCGAGCGGCCCTATTACGATCAGTTCGCGGTGCTGCGGGCGCTGGAGCTGGCCTGAGCGGCGGGCGGACTGGCGGGCGAGGGCGGCCCCGGCTAGCCTAGCCCCTACCGTCGATGGAGGCCCTCGCCTTGCACCCGCTGAACCGGTTCGCCGCGTCGCTCGCGGCCGTCCTGCTGCTGGTCGCGCCGCCTGCCTTGGCCGGCCCCGTAAAGCCCGCCCCCGCCAACTCCAAGACCGCCGCGACACGCGCGCTCGACGCCGGGGCGGTGGCTTCGCCCGACCGCTACGGGGCCCTGGCGGCGCGGGAGATCCTGAAGGCGGGCGGCAACGCGGTCGACGCGGCGGTGGCGACGGGGTTCGCCCTGGCGGTCACCTATCCCGAGGCCGGCAATCTGGGCGGCGGCGGGTTCATGACCCTGTATGTCGACGGCAAGCCCTACTTCCTCGATTACCGCGAGACCGCCCCGGCGGCGGCGACGGCGGACATGTACCTGGGCAAGGACGGCGAGCCGGTCGAGGGCCTGTCGCTGTTCGGCGCCCGCGCGGTCGCCACGCCCGGCACGGTGCGAGGCCTGGCCATGGCCCACAAGCGGTTTGGCAAGCTGCCCTGGGCCCGGGTCTTGGCGCCGGCCATCCGCTACGCGCGCGACGGCTTTCTGGTGAACGCGCAGTTCTCCGGTATGCTGAGCAACGAGGTCCCGCCCCCGTTCGCTAAGACCAATTTCCGCGACTATTTCGGGCCGGTGAAGGCCGGGACCGTGTTCAGGCAGCCGGCGCTGGCCGCCACACTGGAGCGCATCGCCAAGGGCGGCGACAAGGCGTTCTACGAGGGGCGTACGGCGGAGCTGCTGGTCGCCCAGATGCAGCGCGGGCCGGTCAAGGGTCTGATCACCAAGGCCGACCTGGCCAACTACAAGGCCGTCTGGCGTACGCCACTGACCGCGACATGGCGCGGCTACGATGTCATCACCGCCCCGCCACCCAGCTCGGGCGGCATCGCCCTGATGCAGATGCTGCTGATGAAGCAGGACCTGGCGCCCCGGTTCGAGGGTGTGCCGCTGAACGCTCCGCAGTACGTCCACCTGTTGGCCGAGATCGAAAAGCGCGTCTACGCCGACCGCGCCGAATATCTAGGCGATCCGGACTTCGTGAAGGTGCCGGTCTCGAACCTGATCGACCCGGCCTATGTGGCGAGGCGGGCGCGGGAGGTCGATCCCGACAAGCCCTCGGCGACCAAGGCCGTGGTCCCGGGCCTGGAGAAGCCGCAGACCACCCATTTCTCGGTGGTCGACAAGTGGGGCAACGCCGTCTCCAACACCTACACCCTAAACGGCTGGTTCGGCTCGGGCGTGGTGGTCGAGGGCGCGGGGTTCCTGCTGAACGACGAGATGGACGACTTCTCGGCCAAGCCCGGCGCGCCCAACATGTTCGGCGTGGTCGGCGGAACGGCCAACGCCATCGCGCCGGGCAAGCGGCCGCTGTCGTCGATGACCCCGACCATCCTGGTCAGGAACGGCCGGCCCGCCATGGTCATCGGCACGCCGGGCGGATCGCGGATCTTCACCTGGGTGTTCCAGGTTCTGGCCAATGTCTACGACCACGGCCTGACCCTGAAAGCGGCCCAGACGGCGCCGCGCTTCCACCACCAGCTGCTGCCCGAGAACACGCTGTTCTACGAGCCCGCCTTCCCGCCGAGCCCCGCCCTGAAGACGGCGCTGGAGGCGCGCGGCTACCGGTGGGTCGAGGACTTCAGCGGCGACATGGAAGCCATTCAGGTGGTCGGCAGGACGCCCGTCCCCGAGGCGGATCCGCGGGCAAGGGGTGTGGCGATGGTGGTGAAATAACTACCGTCGTAGAAACTGCGGGACCTTGGCCTGAAGGATCTGCACCAGTGTCGGGTCCATGAACTCATAGTCGTCTGGGACCCCCAGCACGATGACGCGGGCGTTCTTTAGGTGCGGCTTGAAGCGGCGGGACAGTTTGTTGCGGTGCGCCTGCTCCATAACCGGCACTAGGTCGGCCCATTCTAGGTCTTCCGGCGTCACCGGGTTACCGCAACCGTCGTCGAGACCGGCGGAGCTGACCTCGATCCCGGCCAATTGGCGAAGACCTGCTCGGCCGTGGGGCTGCGCAGGCGGTTCTGGCTACAGACGAAGAGGACGTTCATCAGTCACAACCCCGCGATCTCCTCGACCACCTTCAGCGCCGCTTCGCGCGGATCGTTGGCGGCGGTGATCGGGCGGCCGCAGACCAGGTGGCTGGCCCCGGCGCGGATGGCGGCCTCGGGCGTGGCGGCGCGGGCCTGGTCGTTCTTGGCCGACCAGAACGGGCGCACGCCGGGGGTGACGATCAGGAAGTCCGGCTTTCCGGCCGCCTTGGCGATCTCGCGGGCCAGCGCCGCTTCATGCGGCGAGGAGACGATGCCGTCGACGCCGCAGTCAATGGCCTGGCGAACCCGGCGCTCGACCAGATCGCGGGCCCCGAACGCGTAGCCCATCTCGATGAGGTCGGCGTCGGTCAGGCTGGTCAGCACGGTGACGGCCAGGATCTTTAGAGACGAGTCGCCGCGCGCCTTGACCGCCGCCTGCATCACCTGCGGCTCGGCGTGGACCGTCAGCAGGTCGCAGCCGCTCTGGGCCAGCACGCGGGCCGAGCGCTCGACCGTCGCGCCGATGTCGTGCAGCTTCCAATCGAGGAAGATCGACTTGCCGTCGGCCTTCAGCTCGCGGGCCAGGGTCATGCCGTCGCTGGCCAGCAGCTCCAGGCCGATCTTGTAGAAGCTGACCGCGTCGCCCAGCGTCCGGACCATCGCGCGCGCGTCGTCGACGGTGGGCAGGTCCAGCGGCACGATCAGGCGAGCGTCGGCGGTCATATTCGGTCCCCGGGGTTGGCGCGCGCGAGCGCCGGCTCTAGGAAGAGCCGAACTCCGGGCGCGATTTGAAAGGCGAGGACGTCGAATGACCGAGGCGAAGCTGGCCGTCAACTTCTTCGTCGCGTTGTTCGCCCTGATCGACCCGATCGGCAACGTGCCGCTGTTCGCCGCCGCCACCCTGGGCGCCGCCGCGGCGGGGCGGCGGATGGTGGCCGTCTATATCGGTCTGTTCGTCGCCGCCTTCCTGATCTTCTTCTTCTTCACGGGCGTGGGCCTGCTGGCCTTCTTCGGCATCTCGATGCCGGCCTTCCGCATCGCCGGCGGCATCATCCTGTTCATTCTCGGGCTGGACATGGTGCGCGACGACTTCACCACCATGTTCGCCGACGCGGCCGAGGGGGTCGAAGGGCAGTCGGCCCGGGTCTACGCCAAGCAGCGCTTCGAGCGCCTGATCGTGCCGTTCGCCATGCCGCTGCTGATCGGTCCGGGCGCGATCTCGACGGTGATCATCTACGCCGCCGAGGCCAAGCCGTTCGGCTGGGCGGGCCTGGGTCTGGGCGTGGCGGTCATCTCGGCGGTGTCGCTGGTGCTGGTGGCGGTGTTCTGGGCCGCGCCGCTGATCAGCAGGGTCCTGGGACGGATCGGCATGAGCATCGTGGTGCGGGTCCTGGGCCTGATCCTCTGCGCCCTGGCGGTGCAGTTCGTGCTGATCGGCGTGGGCGACGCCACGCGCGGCCTGGTTCGCCAGGACGCCAAGGCGCCCTACGCGGCCGCTAAGTAGCCGCGCGCTCTGGACAGGTCCGGCCGCACGCGCCCATATCCCGCCATGCGCGCTCCCGCTCACGATGCCGACGTGATCATCGCCGGCGCCGGCATGGCCGGCGCGACCCTGGCGCTTGCCTTGGCGTCGGGCGGCCTTCGGCCGCTCCTGGTCGATCCTCAACCGTTCGAGGCCCAGCTGGCTCCGACCTTCGACGGCCGCAGCTCGGCGATCGCCTATTCCAGTTTCCGCCAGTGGCGGGCGATCGGCGCGGGCGAGGCCCTGGCGCCCCACGCCCAACGCATCGAGCAGATCCTGGTCACCGACGGCCGCACGCCGAGCGCGGCGTCGCGCAAGCCGCTTCCCGCCTTCCTGCGGTTCGACTCGAGCGAGATTTCGGGCCGCATCGAGGGCGAACCTCTGGGCTATCTGGTCGAGAACCGCCAGATCCGCGCGGCGCTGTCCAAGGCGGTGATCGACAAGCAGATCCCGGTCATCGCGCCGATGGCCGCCAAGGCCCTGTCGGTGGAGCCGGGCGCCGCTCGCCTCACCCTGTCGGACGGCCGGGTGCTGTCGGCGCCGCTGGCGGTCAGCGCCGAGGGACGCGGCTCGATCCTGCGCCGGGCGGCCGGGATCGGCGACATCGGCTGGAGCTACGGCCAGAGCGGCGTGGTGGCGACCGTGCGGATGCAGCGACCGCACGAGGGCGTGGCCCACGAATATTTCCTGCCCAGCGGCCCGTTCGCCATCCTGCCGCTGACCGACAACCGCGCCAGCCTGGTGTGGACCGAGAGCACCGCGCGCGGCGAGGCCTTGCGCAACGCCAGCCCCGAAGCCTTCCACGCCCACCTGATGCGCCGGTTCGGCGACTTCCTGGGCGAGGTCTCGATCGAGGGGCCGACCTTCGTCTATCCGCTGTCGCTGTCGCTGGCCGAGCGCATGGTCGCTCCGCGCCTGGCCTTGATCGGCGACGCCGCCCACGGCGTGCACCCGATCGCGGGGCAGGGGCTGAATCTGGGCCTGAAGGACGCCGCTGCATTGGCGGAAGTACTGGTCGAGGCGGTGCGCAACGGCGAGGATATCGGCGCCGAGGCGGTGCTGGAGCGCTACGCCCGCTGGCGGCGGTTCGACACGGTCAGCAACGCCCTGGCCTTCGACGCCTTCGTGCGGATCTTCTCGAACGACAACCCGCTGCTGCGCCTGGCGCGCGGCGCCGGCCTGGCGGTGGTCAACCAGATCGCCCCGGCGCGCCGGTTCTTCATGCACGAGGCGGGTGGCGGGGTCGGGGACCTGCCGAAGCTGCTGCGCGGGGTGGCCCTCTAGCCCTACTCGCTCAGTTCCCGCGCCTCTTCCGGCAGCATGATCGGCACGCCGTCGCGGATCGGGTAGGCCAGCTTGGCCGAGCGGCTGATCAGTTCGCCCTTGGCGCGGTCGTATTCCAGCGGGCCTCGGGTCACGGGGCACACCAGCACTTCCAGCAGGCGCGGATCGACGTCGATAATCGGGGCGGGAGCTTCGGTCATGAGCCTCTCTCTACTGGCCCCATCACCTACTGGATAGAGGTCGGTTCGTCATCGTCCGTGCCGGCCGCATCGATCTCCAACAATGCCGTAAGGGTCGCCTTGCGCTCGAAGATGGTCTCGGCCTCGAGCAGCGCCTGCTTTTCCAGGGGATCGAACGGCAGGGCCATGGCCAGGCTGTTGATCAGGGCGTCGGACGGCGCGCTCTCGGCGTCGCCCCAGTCGATGGCCAGGCCCCGGTGGTCGAGGTAGCGGCGCAGGGCTGCGAGCAGGCGGTCGATGTCGGCGGCGGTGCGCTCGCTGGCGCCGTCCTCGCGCAGGTCGGGCTCGTAGGGGGTGAAGTCGGCGCGCACCTGGCGATAGGGCGTGCGCACCGGCAGCTCCTCGCCGGCCCTGAAACGGCAGACCCCGGTCAGGGTGATCAGATAGCGGCCGTCGCTGGTCTCGGCGAAGCTGGTCACCCGGCCCGCGCAGCCGACGGGGGCCAGGGCAGGGGTCTGGATGTCGGCGCTCTGGTGCGGCCGCGTCTGGATCATGCCGATGATCCGCTCGCCCGACATGGCGTCGTCCAGCATGTTCAGGTAGCGCGGCTCGAAGATATTCAGCGGCAGCTGGCCGCCGGGCAGCAGCAGTACGCCATCCAGCGGGAAGACCGGGATCACCAGCGGCAGGTCGCCAAGCTTGCGATAGTTTCCCGGCATCCGTTGCTCCCTTGGTTTCGGCCTGGCTGACGGCCTAGCTGAAGAGGATGGTCGACAGTTTGCGTCGGCCCTGCTTGGCGACCTCCGACGTAGGGCCGGCCGCTTCGAACACCGTCAGCAGTTGCTTGCGGGCCGCGTCGTCGTTCCAGGAACGGTCGCGCGCTATGATGGTCAGAAGATGGTCGGCGGCGTCCTGCAGGCGCCCCATGCCGGCGAAAGCCTTGGCCAGTTCGAAGCGGGCCTCGTGGTCGTCGGCGTCGGCGGCCAGGCGCTTTTCGAAGGCGGCGGTCTCGGACGGGGCGTCCTCGGCCAGGGCCAGGGCGGCGCGGGCGGCGTCCAGGTCAGGATCCTTGGCGTCGGCCGGGGCCATGGCCACCACCTCGGCCGCGCCTTCCAGGTCGCCGCCCAGCAGGTAGGCGCGGGCCATGCCGCCCAGGGCCGGGATGTTAGTCGGATCGGTCTGCAGCGCCTGGGCGAAGGCCTGGGCCGCGCCGCCGACGTCGCCGATCTCCAGCGATTCCTTGCCCAGGGCGATCAGGTCGTCGATGGCGCTGGGACCCGCCGGGCCGGTCAGCTTCTCGACGAAGGCCTTGACCTGGCTCTCGGGCAGGGCGCCCTGGAAGGCGTCGACCGGGCGGCCGTCGACGAAGGCGTAGACGGTCGGGATCGACTGCACGCGCAGCTGACCGGCGAAACCGGGGTTGGCGTCGACATCGATCTTGACCAGCTTCACCGCGCCATTGGCCGCGCTGACGACCTTTTCGAGGGCCGGGGTCAGCTGGCGGCACGGGCCGCACCAGGTGGCCCAGAAGTCGACGATGACGGGCTGGGTCTTGGAGGCCTCGATCACGTCGGCCATGAAGGTGGCGTCGGTGCCGTCCTTGACGTGTTCGCCCTTGCTCGATGAAGCGTGGGCGGGGGGCGCGGGCTTTTCGCCGATCAGCATCGGGTCTCTCGTGTACTCGAGGTCAGGGAACGCTCAAGCCGCCAAGATGGTCCCTGGCGCGTCTCTTCGCAACGGCGTGTTCGCGCCTCGGAGCGTGGCGGCCCAAGCGTGAGCGGCTAGGCGACCACCGCCATCGCGGTGAAGTCGACGATCATTGGCTCGATCCCCAGCGCGACCAGGAACTTGCGAAAGTCGGCCTGGCTGACTGCGGTGGTGGCGTCGTTGCCCAGCGGGTGGAAGTTCACCGGATCGCTGTCCGCCAAGGCCTTGTCCAGCACGAAGCGCACCCGCCGCTCGGTGTCGTTGATCAGGCCGAAGGCGGTGACCGAGCCGGGGGTTACGCCCAGGGTCTCGACCATCATCTCCTGGGGGCCGAACGACAGCCGGCCCGAGCCGATCACGGGGTGCAGCCTCTTGAGGTCGATCGTCGTCTCGCCCAGGGCCGAGATCAGCCACAGCTGGGCCTTGGCGTCCTTGAGGAACAGGTTCTTGGTGTGGCCGCCGGGCAGGGCCTTCTTGATCTCGAGCCCCTCCTCGACGCGGAACACCGGCGGGTGGTCGAGGGTGGTCGACGGGATTCCGTGGGCCTCGAAAAAGGCGAACAGGTCGGCTCTGGTCTTCATGCGGCTCTACTAGACGGCCCGAGGGCGGCAGGGCTAGACCTGAGTGAACAAGGGCAGGAAGACAAGCAAAGGACCGGCATGGAACTGGAGTGCTATCCCACCGAGAACCGTCCGCCGGAGATCGTGCCCGGCCGGCCGCAGCGCGCCTGGATGGATCGCTTCGCCGAGCGCCATCCCTATCGCTGCCTGCCGCTGACCATGGCCAACACCACCGGCTGGGACATCATCTGCCCGGTCGGCTTCTCGATGACCTGGGACGGCGGGGCGCACCAGGACTGCATCAAGTTCCAGCCCGACCACCCGTATCCGGGCTTCACCGACTTCGTGAAGTCGCACTTCACGCGCGGCGTGGTGACCTTCCACACCGGCTACCTGTTCCGCACCCCGCCGGGCTGGTCGCTGATGGCCATGGGGCCGCCCAACCACGTCAAGGACGGCATCCAGCCGCTGGCGGGGGTGATCGAGACCGACTGGCTGCCGTTCCCCTTCACGATGAACTGGATGTTCACCCGCCCCGGCACGGTGCGGTTCGAGAAGGGCGAGACCTTCTGCTTCATCATGCCGATCCAGGACAAGCCGATGGAGGCGTTCCAGCCGGTGATCCGCTCGATGAACTCCAATCCCGACCTGCGCCGCCAGTACGACGTCTGGGCCGAGAAGCGCAGCGAGTTCAATGCCCTGATCTTCAAGCGCGACCCCGAGGCCACCAAGGAAGCCTGGCAGCGCTTCTACTTCAAGGGCGAGTACCCCGAGGAGATCAAGGCCGAAGCCCCCAGCCACCACGTCAACAAGCGCCGGATGAAGTCGCCGAAGCTGGGGGTGTAGGACGGAGGCCCTCGCCGCCTTTTCGTGTCATCCCGGAAGCCTCGCAGAGGCTGTCCGGGACCCAGGGGGTGAAGGAACGCCGCGCGTGTCGCCCCTGGGCCCGGCTCTACGCTTCGCTTCGGCCGGGATGACACGGCTTGTTTCAGAAAGGTCATCCACTCTGCTTGACAGAGCCCGTTCATCGCGCATAACTCTGCACAACAGAGTTCTCTGCAGATGGAGGCTGTGATGACGAGCGTATCCAAGTCCGAGGCGCTGAGCGCGCTTTCCGAGATCGACAGCGTCACCCGCCGGGGCATGGCGCTGAAAGGCTACCGGCACGCCGGACCGTTCCTGATGCTGTGGGGCGTGGTCTGGGGGCTGGGCTATCTAGGCATGGCGTATCTGGCGCCGGATTATTGGGGCTGGCTGTGGCTGGGGCTGGACCTCGCCGGCGCGATCGGCTCGCTGATCCTGGCGCCGAAGGGCGGGACGGGGGCCCATGCGGCCGTGAAGCCCTGGCGGATGGTCGCCGGCATGGGCGCCTGCGTGGCCTTCGTCCTGGCCATCGTGGCGGTGTTCCCCAAGACCGAGCTCTTGCCCTATATCGCGCTGCCCGGCCTGTTCGTCGGCTTCCTCTACACGGTGCTGGGCGTGACCAACGCTTCGCCCCGCTATGTCTGGATCGGGGTGGCGGTGTTCGTGGCGACCCTGGCCGGTTACTACCTGTGGCCGCAATACCTGGCCCAATGGTTGGCCCTGGTCGGCGGCGGCGGGCTGTTCCTGGGCGGCCTGTGGCTGCGGAGCGTGTGATGAGCCAGCTGGACGATCTGATCCACCAGCCGCTACGGCTGAAGATCATGGCCGCCCTGGCCGCCGAGAAGGGCCAGCCGCTGGACTTCCCGCGCCTGAAGGCGATCACCCAGGCCACCGACGGCAACCTGGGCAGCCATCTGGCGACCCTGGAGAAGGCCGGCTACGTGGCCATCGAGAAGGACTTCGTCGGCAAGCGCCCCCGCACCCAGGCGCGGCTCACGCCCAAAGGGCGCAAGGCCTTCCGGGCGCATGTCGAGTATCTGCGGAGCGTGGTCGAGGCGGCGGAGGAGCTCTAGCCGCCGATCATATTCCCGTAGCCGATCACCACGGTGGCGCCGACCAGCAGGGCCACGCCGCTCCAGACCATGTTGCGCACGGCCGGGCGGGCGTCCTTCCATTCCTTGAAGGCGAAGCCCCACAGGGTGCCGAAGATGATGATGCTGGCCATGTGCAGGGTCCAGCTGGAGAAGCCGAACTTGCCCATCTGGCTTTCGCCCATCGTGTAGAAGAAGAACTGGAAGTACCAGGCGGTGCCGGCCAGGGCGCACAGCAGCCAGTTGGCCAGCAGCGGCGGCTTGAATTCCGGATCGTCGGCCTGGCCCAGCCATTGGCCGGCGGTGCGGTTCTTGACGATGAGGTAGCCGCACCAGATCCCGTTGGTGATCAGGCCTCCGAACATCACCAGGCACAGGGCCGGCAGGCCGGTCCACAGCGGGCCGGTGCCGGCCGCGGCCGACAGTGCCTTGATCGGCTCGCCCGCCGCCAGGCCGAAGGCGAAGCAGGCCGACATGATCCCCGAGAAGATCGCCACGGCGATCCCCTTCTTGAAGTCGAACTCGGCGACCGCCTCGGCCTTCTGGTCGGGCGACAGGTCGGCGTCCTTCTTGGCGCCGGCCATGGCCACCACGATGATGCCGGCCAGGGTCATCAACAGGCCCAGCAGGATGATCTTGCCCGAGGTCGAGCCCAGCAGGGTCTCGGCGAAGGTTCCGCGCACCAGGGGCGGGATCAGGGTGCCGAACACGGTGCACAGGCCCAGCACCACGGCCATGCCCAGCGACAGGCCCAGATAGCGCATGGTCAGGCCGTAGGTCAGGCCGCCGAAACCCCACAGGATCCCGAACAGCACGCACAGGCCGACGACGTTCGAGGGCACCTGGCCCATCACACCCAGCAGGTCGTGGGTGCGGATCGAGGCGAACAGCCACGGGGCCAGCAGCCAGGAGAAGATCCCGCCGGTCAGCCAGTAGATCTCCCACGACCAGCGCTTCACGCCGCGATAGGGCACGTAGAAGCTGGCGGAGGCCAGGCCGCCCAGCCAGTGGAAGAGGACGCCCAGCAGCGGGTTGGCGATCATCGGGCGTCTTCCTCCATCATGCGCATCTCAAAATGTGAGATGGTTTTCTACATGATGGAGAATTTTGACGTGGGCGGCTAGGGGGCAATCGCCGCCATGACCCTCTCCTGCGAAGGGGACAAGGAAATCAGACCGCCTTCACCGCCGAGACGATCGACTTCACCACCTTCTTGACCAGGGCCGGGTCGTCGCCCTCGGCCATGATGCGGATCAAGGGCTCGGTGCCCGAGGCGCGCACCACGATGCGGCCGGCGCCGTTCAGCTGGCTCTCGCCGTCGGCGATGGCTTCCTTGACGGTCTTGGCTTCCAGCGGCTTGCCGCCGGCGAAGCGGACGTTTTCCAGAAGCTGCGGCACTGGCTCGAACTGACGGCCCAGGGCGCTCATCGGCCGGCCGGTCTCGATCATCACGGCCAGCACCTGCAGGGCGGCGATCAGGCCGTCGCCGGTGGTCGAGAAGTCCGACAGGATCAGGTGGCCCGATTGCTCGCCGCCGACGTTGAAGCCGCCCTCGCGCATGCGCTGCATGACGTAGCGATCGCCCACGGCCGTGCGCTCGAGCGTGAGGCCCAGGCTATTGAGCTGGCGCTCCAGGCCCAGGTTCGACATGACGGTGGCCACCACGCCGCCGCCCTTCAGCGTTCCGGCCTTGGCCAGGGACCCGGCGATGATGGCCATGATCTGGTCGCCGTCGACGACCACGCCCTTCTCGTCGCAGATCACCAGGCGGTCGGCGTCGCCGTCCAGGGCGATGCCGATGTCGGCGCGGTACTCGCGGACCATCTTGGCCATGGCCTCGGGATGGGTCGAGCCGCACTCCTCGTTGATGTTGGTGCCGTCCGGATCGACGCCCAGGGCGATGACCTCGGCCCCCAGCTCATAGAGGGCGGTCGGCGCGACCTTATAGGCGGCGCCGTGGGCGCAATCGATGACGATGCGCAGGCCCGACAGGTTGCGGTGGCGCGGGAAGGTCGCCTTGACGATCTCGACATAGCGGGCCTGGGCGTCGTCGATCCGCTTGACGCGGCCCAGTTCGCGGGGAGAGGCCAGGCCTTCCTGCAGGCCCTCGTCCATCAGGGCCTCGATCTTCAGCTCCTGCTCGTCCGACAGCTTGTAGCCGTCGGGGCCGAACAGCTTGATGCCGTTGTCGGCGAAGTCGTTGTGGCTGGCGCTGATCATCACGCCCAGGTCGGCGCGCATCGAGCGGGTCATCATCGCCACGGCGGGCGTGGGGAGTGGGCCAAAAAGTCGCACGTCCATGCCGACGCTGGTGAAGCCGGCGACCAGGGCGGGCTCGATCATGTAGCCCGACAGGCGGGTGTCCTTGCCGATCACCACCAGGTGACGGCGGTCGTCCTGCGAGCGGAACAGCTTGCCGGCGGCCAGGCCGACGCGCAGGGCCACCTCGGCCGTCATCGGATGCTTGTTGGCCTGGCCCCGGATGCCGTCGGTGCCGAAATAGGCGCGCTTGCTCATGGTCGCTTTGTCGTCTCTTCAAGGCCAAGTTTCGGACGCGAAACGATCCGAAATGCAGATTTACGGGAGGCGATGTTTAGCTGGTGCTAAAGGCCGCTCTCGAAATCCTCGCGTGGATAGGGATAGTCCTGTCGACGCGTTCTACAAGGGATCATGGCCCATGTGCGGCATTATCGGCATCGTCGGAAGAGAGCCCGTCGCCAATCGTCTGATCGAGAGCCTCAAGCGGCTTGAGTATCGCGGCTACGACTCGGCGGGTATCGCGGGCGTCGTCGGCGGTAAGGTCGAGCGCCGTCGGGCCAAGGGCAAGATCAAGGCCCTCGAGGCGGTGGTCGGCGAAGAACCGCTGAACGCCACGGTCGGCATCGGCCACACCCGCTGGGCCACCCACGGCGCGCCGAACGTCCAGAACGCCCACCCACATACGGCGGGCCGGGTCACCCTGGTGCACAACGGCATCATCGAGAACTTCGCCGAGCTGAAGGCCGAACTGGCCGCCGCCGGCCGCACGTTCTCCAGCGACACCGACACCGAGGTGATCGCGCACCTGATCGACGCCGAGCTGGCCAAGGGCCTGGCCCCGCTGGAGGCCTTCAAGGCCACGCTGGACCGCCTGACCGGCGCCTACGCCCTGGCCGTGCTGATCGAGGGCGAGAGCGACCTGATCCTGGGCGCGCGCCGCGGCAGCCCGCTGGTGGTCGGCGAGGGCCAGGGCGAGATGTTCCTGGGCTCCGACGCCCTGGCGGTCGGCCCCTTCACCAACCGGGTGATCTATCTGGAGGAGGGCGACTACGTGGCCCTCGACCATGACAGCCACCGGATCTTCGACGCCTCGGGCGCGCCGGTCGAGCGGCCCGTGCGGGTGGTCCCGACCTCGGCGGTGATGCTGGAGAAGGGCAACTACCGCCACTTCATGGAGAAGGAGATCCATGATCAGCCGGAAGGCTGCCAGCGCACGATCGCGGCCTATGTCGACACCCTGAACGCCCGGGCCTCGGTCCCCGGCGACATCGACTTCGCCAAGCTGGAGCGCATCCAGATCGTGGCCTGCGGCACCTCGTACATCGCCGGCGTCGTTGGCAAGTACCTGATCGAGCAGCTGGCCGACCTGCCGGTCGACGTCGAGATCGCCTCGGAGTTCCGCTACCGCCAGCCTGCCATCCGCAAGGACGCCCTGGTCATCGCCATGTCGCAGTCGGGCGAGACCGCCGACACCCTGGCGGCCCTGCGCTATTGCAAGGCCAAGGGCATGAAGAGCGCGGTGGTGGTCAACGCCCAGGAATCGACCATGGCCCGCGAGGTCGACGTGGTCTGGCCGATTCACTGCGGCCCCGAGATCGGCGTGGCCTCGACCAAGGCCTTCACCGCCCAGGTCAGCGTGATGATCGCCCTGGCCGTCGCCGCCGCCAAGGCGCGCGGGACGATCGACGCCGCCGAGGAGCAACGCCTGGTCAAGGTGCTGCTGGAGGCTCCGCGCCTGATCGCCGAGGCCATCGGCCTGGAGGACGCCATCAAGGACATCGCCGCCGACATCGCCAAGGCGCGGGACGTGCTCTATCTGGGTCGCGGCCCGATGTCGGCCCTGGCTCTGGAAGGGGCGCTGAAGCTGAAGGAGATCAGCTACATCCACGCCGAGGGCTACGCCGCCGGCGAGCTGAAGCACGGCCCGATCGCCTTGGTCGACGACAAGACCCCGATCGTCATCCTGGCTCCGCACGACAGCTATTTCGAGAAGTCGGCCTCGAACATGAGCGAGGTGATGGCGCGTGGCGGCCAGGTGATCTTCATCACCGACACCGAGGGCGTGAAGCACGCCCCGGCCGGCGCGAAGGTGGTGGTCACCGCCCCGGCCTCGGACCCGCTGGTCTCGACCCTGGTGATGTCGGCCCCGATCCAGCTGCTGGCCTACCACGTCGCCGTCGTGAAGGGCGCGGACGTCGACCAGCCCCGCAACCTGGCCAAGTCGGTGACGGTGGAGTGAGGAAAATCCTCTCCCCAGGGGAGAGGTGTCGGCGTAGCCGACGGAGAGGGAAGTCTCGGCGGCAGGTCAGCCAGAACTTCCCCCTCCGGCGCTGCGCGCCACCTCGTGTGATTGAGATGAGCTAGCGTTGAGGAGCGGCCGGCCGAGGCGCTGATCACGCGATCGGCCGGCCGCCGCACGATCGAGGCCGTCGCCACCTTGGTTGGAACCCGTGGGGGAGCTTGGGTCCGACGTGCGTCCTTCTGAACCCGAACGGTTGCCTGGGCCCAGAGCCCGAACCTACGAGGATGGGCTGGAAGATGATGCCACAAGAGCCGGCCTATGTGGCCGTGGACGTGTCGAAGGCGACGTTGGAGATCGGCGAACCGGCGGTTGATCGGACCTGGTCGGTCCGCAATGAGCCCAAGGGTTGGCGCAAGCTGATCGGCTGGATCGAGAGGCTTGGGCGGCCGGTCGTGGTGGGGCTTGAACCCTCTGGCGGCTATGAGCATGGCCTGATCGAAGCTCTGCTGGAGGCCGGGATAGACGTGCGTTGGTGTGACCCGGCGCGGGTGCGGGCGCTGGCCAAGGCGCTGGGCGCGCCGGCCAAGACCGATCGGATCGACGTCGGCATGATCCGGCGGTTCCTGTCCCAGACCGGCGGGCGGCCGGTTCGGCGCGATCCCGAACGGAATGAACTCAGGGCGAGCTTGAGCGCGCGCCGAGCCGCCCAGGAGGCCGCCCAGGCGCTTGAGGCCCAGGCTCAGGCGCTGCCGCAGGGCGACGCTCGCCAAGCGCTCGCCGCCCTGGCCGCCCAGGCCCGGCTCACGATGAAAGCCCAGGAACGCGCCGCCATCGCTCTGGTCCGAGCCAGCCAGGCGCTCGCGCCGACATGGCGCAGACTGCAGACCGCGCCGGGCGTGGGTCCCCTCGTCGCCGCCGAGCTCATCGCCCACATGCCCGAACTGGGCGCGGTCACCAGCAAGGCCGTCGCAAAGCTGGCCGGGCTCGCCCCATTCATCAGAAAAAGCGGCCAATGGCAGGGGCGCGCCGTGTGCTCTGGCGGACGCTCCAGACCCAGGCAACTGCTCTACCTGGCTGTCATCGCCTGCCTGCGTGGCTCGTCACGAACCAAAGCCACCTATCAACATCTGGTCGCCAACGGAAAGCCACCCAAGGTGGCTATCACAGCCTGCATGCGACGCCTTCTCGTCACGCTAAACGCCATGATCCGCGACCAAGCCGACTGGACACTCGCGTGAACACAACACGGTTGCTCCCCCGCTGGGGGAGGATTGGCTCAGCCGTTCAGCCGCGAGTGCTTGCGCGAATAGCCGAAATAGATCGCGCAGGCGCCGGCCACCCACACCGCGAACAGCAGCCAGGTGTCCGCCGGCAGCTTCCAGACCAGATAGGCGCAGAAGGCCACGCTGGCGACCGGCAGGACCGGGTATAGCGGGACCTTGTAGCCGCGCGGCAGGTCCGGCTGGATCCGGCGCAGGATGATCACGCCCAGCGAGACGATGGCGAAGGCGATCAGGGTGCCCATGCTGGTCAGGTTCATCAGCACGTCCAGCGGCACGAAGGCCGCCAGCACGGCGATGAAGGCCGCCACGACATAGGTGTTGAGGTCGGGGCTGCGGGTCCTGGGGTCCAGGCGCTGGAACAGCTTGGGCAGCAGGCCATCGCGGCTCATGGCATAGAGGATCCGCGTCTGGCCGTACATGACGACCAAGGTGATCGAGAAGATCGAGACGATCGCGCCGACGCACAGCACCAGCGAGGTCCAGGCCTGTCCCGTCAGGTTGCGCAGGATCACCGCCAGGCCCGCCTCCTGGCCGGCGAAGGCGGTCCAGGGCTGGGCCCCGACGGCGGCCAGGGCCACCAGGATGTAGATGGCGGTGACGATCAGCAAGGACAGCACGATGCCCAGCGGCAGGGTGCGGTGCGGATCCTTGACCTCCTCGCCGGCCGTCGAGACCGCGTCGATGCCGATATAGGAGAAGAAAATGGATCCGGCGGCGGTCCCGACGCCCGCCAGCCCCATCGGCATGAACGGCGTCAGGTTGCGGGCTTGGAAGCCGCTGAAGGCGACGATCACGAAGAAGGCCAGGATCAGCAGCTTCAGCACCACCAGGACGGCGTTGATCGTGGTCGACTCCTTCACCCCGCGCAGCAGCAGGATCATGCAGGATCCGACCAGCACCACGGCCGGCAGGTTGAAGACACCACCCGCGCCGGGGGCCTTGGCGATGGCGTCGGGCATCTTCCAGCCGACCAGGTCGACCAGCATCTCGTTCAGGTACTGGCCCCAGCCCACCGCGATGGCCGAGGCCGAGACGGCGTATTCCAGCAGGAGGCACGCGCCGACGATGAAGGCGACGAACTCGCCCAGGGTGGCGTAGGCGTACGAGTAGGACGAGCCCGACACGGGGATGGTCGAGGCCAGCTCGGCGTAGCACAGGGCCGTCAGGGCCGCCGTGATCCCAGCCAGAACGAACGCGAGGATCACCGCTGGACCGGCGGCGGGCACGGCCGTGGTCAGGGCCACGAAGATGCCGGTGCCGATCGTGGCGCCGACGCCCAGCATGGTCAGCTGGAACAAGCCGATCGTGCGCGGCAGGTGTTCGGGCGGATGCTCGCCTTCGACCTGCGCCACGGGCTTGCGGCGCAGGAGGTCGGCGGCGCGGAACGGGGCCATGGCGGCTCCTTAGGACAGTCAGGCGGCGCCTATAGCCCTCGCGCGGGCGTCTCATCAACCGGCGTGAAGAACAAAACCCGCTTGAACCCGCGCGCGCGGCTCAGGTGGCGGTCCAAACCACGCTGAAGATCCGCCACTGCCCGTCGGTCTTGCGCAGCATCCAATGCTCGACGCCGCGGTTGTCGACCTTTCCGTCGGAGAGGAACTGATAGTCGAACGTGACCAGGGCCAGCGGCCCGTCCTGCACCACGACGACGTTGCTGAAACGCTCCTCGATCTGGGCCTTTTCACCGGCCAGATACCGCGAGAAGGCCGGAAAGCCCGGCCCGCCCAGTCCATCGAAATGCACGTCCAGGCCGCGCCCCTTGTCGATCGCGGCCTGGTCGTCGATCTCGTTGAAGACGATGCGGGAATTGAGCAGCAGCTTGGAGATGGCCGCGCCGTCCTTGGCGATGACCGCGAGGCGGAACCGCTCGATCACCGCCTCGATCGCCGCGCGGTCCTCGGCGGTCTCGTGGCGACGCCAGACGGCCGCCGGCTCCGCGGCGATGCCCGTGCTCGGCGCCGCCGTCCATAAGGCCGTCATCGCCGTCAAAAGGAACAGGCATTGGCGCATCATGCGATCTCTCTTGGCTTGGTCCCGCGGGCCCGCCTATAGGCGCCCGAAGGGCGCGGCGTGACCAGCGGCGTTCTATCGGCTTCCCAGCAGATAGTCCCGCGTCAGCGGCGTGGCGTCGCGCTTCTTGGCCAGCTGGATCTGGAAGACCATGTGACCGCCGTGGCGGAAGCCCAGTTCGGCGCCGGCCAGGTAGAACTCCCACATCCGCCGGAAACGGCCGTCGAACATCTGGGGGATGTCCGGATCGGCCATGAACCGCTCGCGCCAGATGCGGCAGGTCTCGGCGTAGTGCAGGCGCAGGATCTCGATGTCGGTGATCCACAGGCCGGCGTGCTCGATCGCCGCGACGATCTCGGACAGGCCCGGAATGTAGCCGCCGGGGAAGATGTACTTCTGGGTGAAGGCGTTGGTCGCGCCGGGGCCGTGCATCTTGCCGATCGAATGGACCAGGGCGACGCCGTCCTCGTCCAGCAGCTTGGCGATGGTCTCGAAATAGGTCCGGAAATTCGGCGCGCCGACATGCTCCAGCATGCCGACCGAGACGATGCGCTCGAATTTCTCGTCGAGGTCGCGATAGTCGGTTAGGCGGAAATCGGTCTTGTCCGAGAGGCCCGCCTTCTCGGCCCGTTCCTTGGCCAGCGCCAGCTGCTCGGTCGACAGGGTCACGCCCGTCATCTGGGCCCCGAAGTCCTTGGCCAGGGTCATCGACAGCCCGCCCCAGCCCGAGCCGATGTCCAGGGTTTTCATGCCTGGCTGGATCAGCAGCTTGCGGCCGATCAGGGCCTTCTTGGCGGCCTGGGCCTCTTCCAGCGTCATGTCCGGACGCTCGAAATAGGCGCAGCTGTACTGCATGTCGGTATCGAGGAACCGGCGGTAGAGGTCGTTCGACAGGTCGTAGTGGTGGGCGACGTTGCGGCGCGAGGCCACGCGGTCGTTGACCTGCTGGACGCGCCGCTTCAGCGCCTTGCGGAACCGGGTCAGGGCCGAGCCGCGCTTGGGCTTGCGGCCGCCGCTCTCGCCGACGATGGTCAGCAGCTGGTCGATCGTCCCCTGTTCGAAGACGATGTCCTCTTCCATATAGCCTTCGCCCAGGCCCAGGCTGGGATTGGCCAGGCGGCGCAGGCCCCGGCTGTTGACCCGGATGGTCACCGGCGGTCCGGTTCCGTCCCCCGCCTTGACGACGCGACCGCCGGGCAGATGCGCCGTCAGGTCGCCGGTCTTGATCATTTTGCTGAGCAGGGCTTCGATCATCCGACCAACTTAAGCGCAAGTTCGTCCGCGACAACCTGTCGCACACGGAGAGTTTTCGATGTCGACCGACGGCCTCGTGGTCAGCCGCGCCCTTTCCGACGAGGCGGCGATCATCGCCAACCTGATGCAGCTCTACATCCACGACTTCTCCGAACTGTGGTTCGACCGCGAGGCCGAGGGTGAATTGGAGCCGGACGGCCGCTACGCGGACTATCCCGGTCTCGCCGCCTACTGGACGGACCCGACGCGCGCGGCGTGGCTGTTCCGGATGAAGGGGCGGCCGGTGGGCTTCGCCCTGGTCAACGAGACGGCCCACGCGCCGACCCCGGTCGACCAGGCGGTGGCCGAGTTCTTCATCGTCCGCAAGCACCGCCGGCGCGGCGTCGGCCTCGCCGCCGCCCACGCCCTGTTCGGCACGGCCTGGGGCGTCTGGGAGGCCGCGGTGGTCCGCCGCAACGCCGGCGCCCTGGCCTTCTGGCGGCGCGCGGCCGCGAGCTATCCGGGCGTGCGAGACCTGGTCGAGGAGGATCGCCACGACACCCTGTGGGACGGCGCGGTGCTGCGCTTCCGGGTCGGCTAGAGCTTTGGCGTCTCTGGCCGGATGTCAGCTCAGCATGCCGTGAGTGATGCCGGCCTGGCCGCCCCAGTAGAGGAACCAGATCGCCCACGCGGTCAGGCGCGGCGAGCCAAGCAGCTTGGCGTTCTTGAACAGGTCGAACGAGAGGATGGCGTCCGAGGCCATGAAGGCCAGGGCGCCGACGGTGGTCGGCCAGGCGCGCGCGGGCAGAAGCAGGCTGGTGACGACCATGCCGACGATGGCCAGGACGTAGACGGCCACGGGGATCCGCAGCTTGCTCAGCGACCCCCACAGCGCCCGCAGCATCAGGCCGGCGATGGCCCCGATCCCGACGGCGGCCGGCCAGAACCAGATCGGCGGCGCGCCCTCGCGCTCCAGGAACAGCGGAATGTAGACCAGATGCCCGACCAGGAAGGCGGCCAGGCCCAGGGGTAGCCAGCGCTTGGGGTCCTGGGCCAGGAAGGCGTCGCCCAGGGCGCAGAAGGTGAGGGCGATGGCCAGCAACACCGATCCGCCGTCCAGATAGGCCAGCACGGCCAGGGCGGCGACGGCGCAGGTCTTGACGACGGTGCGAAGGATCGAGGGCGATTGCTCGACGAAAAGCAGGCCGTAGGCGAGGGCGCTGCCGGCCGCGATCGCCCACAGGACCGTCTCAGGCGTCATCGGCCCGGAGCATCATCGGAGAGGCGTTGCAGGAAGGCCTGGGCGGCTTCCTTGTGGCGGGGCTTGAGGGTCTTTCCCAGGATGGCCATCAAGGCCGCGAACACCGCCGCGTCGTCGGTGAAGCCGATGGCGGGCAGGATGTCGGGGATCGCATCGGTCGGCAGGACGAAATAGGCCAGGGCCGCCAGCATCATGCCCTTGGCCGCCATGGGGGTCTCCGGATCGCGCGCGGCCCACCAGACCGACAGGGCGTCGGCGGCGAACGGCACCTTGGCGGCGACCTTGCGGATCTTGGGCAGGAAGCCCTCGCGCACCCGCTGTTCGTTGACGCGGACCGTGACGGGCGCCAGGGCCTTCTTCGGGTCCAGCACCTCGTTGACGTTGACGTCGGGGGACGGTTTGGCCTCGCCGCTCATGGGTCTAAACCTCTCTGCAAATCCGATCCTAGACGCGAACGCACAAAACGCGAAGACAAGGGGAAACGTCCATGAAACTCGACAACACCGTCGCCGCTGTCGTCACCGGGGGCGCTTCGGGCCTGGGCGAGGCCACGGCCCGGGCCCTGGCCGCCCAGGGCGTCAAGGTCGCCATCTTCGACATGAACGAGGGCCGGGGCGAAGAGGTCGCGCGCGAGATCGGCGGCCTGTTCTGCAAAGTCAACGTGACCAGCGACGCCGATGTCGACGCCGGTTTCGAAAAGGCCCGCGCCGCCCACGGCCAGGAGCGGATCCTGGTCAACTGCGCCGGCACCGGCAACGCCGCCAAGACCGCCAGCCGCGACAAGGCCACCGGCGAGACCAAGCACTTCCCGCTCGACGCCTTCGACCGCATCATCCAGATCAATCTGGTCGGCACGTTCCGCTGCATCGCCAAGTCGGCCAAGGGCATGCTGGACCTGGAGCCGCTGGAGGACGGCGAGCGCGGCGCGATCGTCAACACCGCCAGCGTCGCCGCCGAGGATGGTCAGATGGGCCAGGCGGCCTATTCGGCGTCCAAGGGCGGCGTGGTGGGCATGACCCTGCCGATCGCCCGCGACCTGATGGGCGAGGGCATCCGGGTCAACACCATCCTGCCGGGCATCTTCAACACCCCGCTGATGAACGGCGCGCCCGAAGCGGTGAAGGCGGGTCTGGCCGCGAGCGTGCCGTTCCCCAAGCGCCTGGGCAATCCCGAGGAATACGCCCAACTGGCGGTGACCATGATCACCTGCGGCTACTTCAACGGCGAGGACGTGCGCCTGGACGGCGGCATCCGCATGGCGCCGCGCTGATACGCAAAGCCCTCCCCCTTGATGGGGGAGGGCTTGGGTTGGGGGTGAGCAGGGTGTCGGCGGCTGAACCGCCGTATCACCCTATCCCCGACCCTTCCCCATCAAGGGGAAGGGAGTCTTATTTCTCTACTTCGGCTGGGGCCGCTGGATCGTGCTGGCCAGGTTGGCCATGATCTCGCGGGCGTCGTAGGCGCGCGGGTCGCCTTCCGGCTTCTTGCCTCGGTGCATCACGATCTCGGCGCCGGCCTCGAACCGCTCGATGGTGCGAATCTGGGCGCGGTCGGCGAAGAAGGGGTCACCCCAGAAGGGGTCCCAGCTGCGCCAGCCATAGCCCGGGCCGAAATAGCGCCAGGACGGGCGCCAGTAGCCGTACGGATAGCCATACCCGAAGCCCGGCCGCATGAACGGATCGGGCTCGACATAGCTGCGGGCGGTGCGGTCGGTGCGGTGGTCGGCGGTTTCGAACCAGTCGTAGCCCTGCTGCACGGTCAGCTCGGCCGACCGGTAGAGCAGATAGCGCTCGACGGTCTCGCGCGAGGTCAGGCTGTTGCCGGCGAAGCTGATCCGGTAGCGGTCGCCTTCCAGCTTCTGCTCGGAGAACCCGCCGGTGACCGAGCCCGAGGTGACCTTGGGCTGGTACGGCGTTGGCGTGGCGCAGGCCGACAGGGTGGCGGTGATCGCCAGCGCCGCGGCGATGGCGACCTTCTTCATGGACATGACTTGCTCCTTCAAGCGGAGTCCTCGGTGTTTGGAGTCAACTCTGGCCGGGCTTTGTGGTTTCGCCAAGGCGCAGTTTGCTTCCGGGCTGCAATCTCTTTTCGTCGGCGCGTCACGATCGCCGAAACCGGCGGCCCCCTCTCGCGCGGTCAGGCGCTCACCCCCGCGACACGATCAGCACGGCGGCCGTGATCAGCAGGACGCCGACCAGGATCGCGAAACCACGGCGGAAGCCGGGCTCGTTCATGCGGGTCGATAGGGCCGCCCCGCCCAGCCCGTAGCTGGACATGCTGATCAGGTCCATGCCGATGGTGGCGCAGGCGAACATCACCAGCTGCGGAGCCAGCGGTCTTTTGATGTCCAGGAACGGCGGCAGCACGCCGGAGAAGAACAGCAGGATCTTCGGATTGGCGATCTGGACCATGAAGCCGTCGAGAAAGGCCGAGCGGCCGGCGCGGACGGTCGCCGAGGCGTGACTTTCGAGGTTCTTGATCCCGGCCCACAGCGACTTGAGCCCCAGCCAGACCAGATAGGCCGCGCCCGCATAGGCCAGGACGTGGAACGCCTTGGGGAAGGCCAGGATCAGCGCGCCCAGGCCCAGGGCCGAGCCGCTGAACCAGACCAGGGTGGCGGTGTTCATGCCGATCACGCTGATCAGGGCCGCGCCCTTGCCGCGCTCCATGCCGGTGGCGATGGCGAACAGGTTGGCCGGCCCTGGCGTGATGGCCATGACGAACATGGCGACCAGGAAGGCGCCGTAGCGGGCGGGATCGACGGGCAAGTGGTCCATGGCGCGGATATAGGCCGCCGCGCCAGAACCAGCAAAGCTTCCCCTAGTTGCCGATCACGATCAGCACGTAGATCGCCCGCCCCAGGGCGCCGAACAGCAGCACCGCCGTGGCCAGGCCCTGGATGATGAAGCCCAGTTCGCGCTTCTTGGGATCGGCGGCGTAGCCCAGGGCGTAGATGATCCGGCCGATCATCCAGATTCCGCCCAGGGCGGCGGCCACCAGGTCGTTCCAGTAGATCGCGAACAGCCACAGCGAGGGCAGGTAGACGACCAGCCACTCGACGGTGTTGGCCTGGATGCGAAGGTGGCGCTCCAGCTCCGGATGGCCGGTCATGGCCGGGGCGTCGATGCCGGTCCGGCGGCGGGCGCCGGGGATGCGCATGATCATCCAGAAATAGACCAGCAGCGACACCAGGGTGACGATCGCCACCAGCGCGTGGGACTGATGCATCTTCGTGTTCCTCCCGCGGACTTCATGCCGCTTTGCGGGGAACCCTAGCCGTATTCGTCCGGAGTTTGCACGGGCCTTGAAAGGCCATAGGACGAGGGTGTTCGCCGGTTCGCGCGAACGCGTCCGGGGAACCCCACCGGCGCTCGTTCGCTCCTAGGACTGACCGATCCTTTTGCGGAGGCTTCGTAAAGCCATGCATGTGGAATCCACCGCCATCCGAGACATCGACTACTCGGCCGAGCACGGCAAGCTCTTCGTCACGTTCCAGGACGGCGACGAATACGTCTATGTCGGCGTGCCCGAACGGGTCGGCAAGGCCTTCTTCCGCGCCCCGTCCAAGGGCTGGTTCTTCCAGCGAATGATCCGCGACAGGTATCCGTACAATCGCGTGTAGACTTGCGCTTCCTGGTTGAGTGGCTAGGCTGGCCCGGCCCTGGGAGACGCCGATGCGCCTTGTCACTGCTTTGCAAACCGCCGCTGGCCTCGGCCTTGTCGTTGGCGCTGCTTGGGCCGTTCACGCCATGGCCACCGATCGCGCGCCGCTTCCCAAGGACTTCGTCAAAGGCGGCCAAGCTTACCACTGGAGCGTTGCGCATGGGGTGACGGGCGGGCTGCTGCTCAGTGGGCCCGCGCGCCCCGACGGATCGAACGTGGACCTCGTCCTAAGCTGTTCGGGGTTGAAGTCCGGCGGCGTACAAGCGCGCTTCTACGCGCCAGCGGCCAATTCCACGCAACTTCGCGTGCGGACAGTCGACACTGTGTTTCGCGTCTACCGAGGCGTCGAGACTATCCGAGAGCGCAGCTTCGTTGGAGGGCAGGGTGATATGCCCGATGGGTATCTAAGTTCGCTTACCCGCACCCCGACGATCTCGATCGAGTACGCTGGTCGCGTGACGACCTTTCCAGGACCAGGCAAGGCCTTGGCCGAGCACTTCGGGCGCTATTGCTCGGAGCTCGCCCGGCGTGCGGCGCGCGACGAGTAGCGACAAGAAAAACGCCGCGTCCGAGACCGGACGCGGCGTGATTCAGAACGTTTCGATCGTCGCCTAGCCGCGCTTGTCGCGCTTGGCGAGCACCCGCAGGCGCAGGGCGTTCAGCTTGATGAAGCCGCCGGCGTCGCGGTGGTCGTAGGCGACCTTGCCTTCCTCGAACGTCACCAGGTCCTGGTCGTACAGGCTGTAGGGGCTGGTGCGGCCGATGACCGTGACATTGCCCTTGTACAGCTTCACGCGGACCTGGCCCGAGACCTTGGTCTGGCTGTAGTCGATGGCCGCCTGCAGCATCTCGCGCTCGGGCGAGAACCAGAAGCCGTTGTAGACCAGCGATGCGTATTTCGGCATCAGCTCGTCCTTCAGGTGCATGGCGCCGCGGTCCAGCGTGATGCTCTCGATGCCACGGTGGGCGGCTAGCAGGATGGTGCCGCCGGGGGTCTCGTAGACGCCGCGCGACTTCATGCCGACGAAGCGGTTCTCGACAAGGTCGAGGCGACCGACGCCGTTGTCGCGGCCCAGTTCGTTGAGCTTGGTCAACAGGGTGGCGGGCGACATGGCGACGCCGTCGATGGCGACCGGGTCGCCCTTCTCGAAGTCGATGGTGATGATGGTCGGCTTGTCGGGCGCGTCTTCCGGCGCGATCGTGCGCATGTGGACGAACTCGGGGGCCTCGACCGCCGGGTCTTCCAGGACCTTACCTTCCGAGCTGCTGTGCAGCAGGTTGGCGTCGACGCTGAACGGCGCCTCGCCGCGCTTGTCCTTGGTGATCTGGATCTGGTGCTTCTCGGCGAAGTCCAGCAGGGCCTCGCGGGACTTGAAGTCCCACTCGCGCCAGGGGGCGATCACGGTGATGTCGGGCTCGAGGCCGTAGTAGCCCAGCTCGAAGCGGACCTGGTCGTTGCCCTTGCCGGTCGCGCCGTGGCTGACGGCGTCGGCGCCCATCTTGCGGGCGATCTCGATCTGCTTCTTGGCGATCAGCGGACGCGCGATCGAGGTGCCCAGCAGGTACTGGCCCTCATAGACCGTGTTGGCGCGGAACATCGGGAACACGTAGTCGCGGACGAACTCCTCGCGCACGTCCTCGATGAAGATGTTCTCGGGCTTGACGCCGGCGGCCAGCGCCTTGGCGCGCGCCGGTTCGATCTCTTCGCCCTGGCCGAGGTCGGCCGTGAAGGTGATGACCTCGGCGCCGTACTCGGTCTGCAGCCACTTGAGGATGATCGAGGTGTCGAGGCCGCCCGAATAGGCGAGCACGACCTTCTTCACGGACTTGTCGGCCATGAGGGGTCCTTCCGGAGAGAAACACAAAGTCGCGCGCCTTCAACGGGATCAGGGCGCGCGGGTCAAGAAGTTTAAAGCTGACCCTCTTCCTGCAACGTCCTGATGACGAACCGCAGGTGGAAAAGCTGGCTCAGCGCCAGGCTGGCGGCGATGGTGGCGCGGACCAGGAAGATGATCATCGCCCGCATCGGATCGTCGGTGAAGGTCGCCTGGGTCAGGGTGAACGACAGCAGCACGATGATCGACAGGACCGGGATGGTCAGCAGGCCCAAGGCCTTGGACGCGCGCCAGGTCGGCTTGCCGTCGAAGCCCCATTGCATCGGCACGGCCACGCCCTTGGGGATCCGTTTCCAGGCCCCTTGGGCGGTGGCGGCGATGATGGCCAGGGCGGCGATCGACAGACCGTCGCCCAGCACGCGCAGGGTCGTTTCCATGGGCGGGGACTGTAGCTCTTAAACGGTGACCTGGGCGCCCAGTTCGACGACGCGGCCGGGCGGGATCTTGAAGAAGTCCGTCGGGTTGGCCGCGTTCTTCATCAGGTAGATGAACAGCCGGTCCTGCCACAGCGGCATGCCGCTGTTGGCCGACGGCACGATCGAGCGCCTGCCCAGGAAGAAGCTGGTGGCCATGATGTCGAATTTCAGCCCCTGCTTGCGGCACACCGCCAGGGCCTTGGGGATGTTCGGGCTCTCCATGAAGCCGTAGTTGACGATAACCTTCTTGAAGTCGTCGTTGACCTTCTCGATCGTCACCCGATCTTCCTCGCGGACGCGCGGCGTCTCGGTGGTGCGGACGGTCAGGATGACGTTGCGCTCGTGCAGCACCTTGTTGTGCTTGAGGTTGTGCATCAGGGCGACCGGGGTCATGTCCGGGTCGGAGGTCAGGAAGATCGCCGTGCCCGGCGCGCGGTGCGGGGCGCGGGCGCGCAGGATCTCCATCAGGTCGACCAGGGGCACGCTGTCGCGTCGGGTCTTGGCGGTCAGGATGTTGGCCCCGCGCGTCCAGGTCCACATGATCAGCACCAGCACCGCGCCGAACACCAGCGGCAGCCAGGCGCCGTCGGGGATCTTCAGCATGTTCGAGGCGATGAACACGCTGTCCAGCGCGACCAGCGGGACCAGCAGCAGGGCGGTCTGGCCCAGGTTCCACTTCCACACGCGGCGGATGACCACATAGGCCAGCAGGGTGTCGACGAACATCGCGCCGGTCACGGCGATGCCGTAGGCGCTGGCCAGCTTGTGCGAGCTGCGGAAGGCGAACAGCAGCACCAGCACGCCGATCAGCAGCAACTGGTTCACCGCCGGCACGAAGATCTGGCCGGCCTGGGTCTCGGAGGTGCGCTTGATCTCGATGCGCGGCAGCAGGCCCAGCTGCACGGCCTGCTGGGTCATCGAGAAGGCGCCGGTGATCACCGCCTGGCTGGCGATGACGGTGGCGACGGTGGCCATCAGCAGCACCGGCCAGTAGGCGAAGCCGGGCACCATCTCCCAGAACGGATTGTGGCGCGCGGCCGGATGGTCCAGCACCAGGGCGCCCTGACCCAGATAGTTTAGGGCCAGGCAGGGGAACACCAGGCACAGCCACGAGGCCTGGATCGGGCGCTTCCCGAAGTGGCCCATGTCGGCGTAGAGCGCCTCGGCCCCGGTGACGACCAGGAACACGCTGCCCAGGATCACGAAGCCCAGGAAGCCGTTCTCGAACAGGAAGCGGATCCCGTACCAGGGATTGAAGGCGCGGAAGATCGACAGGTCGTCGGCCAGGTGGAAGGCGCCCAGGCCGCCCAGGATCAGGAACCAGACGGCGGTGAACGGACCGAACAGCGAGGCCATCCGGTGTGTGCCCTTGGCCTGGACGGCGAACAGCAGGATCAGGATGCCGGCCGAGATCGGCAGGATGTAGGGCGTGAAGACATGGCCCACGCCCGGCGCGTCCTTCAGGCCCTCGACGGCCGAGAGCACCGAGATGGCCGGGGTGATGATCCCGTCGCCGTAGAACAGGGCCGCGCCCACCACGCCGAGGAAGAACACCGCGACCGAGCGCTTGCGGCCGGTTCCGCCTAGGGCCTTCTGGGCCAGGGCCATGAGCGCCAGGGTGCCGCCCTCGCCCTTGTTGTCGGCGCGCATGAAGAAGATGACGTACTTGATCGTCACGAACAGCGTCAGGGTCCACAGGACCAGCGACACCACGCCCAGCACCGCGTGCTCGGTCGCCGTCGTGCTGCGCGAATGGGCCAGGGCCTCGCGCAGGGCGTATAGCGGGCTGGTGCCGATATCGCCGAAAACGACGCCAATCGAACCCAGAGCCACGGCGAAGAAGCCATGACCCTTCGCGTCGCCGTGGCCTTGGCCATTGCCGTTGGAGGGGGCGCCCTCCTGCTGCGGAATATCGGAAGACGCGGGCGCGCAGTCGTTGCCGGCGGCGCTGGAGGCTTCGGAAGCCATTCAATCCCTCCGGGCCGCCCTCGCAAAATGCTGTCGGCCGACCCATATCGATCAAGCGCGGCGCGATACACCCAATCCGCGGCCGGTTCAATCATCCCCCGACGTCGCCGACAGGCTCGTTGCGAAGATGAAACAGTTTTCAGTTGAACGCGCGGCCGACAACCTTACGTTCCCGGTAGAGATGTCCGACAGTCAGAAATTTCCCGTAGCGGCCCACGCCCTGGCCTATCTGGCGCACAAGGAGGCGTTTTCCGCCGACCGCGCCGTCGCCAGCGCCGAACTCGCCGCCTCGGTCCCGACCAATCCGGTCGTGGTCCGCCGGGTCACCGCCATGCTGGGCAAGGCGGGGCTGATCGGCGCGCGCGCCGGCGCCAACGGCGGGGCGTGGCTGCTGAGGCCGGCCGATTCGATTACGCTCGACCTGGTGCTGCGGGCGGTGAATGGCTGCGCCCACCTGGGCGTCGCGCCCAAGGGCGTGAAGGGCTGCCCGGTGGGGGAGAAGATCCCCGACGCGGTGCGCTCGGCCATCCACGCCGCCGACCGCGCCGCGGCCGACCGGCTGGCCCAGATCACCGTCGCCGACCTGCTGAACGGCGCGCACGCGGCCGTGGACGGCGGCTGCTGAGCCGCTTTCGCTACTCGGCCGCCGCCAGCGTCAGCCGCTGTCGCTGCTGACGCGCGTCCAGCGCCGCCACGATCCAGATCATAAAGCCGCCCAGGGCCAGGGCGACGCCGACCCAACCGGTCGAGGCCCAGCCGTAGCCGGCCGCGATGGCCAGGCCGCCCAGCCAGGGACCCAGGGCGTTGGCGGTGTTGAACGCCGAGTGGTTCAGGGCCGCCGCCAGGGTCTGGGCCTCGCCGGCCACGTCCATCAGCCGGGTCTGCAGCACCGCGCCCAGGCCGCCGCCGCAACCGATCAGGAAGACGACCGGGATCAGCGTCCACAGGCTGCCGATGGCCAGCGGATAGAGGGCAAGCGCGCCGGCGCTCCACAGCAGGATCGCGCCGATGGCCGGCATCAGGGCGCGGTCGGCGGCCCAGGCGCAGACCAGGGTGCCGACGGTCATCCCGGCGCCAAACACCGCCAGCACGACCGGCAGGGCGGCGGGCGAGGCGTGGGTGACGGCCAGCATGGTGTCGGCCAGATAGGTGTAGACGCAGAACATGCCGCCAAAGCCGATCGCGCCGATCGCCAGGGTCAGCCACACCCGGCCCTTGGCCAGGGCCGACAGCTCGCGCAGCGGGCTGGCCTTGGCGTCGGCCGGGACGCGCGGTGCGTACAGCCAGACCGACAGGGCGGTGAGGGACGCCAGCGCCGCGACGATCACGAAGCCCCAGCGCCAGCCGATCCACTGGCCCACGACGTTGGCCATGGGCACGCCGATGATGGTGGCGATGGTCAGGCCGATCATCACCATGGCCACCGACCGGGCTCGCTTGTCCGGCGGCGAGACGCTGGCGGCGACCAGGGCCGCGACCCCGAAATAGGCGCCGTGCGGCAAGCCCGAGAAGAAGCGGAAGGCGATCATCCAGCCGAAGTTGGGCGCCAGCGCCGAGAGCAGGTTACCGACCGCGAACACCGCCATCAGCACCGTCAGGATCACCCGGCGCGGCAGGCGCGCGGCGGCCACGGCGATCACCGGCGCCCCGACCACCACGCCCATCGCATAGGCGCTGATCGCATGGCCGGCCGTCGGGGCGTCCACCCCCAGGTCCTTGGCGAAGTAGGGCAGCAGGCTCATCGACGCGAACTCGGTCGTGCCGATCGCGAAGCCGCCGAGGGCCAGGGCCAGGAGGACGAGACCCGGGTGGATCTTCGGAGAATCTGTGGTCATCGGCGCCTCACACACACAGAGGGACGAAAGAATTGGGGGGCGAAAGGATGTATACGCCGCGCCGGGAGAGGGCGCGTCGGATCAATAGATGCATTGCGGAATTTCCTTTCAGATAAAGGAATGACAACGTTGTCGCAAGCTGTGCCGGTATATTTCGCCGTTCGGTGAGGCGCGGGCCTTGAGCGGCGCTGAAACCCACCTTCAGAAAAATTGCACCACCTGTTGTTGCTGATCCTCTGGCGGCACCGTCTGGGCGCATTACGTAATCGCTACCGTTTCAGTTTCGAATTCGAGGGAATTCCAATGACTACCGTCGCCATCCCCTATCACTCCGGTTACGGCCACACCGAAGTCCTGGCCCAGAAGGTCGCCGAAGGCGTCCGTGACGCCGGCCAGACCCCGGTGCTGCTGAAGATCGAAAACGCCGCTCAGGATTTCGCGCCGCTCATCGAGGAGATCACTAAGGCCGACGCCGTGATCTTCGGCGCGCCGACCTACATGGGCGACGTCTCGGGCGTGTTCAAAGTGTTCGCCGACGCGACCGCGTCCGCCTGGTTCACCGGTGCGTGGAAGGACAAGCTGGCCGCCGGCTTCACCAACTCGCACAGCTTCGCCGGCGACAAGCTGCATGCGCTGAACAGCCTGGCGATCCTGGCCGCCCAGCACGGCATGAACTGGGTCAGCCTCGGCGTCCCGGCCCCGGCCGTCACCGCAGCCGAGCGTGGCCCGGACAGCCTGAACCGCGTCGGCGCCTTCCTGGGCCTGGCCGCCCAGTCGGACAACGCCTCGCCCGAGATCACCCCGCCCGCCGGCGACCGCGAGACCGCCCGCCTGCTGGGCGAGCGCGTCGCCAAGGCCGCCGTCCGCTGGGCGGTCGGCGCCAGCGCGGCGGCCGACCTCGGCAAGGCCGCCTAGGGTTTTAAGGTCCCCAAGGTCGCGGCGGTCTCCCTCCCAGCCGCGGCCCGGAGGGGGCGCGCGTTCCGTACCTGGCGCGCCCCTTCCGCCCCCTTCCTCGCGAGGGATTTCGAGGGCTTCTTGAACCGAAGCGCGGGCCGTGCTGGTCTCCGGCGAAGTTTCGTCTTTCACCGGATCACCCGAGCATGGCCCGCCGCCTCGCCCTGATCACTGGCGCTTCCGCCGGCATCGGGGCCGCCTCCGCCCGCATTTATGCCAGCCACGGCTACGACGTGGCCCTGACCGCGCGCCGGGCCGACCGCCTGGAGGGCTTGGCCGCCGAGATCACGCTGCGTTCGGGCGTCGAGGCCTACGCCATCCCCGCCGACCTCTCCGATCCCGCCGGGACCGACACGGTGCTGGCCGCGCTGGCCGAGCAGGGCCGCGTGGTCGACGCCTTGGTCAACAACGCTGGCTACGGCCTGCCGGGGACCTATGCGTCCACCAGCTGGGCCGACCAGGCGATGTTCCTGCAGGTGATGCTCACCAGCGTCTGCGAGATGACCCACAAGGTCCTGCCGGGCATGGTCGAGCGCCGCTTCGGCCGCATCGTCAACGTCGCCTCGCTGGCGGGCCTGGTCCCCGGCGCGGCCGGCCACACCCTGTACGCGGCGACCAAGGGCTTCCTGGTCAAGTTCTCCCAAAGCCTGCACCTGGAGAACCTCTCGACCGGCGTCCACGTCAGCGCCCTGTGCCCCGGCTTCACCTATTCGGAATTCCACGACGTCAACGGCACCCGCGCCCAGGTCAGCCAGGGCGTGCCCGAGTGGCTGTGGCTGGGCGCCGACGAGGTCGCCGCCGCCGGCTACGAGGCCGCCGAGGCCAACCGCTCGATCTGCGTGCCCGGCGCCCCGAACAAGGCCATCGCCGCCATCGCCAAGGTCGTGCCCGACGACTGGGCCCTGGCCCTAATGGCCAGCCAGGGAAGCCGCTTCCGCAAGGTGTAGGCAGCTGCGGCCGCCGGTCCTTTTGGAAAACCGGCCCGGACCTGCTATATGTCCGCCTCGACCCCGAAGAGCCGGACACCCCCTTGAGCGTCACCCTCGACCTGTCGCGCGTCTCCACCGACGCCGCGCCCGCCCAACCCGTCACTAAGCCGATGATCAACCTCTCGGGCCTGACGCGCCCGCAGCTGGTCGCGGCCCTGGTCGAGAGCGGCGTGGTCGAGCACGGCAAGGCCAAGATGCGGGCCACCCAGATCTTCCGCTGGATGCACCATCGCGGCGTCACCGACTTCGCCAATATGAGCGACGTCGCCAAGGAGACGCGCGCCCGCCTCGCCGAGACCTTCACCATCGCCCGGCCGGAGATCGTCGAGCGCCAGGTGTCCAAGGACGGCACCCGCAAGTGGTTGATCCGCATGGCCCCGGGCATCGAGGTCGAGAGCGTCTACATCCCCGGCGTCGGCCGCGCGGGCGCCCTGTGCGTCTCCAGCCAGGTCGGCTGCACCCTGAATTGCAGCTTCTGCCACACCGGGACCCAGCCGCTGGTCCGCAACCTGACCGCGGCCGAGATCGTCGCCCAGGTGCAGGTGGCCAAGGACGACCTGGCCGAATGGCCGTCGGACAAGGAAGACCGCGTGCTCTCGAACATCGTGTTCATGGGCATGGGCGAGCCGCTGTACAATCTGGGCCAGGTGGCCGACGCCATCGAGATCATCAGCGACAACGAGGGCATCGGCATCTCGCGTCGCCGGATCACGGTCTCGACCTCGGGCGTCGTGCCGATGCTGGAAAAGCTGGGCGACAGCACGCAGGCGATGCTGGCCATCAGCCTGCACGCGACCAACGACGCGCTGCGCGACGTCCTGGTGCCGCTGAACAAGAAGTATCCGATCGCCGAGCTGATGGCCGGAATCCGCGCCTATCCGGGCCTCAGCAACGCCCGCCGTGTGACCTTCGAGTACGTGATGCTGAAGGGCGTCAACGACAGCCCCGACGAGGCGCGTGCGCTCGTGAAGCTGATCAAGGGCATTCCGGCCAAGATCAACCTGATCCCGTTCAATCCGTGGCCGGGCAGCGACTATCAGTGCTCGGACTGGTCGACGATCGAGGCCTTCGCCGCGATCCTCAACAAGGCCGGCTACTCCTCGCCGATCCGCACCCCGCGCGGGCGCGATATTCTGGCCGCCTGTGGGCAGCTGAAGAGCGAGAGCGAGAAGGTCCGCGCCTCGGCGCTGCGCAAGCTGTCGCTGGCGGCGATGGCCGGCGTGCTGAGCGAGGACGACGAGGACGAGGCGGCTTAACACCCCATCCGCTCATCCCCGCGAAAGCGGGGCCCCAGGCGGACTTTCAGGGTACGGCGCGGCCTCAGGCTAATCCGCTGACTCGGCTTGGGTCCCCGCTTTCGCGGGGTTGAGCGGTGGTGTGGGTTCCTCCACCGCCGTCTTCAGCCGGCTGAGCATGCGCGCCGCATAGGCCGCGTAGGGCCCGATCCAGCGTTCGTGGATCGCGTGCACGGGCAGGGCGTCCAGGTGGTTCCAGCGCTCGCGGCCACGCCGTTCGGCCACGACCAGGCCAGCCTCTTCCAACACGCCCAGGTGCTGCATCACGGTGCAGCGGTCCAGCTCGGGAAACCGCGCGCACACCATGCCCGTGGTCAGCGACTCGGCCTTCAGCAGATCCAGGATATGGCGCCGGACCCGGTGGCCCAGGGCCTTGAAGATCAGGTCCGCTTCGTCCTCGCTTGACATGTTATAAGATTATAACACATGGTCGCGGCCAGCAAGTGAGGAGATGTCCCATGTCGCACGAATTTACCGTCAGCGGCCGGATCGCCAAGCCGGTCTCCGAGGTCTTCGAAGCCGTGGCCGATCCCAAGCGGCTGTCCGGCTACTTCACCACGGGCGGGGCCCAGGGGCGGCTTGAGACCGGCGCCACCGTCACCTGGGACTTCCACGACTTCCCCGGCGCCTTTCCGGTCGAGGTGGTCGAGGTCGTGGCGAACGAGAAGATCGTGCTGCGCTGGGGCTCGGCCGAGCCGGGCGCGACGCATAAGACCGAGGTGACCATGACCTTCGCCGACACTGGCGACGGCCGCACCCTGGTTCGGATCCACGAGGCCGGCTGGAGCGACACCCCGGCGGGCGAGAAGGCGGCGTTCGGCAATTGCGAGGGCTGGACCGGCATGCTTTGCGCGCTGAAGGTCTTCGTCGAGCACGGCCTGAACCTGCGCGAAGGCTTTTACAAATAGAGCGAACGCCGTCCGGCGCGGACGCCCCTACGCAAGACTCGCCGACCCGTGTTAGTCAGGTCGCCAAACATCTCCGCAGGGTAGTCCGCGTCCATGCCGTCCCAGCTCCAGTCGCCCGAGGTCCAGGCCTTCGCCACCGGCTTCCCGGTCACCCTGCTGCACGCCGGCGTTACCCTGGTGATGCTGATCCTGGGGACCACGCTCTACGCCCTGCTGACCCCGCACAAGGAAATCACCCTGATCCGCGAGGGCAACTCGGCCGCGGCCCTGTCGCTGGGCGGAGTCATGGTCGGCCTGGCCATTCCGCTGGCCATCTCGCTGACCGCCTCGACCTCGGTGATCGAGATCATGATCTGGGGCGCGGCGACGATCGCTGTGCAGCTCCTGGTGTTCCGCGTCACCGACATGGTGCTCAAGGGCCTGCCCGAGCGGATCCATGAAGGCGAGATCTCGGCCGCCGCCCTGCTGGTCGGAGCCAAGCTGGCCACCGCCCTGATCCTCGCCGCCGCCGTGGCGGGCTGATCCGACAGAGCCCGGGGGCGTAACGGTGCATTTCCCCAAGCTTCCCGACTGGCTGGTCTACGCCGCGGCGGTCAGCGCCCTGCTGATCGTCGCCGTCGGCCGGCAGGAGCGCTCGGACGCGCCGCCGCCGCCGCCGCCGGTGCCGGGCGAGGAGGGGCTGCCGCTGGGGCCGTCCTCGCCGTTCGATCCCTCGATCGTGGTCCAGGTGCCAGACCGGCCCGAGCCCGGCTCGGGCACGGCGTTCTCGGTCGGGGACGACGGAACCTGGCTGACCGCGCGCCATGTGGTCGACGGCTGCAAGTCGGCCGCCATCGTCGTGGCCGACGGGCGCGGCGTGGCCGCCCGGATCACCGTCGATCCGACCGCCGACGCCGCGATCCTGACCACCGAGGGCGGGGCGCCGGCCGTGCCGCTGGGCCTGGACCAGCCGCTGCGCCGGGGCGCGCGCGCCTACCATCCGGGCTTCCCGCAGGGCCATCCGGGCGAGGCCGCCTCGCGCCTCCTGGGCCGCGAGAACCTGGTCGTCCATGGGCGGGGCGCCCGCACCGAGCCGGTGCTGGTCTGGGCCGAGGTCGGCCGCACCGATACGCTGAAGGGGACGCTGTCGGGCCTGTCGGGCGCGCCGGCCCTGGACGCCGCCGGCCGGGTGATCGGGGTGACCGTCGCCGAAGCGCCGCGCCGGGGTCGCATCTACACGACCGCGCCGGAGACGCTGAAGACCCTGCTGGGTCCGCGCCGCCGGCCCAGTCCGTCCGAATTCTCGTCCAGCGAGCCGATCACCACCGAGAACTATGGCCGCGTGGCCGACGGGCTGCGCCGCGACCTGCGGGTGGCTCAGGTGGTGTGTCTGGCGGTCTAGGCCGTCTCGGTCTCGAGCGGCTTCTGCCGCGCCGCCACCATGAACGACAGCACGATCGCCACCACGCCGATCAGGGCCGTGTAGATGAAGAAGGTCGTGTAGCCCGCCGCCATGGCCTGGGCGCTGACGCCAAGCTTGGCGCCGGCGGCCGTGAAGCTCTCGGGCGGCAGGCGGGTGAACAGGCCCTTGAGCAGGCCGATCGGCCCGCCGTGCTCGGCGGCCTGGGCCGAGGCCTCGACGATGCGGCCCGACTGCGAGGCGATCAGCTTGCCGGGCAGGGCGTACAGCGACGAGAACAGGGCGTACTGCGTGGCGGTGAAGCCCGCCGTCGTCAGGCTGGACATGTAGGCGATCAGCGCCGTGCCCGCGATCCCGCCGGCGATATTGTCGATACAGATCGAGGCGAACAGCATGCCGGTGTTGTGGCCGCTCATGGCCAGGACGGCGAACATCAGGTTGCTGATCGGCTGGGCGAAGGCGCCGATGATCAGGGCCTTCATCAGGCCGAGCCGCGCGACGATCACCCCGCCCAGGAACACCCCGGCCATCGAGGCGATGATGCCGAACACCTTCCGGATCTCGGCGATCTCGGTCAGCGTGAAACCCATGTCGCGATAGAACGGGTTCATGATGTTGAGCACGAAGTCCGAGACCCGATAGACGCAGATCGTCGCCAGGATCAGGCCGGCGACCCCGGCGAAGCGGGTCATGAAGTCCTTCAGCGGCGAACCGAGCGCCGTGGACAGATAGACGCCCGGCTTGGTCGGAACTTTCGGAATCGGCCAGGCGGCGACGATGATCACCACCAGGCCGGCCAGTACGCCCAGCAGCTGCAGCCAGACGCCATTGGGCTTGGCCTTCCAGGCGGCTTCCAGGGCTTCGCCGCCCGCGAACTTGGACAGCAGGCTGGCGTCGCCCGACAGGCCCGAGCCGACCAGCAGGGCGCCGACCAGCAGGATGGCCAGGCGTACCAGCCACTCGCCGACCTCCAGGGGCTTGGGCTGGTTGATGCCGTCGGTGTGAATCTCGCGGATGGTGTGGGCCTGCTCGCGCGGGGCGCACAGGGTGGCGATCACGCCGACCAGCATGGCGCCGGCCATGAACAGGTACGAGATGTTCCAGTTGAAGTGCTCGGCCAGCAGCAGCGGCACGGCGCCGGCGGCGATCATCGCGCCGCGATAGCCCCACTGCACGGCCACGGCCATTTGGCCCTGGCGTTCGGTGTCGACCACCTCGATCCGCCAGGCGTCGATGACGATGTCCTGGGTGGCGGTGGCGAAGCCGACGATCACCGCCGTCAGCGCCATCAGCGGCAGGTTGGCGACGGGATTGAGCGCCGAGATTCCCGCCAGGCCGGCGATGATCACCGCCTGGCACACCAGCATCCAGGCGCGGCGATGGCCCACCAGATTGTGCAGCACCGGCACCTTGGCGCGGTCGATCAGCGGGGCCCACAGGAACTTGAACGAGAAAGACAGGGTGGCCAGGCTGAAGAAGCCGATCACCGTCAGCGACAGTCCTGCGTCGCGCAGCCATAGCGACAGGGTGTCGAAGATCAGCATGAACGGCAGGCCGGACGCGAAACCGAGGCCCAGCATCACCAGGCTGCGCCGCTCGCCGAAGAAGGCGAGGGTCTGGAGAAGGGTCTTCTTCTCCCGCGGCCCCTGTTCCTTGGGCTTGGCGTCGTCGGTCATCGCGATCCCCTTGCGGGGAGAAGCGCCCCCGGCCTGCTAGCCGGCGACCTTGGCTCGCGTCGCAGGTTTCGTCCAGCGGCTGGCGACGCCGCCCCCGGCGCTGCCGGGCGTCCAGCGTTTGAGGACGTCGCGCAGGGCTTCCTGGGTCAGCGGCTTGACCAGGAAGTCGTCCATGCCGGCGGCCAGGCATGCGCGCTTGTCTTCGTCGAAGGCGTCGGCGGTCAGGGCGGCGATCGGGGCGGTGACGCCCTTTGCCCGCAGGGCGCGCGCCGCCTCGACGCCGGACATGCCTGGCATGCGCTGGTCCATCAGGATCAGGTCGTAGGCCCCGGCCACGGCGGCCGCCACGGCCTGCTCGCCGTCGGCGACGCGATCGACCTTGCAGCCTTCGCGCTCGAGCAGGGTGCGGGCCAGCAGGGCGTTGATCGGATTGTCCTCGGCCAGCAGCACGCGCACGCCGTGGGCCACGGCGCCGGCGATACGGTCGTCATGGGCGGAGGCGTCGGCCGATGCGCCGCCGTCCTCGCCCTGGGTCGCGTCGGCCTGCAGCACCTGGGCGACCATCGAGGCCGCGCGCAGCGGCTTGATCAGATAGCCCGAGAAGCCGGCGGCCTTCAGCGGGGCGATGTGGTCGCGCTGTTCGGGGGTCAGCAGCACCACGGCCTTGCGGCCCGGCGGCAGCTTCAGGGCCCCGCGCGGGCCCGACAGGGCCTGGTCGATCAGCAGCACGGCGTCGGCCGGCGCGCCCGACACGGCCGAGGCGATGTCGACGGCGACGAAGGCGCGGGCGCCGGCGGTCTCGATCTGGCGCGCGGTGGCGGCGCGGACGATGGCGTTGGGCGAGGCGATGGCGACGCTGCGGCCCTTCAGCGGGGTCTCGCGGACGGCCGGGGCGACGCTCTCGAACGGGGCCTCGAACCAGAACTCGGCGCCCTGACCCAGCTCGCCGCCGACCCCGACCTCGCCGCCCATGGCGGTGGCCAGGCGGGCGACGATGGCCAGGCCCAGGCCCGCCCCGCCCAGCTGGGTGGCGTGGGTGATGTCGGTCTGGACGAAGGCTTCGAAGATGCGGGCGCGGGCCTCGGGGGCGACGCCCGGCCCGGTGTCGGCCACCGAGAAGCGAATGCGGCCGCCTTCGATGGCGGTGGCCGTCAGCAAGACGCCGCCGGCCTCGGTGAACTTCACGGCGTTGCCGGCAAAGTTCAGCAGGATCTGGCGCAGGCGACCCTCGTCGGCCCGGATGACCGGCAGGGGCGAGGGCGCGGTCCAGGCGATCTCGACGCCCTTCTCGTGGGCGCGCGGGCTCATCAGCTCGGCGACCTGACGCAGCAGGCCCTCGACATCGACCGGGGCGAGGCTGAGTTCGATCGAGGCCGCGCCCAGGCGGGCGAAGTGCAGCACGTCGTTGACCAGCGACAGCAGATGGTCGCCGCTCTCGCGCAGGGCGGTGACGTAGGACCGTTGCTCGGCCGTCAGCTTGGTGTTTTCCAGAAGGCGGGCCATGCCCAGCACGCCGTTCAGCGGGGTGCGGAACTCGTGGCTCAGGGTGGCCAGCTGCTCGGGCGTGACGCCGGGTTTCGGATCGCTCATGGCGTATGAGCTTAGCCGCCGCGCCTTAACGGGGGGTCAAGCCACGGAAATTTAAGCGAACGCCGTTTGCTCAAAGCGGGTCTTCGCGGAACGGGCGAGAATGACGCGGCACATTCAGCTCATCGGTCAAGCAACTGCGCCAGGTGGGCGTTTACACCGCTGAACGCATCGAAGGGACGACAGCCAAAGTGGAGGTGTCGGCCACATGCAGCGGTTTCCGCGCCGTGGTGGCATCCAGAACACTTCGATGAATGATGCTGCGGGAACGCGCTGCTACGGCGCACCGGCGCACCGGCGCGCCGAGCCTCGACGCCCTCGAACGCGACGGTGACCACTCTGGCGGCCATCGCAAACCCCCGTGGCTAATGGATTTTATCCACAACTCACAGCATAGCTTGCGAAATGGAGCAGGAACAAAAAACGAACAATTTAGGAAATTGGCGTCATTGCGCAGAGTTACCCACCGTTGCGGCGAATGTCCTCGATATGATCCCAGAGTACGGCCGCGGCGTTGACGCCGGTGAATCGCTTGAGCTGTTGCGCGCCGGTGGGCGACGTAACGTTGATTTCCGTCAGATACTCGCCAATGACGTCGATGCCGACAAAGATCAGTCCACGACGCTTTAGTTCGGGTCCGATGATCTTGCACAGTTCCAGGTCGCGGGCCGTCAGGGCGACGGCTTCGGCGCGGCCGCCGACCCGCAGGTTCGAGCGCACCTGGCCCTCGGCCGGCACGCGATTGATGGCTCCGACGGGCTCGCCATTCACCAGCAGGACGCGCTTGTCGCCCTTGCTGACCGCTGGGACGAACTTCTGGGCGATGACCTGCTCGCGGCCGATCATGGCGTGCAGTTCCAAGAGGGCGTCCAGGTTCGGGTCGTCGGCCAGCAGCCGCGCCACACCCGAACCGCCGCCGCCATAGAGGGGCTTCAGCACGATGTCGCCGTGGCGGGCGCGGAAGTCGTAGATCGCCTCGTGGTCCGAGGTGATCAGGGTCGGCGGCTGCACGCCCGGGAAATCGGTGACGAACAGCTTCTCGGGCGCGTTGCGCACCTCGGCCGGGTTGTTAACGACCAGGGTGTGCGGGTGGATCTTCTCCAGGAAGTGCGTGGCCGTGATGTAGGCCATGTCGAACGGCGGATCCTGGCGCATCAGCACGACGTCGATGTCGTCCTTCATGTCCAGCACCACCGTCTCGCCCAACTTGGCGTGCGCGCCCTTCTCGGCGAACACCTCCAGCGGCTGGGCCCGGGCGAACACCCGCCCGTCCTCCAGCGACAGCTTGTCGGGCGTATAGAACCACAGCTTGTGGCCCCGCTCCTGCGCCTCCAGCATCATCAGGAAGGTCGTGTCGGTGTCGATGTTGATCCCCAGCACGGGATCCATCTGGACGGCGACTCGCAGCGACATGGGGGCTCCTGGGCTTTGTATGGAGCCTAGTTAAGCCGTTTTGTCCGGAACGCTAGTTCAGCCTGAGCCGCATCCGCTCGCGCGGCGCCCCTACCTAGTTGAGTCTGAGCCGCATGCGTTCGCGTGCGGCTCTGGCGGCGATCGCCGCGCCGCCGTCCAGGATCTGGGCGCGGGAGAGGGCCTGCAGAGCCCCCGCCAAGGCCCCCTGGCCCTCGCGGGCGGCGGCGACGTCCAGCCATGGGCGGTGGTCGGCGGGATTGAGCAGGGCGCGGCGCAGGGCCGAGCGCTCGGCGCGTGGCCAGTCCTTGGCCTGCTGGGCGCGGGCGAAGATGTTGTTCTGCAGGCGGATCAGCACGGCGCGATCCGAGATCGGGGCCATCAGCAACTCCAGCCGCGAGGCGACGTCGGGCATCAGGCCGGTGCGCAGGGCTCGGCGCGAGAGCTCGGACGGCAGCACCACCCGGCCTTCGCTGAATGGATCCAGGGCCAGGGGGCCTTCTTCGGTCTCGATGCGCAGCAGGAAGTGACCGGGGAAGTCGACGCCGAACAGCTCCAGCCCCACCTGGCGGGCGGCGTGCAGGTAGAAGACGCCCAGCGCCACCGGCAGGCCCTTGCGGCGATCGGCGATGGCGATGACGTCGGCGTTGTCGGGATGATCGTAGGTCAGGACGTCGCCGGTCAGCCGCAGGTCGCCGGCCAGGGTCTCGGCCACGGCTTCCTCGGGCGACTCGGTCTCGGCGCGGCGGCGCAGACGCTCGACCGCGTCGCGGGCCAGGTCGATGGCCGGCGTGGCGTCGCGGCCGGGATCGTCGTGGATGGCGCAGGCCAAGGCGGCCTCGAACAACGGGAAGGTCTCGTCGGGACCTTCGCCGGCCCGGGTCAGGATGTCCTCGGCCTCGTCGCGCGTCATGCCGGGCCTCCCGTCATGAAGCCATCCGGCCAGGCGTTTGGCAGGTGGCGCGGCGCGCGGCCGGGCGCCAGGGCGATCAGGTCCAGGCGGACGATCAGGTCGCGCAGCCCGGCGCGATGCGCGCCCAGATGGGCGGCGGCGCGATGCAGGCGGTCACGCTGGGTCGGCGTCACGGCGTCCAGGGCGTCCTCGATCGTGGTTCGTTGCTTGACTTCCACAACGGCCATCACCTTGCCGCGTTGCGCCAGCAGGTCGATTTCGCCCAGCGGCGTGGCCAGGCGGAAGCCCAGGATCCGATAGCCCTTGGCCATCAGCCACAGCGCCGCCAGCACCTCGGCGCGGCGTCCCAGCTTGCGCGCCTCGGCGCCGCGCGCTTGACGGACGCCGGCGACCATCAGGTCCGCTCCTTCAAGGCCAGGGCCTGGCGATAGAGGTCCTTGCGCGACAGGCCCAGGGCCTTGGCGACCTCGGAGGCGGCTTCGCCGAGGGGCAGGCGGGCCATGGCCTCGCGCAGGGCGGCCTCGGCGTCGTCGGCGCTGGCGACCTTCTCCGCGCCGGGACCCACCAGGATGACGATCTCGCCCTTGGGGGCCTCGAAGCGCGGGTCGGCGGCCAGCGCGTCCAGCGGGCCGCGCACGCAGGTCTCGTAGAGCTTGGTCAGTTCACGGCACACCGCCGCCTGCCGGTCGCCGCCGAACACGACGGCCATGTCCGCCAGGCAGTCGGCGACCCGCGAAGCGCCTTCGTAGAAGATCAGGGTGGCGCGGGTGTTGGCGAACTCTTCCAGGAAGGTCCGGCGGGCGGCGCTCTTGGGCGGCGGGAACCCGGCGAACAGGAAGCGGTCGGTGGGGAGGCCCGCCAGGGTGAGCGCCGCGAGAGCGGCAGAAGCGCCGGGGATCGGGATCACCGGATGGCCGGCCGCGATCGCCTCGCGCGCCAGACGATAGCCGGGGTCGGACACCATGGGGGTGCCGGCGTCCGAAACCAGGGCCACGCGCTCGCCGGCCTCCAGCCGTTCCAGAATGCCGGGGATCGCCCGTTCGGCCACGTGCTCGTCGTGGCGTTCCAGCCGGGTGCGGATCCCGTAGGCCGAGAGCAGCTTGCCGGTGACGCGGGTGTCCTCGGCCAGCAGCACGTCGCAGCCGGCCAGCACGTCCAGCGCCCGCAGGGTGATGTCGCGCAGGTTGCCGATCGGCGTCGCCACCAGATAGAGGCCGGGCGCCAAGGGCGCGTCCGACAGGGCTGGCGGGGGAAGCTGACGGCTCAACGTATGGATGTCCCTTGTGCTCGCGGAGAAGGCATATCAGGTCGCGAGCGTTCCTGTCAGCCGGTCCAGAACGAGGCGACCCGTCCGAGTGGCGCGCAATCGATTGGAGTCGTCGGCCAGCAGGCCGGCCTCCACCAGATCGCGGACCTTGGGCAGGGACGGCGAGAGGCCCAGGGGGGCCATTTCGTCGAAACCGACCCCCTCGTCGATTCGCAGGCCCAGAACCAGGCGCTCCTCGGCGGCCTCTTCGGCGGCGAGGATCTCGCGCTCGAAGCCGACGCCCGTGTCGGCCACGGCGGCGACATAGGTCTTGATGGCGCGGTGGGCGATGGTCGCCGCGCGCCCCCCCAAACCAGGATTGGCGGGCAGGGTCAGGCGTCCGTGCGCGCCGGGGCCGACGCCGACATAGTCGCGACCACGCCAGTAGACCAGATTGTGTCGCGAGCGGGCGGCCTCGCCCCGCGCATGGTTGGAGACCTCGTAGGCGTCGAAGCCGGCGGCCTCGAGGATCTCCTGCGTCGTCTCGAACAGGGTCGCGGCCAGGTCCTCGTCGGGCACGACCAAGGTCCCGCGCCCCACCGCCCGATCGAAGGCCGTGCCATGCTCGATGGTCAGCTGATAGGGCGAGACGTGCTCGGGGCCTAGGGCGATAGCTTCGGAAAGCTCGGCGCGCCAGGCGGCGTCGGTCTGGCCCGGACGGGCGTAGATCAGGTCGATCGACAGGCGCGGGAAGGCCCGCGTCGCGGCCGCGATCGCCCGCCGCGCCGCGCCGGCGTCGTGGTTGCGGCCCAGCGCCTTCAGCGCGGCGTCGTCCAGGGCCTGAACCCCCAGCGACAGCCGCTGGACCCCGGCGTCGGCCAGGGCCGCGAAGCGGTCGGCCTCGGCGTCGGTCGGGTTGGCCTCCAGGCTGATCTCCAGGTCGGGGGTCGGCCGCCACAGGACCTTGGCGGTGTCGATCACCCGGGCGACCTGGGCCGGATCCATCAGCGAGGGCGTGCCGCCGCCGAAGAAGATCGACAGCAGAGGCTGGTCGCCGGTCAGGGCGCGCTGGGCGACCAGGTCGGCGACGATGGCGTCGGCCAGGGCCTGCTGCTCGTCGGTGCGGCCTCGGTCGCGGACGACGTTGAAGTCGCAATAGGGGCAGATGCGCGCGCAATAGGGCCAGTGGACATAGACGCCCAGGCCCTCGTCAGGTCGATGAGGGTGGCCCGCGCGGGGATCAGTCAAACAGCGCCGCCTTCAGCTTGGCGAAGGCGCGGGCGCGATGGCTCATGGCGTCCTTGGCGGTGGGTTCCATCTCGCCGAATGTCAGGCTCTCGCCTGCGGGGATGAAGACCGGATCGTAGCCGAAGCCGCGGGTCCCGCGACCCGGGAACACCAGGCTCCCATCGACGCGGCCCTCGACCACCACGGCCGGGCCGTTCGGCCAGGCCACGGCCAGGGCGGAGGTGAACCAGGCCGCGTAGTCCTCGGTCCCCGTCGCCTCGATCCGCTCGGCGACCTTGTCCATGGCCATGGCGAAGTCCTTGCCGGGACCGGCCCAACGCGCCGAGTAGATCCCCGGCGCGCCGTCCAGCGCCTTGACCGACAGACCGGAGTCGTCGGCCAGGGCGGGGAGGCCGGAAAGGTCGGCGGCGTGGCGAGCCTTCAGGAGGGCGTTGCCGACGAAGGTGCTTTCCGTCTCCTCCGGCTCGGGCAGGCCCAACTGGCCGGCGGTGACGATCTCGAAGCGGCCGTCCAGCAGGGCGGCGATCTCGGGCACCTTGCCCGGATTGTGGGTCGCGGCCACGAGCTTCGCGCCCTTTTCAAGCGTCAGCGGCATCGTTCACTCCGTTGGCAATGCGTGCGTCGAGGCTCCTTTAACGCGATGCGCGGCGTTTGGCGCGGAGCGATGCCGTGCGGGCGGTGTGACCTTACGGCAACTGTCGTTTGCCCGTCCGCATCATTACGGTAGTTTAATATCGTTTTTCGATAATCGAGGTTGGCGGAACGCAAAGCGGGTCCTATTTGTTGATCCATGGCGAGGGCCGAATGGATCGGCCCGGGCCATGTCTCTCAAACTGGAAAACAAGATGTCCTCCGCCCGCCTGTTCCGCATCGCCGACAAAGTCGTCATGACCGTGATCACCGCCGCGCTCATCGTGGCCGTGCCGGTGTCGGCCGTGGCGTTCGTGGTGCGGACGCTCTAGGCGCCGGACGAGGGTTCACGAGAGATCACCGGGGTTTCCAAGCCCTAGCTTTTGACGTCTCCTCGCCACGCGAGGCATTTGAGCGTCGCTGTTGGGGAGCAGCCATGCGCGCCTTGGGGCCCGGCTCCGTTTCGAGTTTCCTGAAGATCATCCTCGACGTGATCTACGTCGGGCTATGGATCTTCGTCAGCCTGCTGTCGCTGTTCACGCTGGTCGCCCTGCTGTTCAGCTTCAATCCCGAACTCCTGGCCTCGATGTTGCCGATTAGCGACGCTGTCGAGGCCGTCAGCCGCAACGGCGCGCTGTTCGCCGGGGCCCTGGCGGCCTGGGCGCTGCTGCTGGGCGGCTGGATGGTGATCGTCGAGCGGCTGCGCAAGATCTTCGCCACCCTCACCGCCGGCGACCCCTTCCATCCCGACAACGTCGTGCGCCTGCGCCTGATCGGCCTGGTGCTCGCCGGGCTGGAGGTCGGCCGCTACGTCTTTTCGGGCATGGCCCGTTGGCTGGCCCCCAAGGCCAAGGTCATCGACGACAGCTTCACCCTGACCGCGTGGTTCTCGGTGCTGGTCGTCTTCGTCCTGGCCGAGGTCTTCCGCGAGGGCGCGCGCCTTCGCCGCGAAGCCGAACTCACGATCTGAACCGGAGCGACCGCCGTATGCCCGTCCGCGTGAACCTCGACCGCGTGCTGCTGGAACGGCGGATGTCGCTGACCGAATTGTCGGACCGGGTCGGCGTGACCATCGCCAACCTCTCGATCCTGAAGACCGGCAAGGCGAGGGCGGTGCGGTTCTCGACCCTGGACGCCCTGTGCCGAGAACTGCAGTGCCAGCCCGGTGACCTGCTGACGTTCGAATACGGTCCGGCGGACGCGGACGACGAGGACTAGTAGGCCCGGCCCTTCTCGTCCTCGCGCCATTTCAGGATCATCTGACGGTCGCGGAATTCGAAGGCGTCCAGACGGCTCAGGAAGCTCATGCCCAGCAGTGAGCCGCTCATCGGGGCCTTGTTGACCATCACCCGGAAACCTTCGAGCCTGATCGACCCGACCTCCAAGCGGGTAGTGTCGTAGGCGGCGCTGTAGCCCTTGCCGTTGGCGGTCTCGGACTCGTAGCCATAGTTCAGCGTATCGACCGGAATGCCCAGCCGACGAGCGTCGGCGGGACTCAGCACGGTCTCGGTCGCGCCGGTGTCGACGATGAACCGCACGCGTTGGTCGTTGACCATGCCGTCGACCACGTAGTGGCCGTCCTCGCCCTGGGGCACGACCAGGGTCCGCTCGCCGACCGCGACGGGCGCGCCGACGTTGAAGGCCAGCTTCAGCTTCTGCGGGACGCCCGACAGTTCGGCGCGATAGGCGTAGCCGAGGGCCAGCACCGCGATGACCCCTGTCCAGATCGCCGCGTATTTCAGGTACTGGCGCGGCGAGCCCTGCAGGCCGCGCAGCAGCGCCGTCGAGACCAGCACCACAACGCTCAGCTTGAGGAACAGGTTGGCCTGGTCCTGGCCGGTCTGGATCGCCTCGGGATAGGCGCGGATCAAGGCTGCGACCAGCACGCCGACGGCGACCAGAAGTCCCAGCCACAGCCACACGCGATGGCTTGGAACCGGTGGCCCGGCGGCCGGTCGGGGCAGGGATGTCGGCGGGGTGTCGGGCTGGTCCCAGGGGCCTTTTGTCATCGGGGATCGAGCGTCAATTCAGCCGCCGCTTCTTCAGCAGGCTGGCGCGGTCCATCGAGCGGATCTCGACCTCGAACGCGTCGCCTTCGCGCAGGATCTTCAGGGGCACGCCGACGCCGGCGTCGCCCAGGCTCCACATCGCTTCGTAAAACTCGGCGAGGTCCGAGACCGGCTGGCCGTCGACGGCCAGGATCAGGTCGCCGGCCTTCAGCTCGGCGCGGGCGGCCGGACCCTTGGGCGAGATGCCGACGATGACGACGTGGTTCTCCATCTCCTGGGCGAAGACGCCCAGCCACGGCCGCGGCGGGTGCGGGGCCTGGCCGCGAGCCAGGTCGTGCAGGATGGGCGGCAACAGCTCGGCCGGCACGAACATGTTGATCGGGCGGGCGTCGCCGTTCTGGTCGCGGCCTTCCAGGGTCAGCGAGCCCAGGCCCACGAGGTCGCCCTTGGGGCCGATCAGGGCCGCGCCGCTCCAGTGCGGGTGGGCGGGACCGGCGATGATCGCATCGTCCAGCAGATATTCCCAGTAGCCGGCGAACGGCATGCGAGCCAGGACCTTGCCGGCCACGGCGTGAGCGCGGCCGCCGGCCCCGGCGGCGATGATCGCGTCGCCGGTCTCCAGCCTCTTGGCCGAGCCGATGGTCATGACCGGCAGGTCCAGCGGCTCCAGCGCCTGGACGAGGCCCAGGCCCGAGCGGGCGTCCAGCCCGAGCACGTGGGCCGGCACGCGGCGGCCGTCGTTGCGGGTCAGCACGACCTCTTCGGCCTCGGTGATCAGATAGGCCATGGTCAAAACGAGGCCGCCGGGGCCGACGACCACGCCGTTGCCGACGCGTTCGGTCCCCAGAATGTCGGCCGTGTAGGCGTCGGGCGGAACCTGGGCCTCCAGCGCGACCATCGAGGCCAGCGCCAGGTCCAGGTCGAAGCGATAGGCGTCAGCCGACGGACGCAGGCGGGCTTCGACTTCATGGCCTTCGAACGGGGTGGTCACCGGGAACTCCTAAACCTTCAGGATAGGAATCTGGGACCGCCGCCCCGTTCCGGCAAGAGCCGGGGAAAGGTTAGGCCCCGATCGCCGCCCGTTGCATCACGAACAGCTCGTTGATGCCCTTTTCAGCCAGGCCGTACAGCGCCTCGAACTCGGCGCGGGTGAAGCCGCGCTTCTCGCCGGTGGCCTGGATCTCGACGATGTCGCCCGCGCCGGTCAGCACGAAGTTGCTGTCGGCTTCGGCGCTGGAGTCCTCTTCGTAGTCGAGGTCGAGGACCGGGACGTTGTTGAAGACGCCGCACGAGACGGCCGCGACCTGGCCCAGGATCGGGTCGGTCTTCAACACGCCCTCGTCCAGAAGGTACTTGGTGGCCAGGCGCAGGGCGACCCAGGCGCCGGTGATGGCGGCGGTGCGGGTGCCGCCGTCGGCCTGGACGACGTCGCAGTCCAGGGTGATCTGTCGCTCGCCCAGGGCCTTCAGGTCGACGACGGCGCGCAGGGAGCGGCCGATCAGGCGCTGGATCTCCTGGGTGCGGCCGGTCTGCTTGCCGGCGGCGGCCTCGCGGCGGCCGCGGCTGTGGGTGGCGCGGGGCAGCATGCCGTACTCGGCCGTCACCCAGCCCTGGCCCTTGTTGCGCAGCCAGCCGGGGACGTTCTCCTCGACCGTGGCCGTGACCAGCACCTTGGTGTGGCCGAACGCGATCAGGCAGGAGCCCTCGGCATAGCGGTTGACGCCGGTTTCCAGCGTGACGGCGCGCAGCTGGTCGGGGGCGCGTTCGGACGGACGCATGCGGAAACTCCGGGACATTTGAATACGTGTGACGGGCCGCTTATCCTATTGAGAGCCGAACTTGAATGAGGCCGCCTGCTTTTGTTCGCCGACCGGGTCCCAAACGACACGCCCTCGCGGGCTCCCCCCAGGGGCGAGATGGCATGACCCATCTCTTCCCGGGGCCGATCGTGCCTACGCCGGGCCTCACCGAGCTGGACGGCCGCGCCCGCGACATTTTCCGCCGCGTCGTCGAGTCGTATCTGGAGACGGGCGAGCCGGTCGGGTCGCGCACCATCTCCAAGGGTGGCTTGGCCCTGTCGCCCGCCTCGATCCGCAACACCATGCAGGATCTGGCGCAGCTGGGCCTGCTGGACGCGCCGCACACCAGCGCCGGGCGGATGCCGACCCACGCGGGCCTGCGCATGTTCGTCGATGGCCTGCTGGAGGTCGGCGACGTGGCCGAGGCCGACAAGCAAGCCATCGAGGCGCGACTGGCCGTGAAGGGCCGCTCGTTCGAGGAAGCCTTGGCGGAAGCCAGCGCCGTGCTCTCCGGCCTGGCCGGCGGGGCGGGCATCGTCGTCACCCCTGTCCGCGAGGGCGGGGTCAAGCACGTGGAGTTCGTGCCGCTGGGCGGCGGCCAGGTGCTGGCGGTCATGGTGTTCGAGGACGGCCAGGTCGAGAACCGGCTGATGCGCCAGGCGCCGGGCGTGACGCCCTCGGCGCTGCAGGAGGCCAGCAACTTCCTCAACGCCCGCCTGCGCGGCCGCACCCTGAGCGAGGCCCGCGGCGAGATGAACGCCGAGCTGGACGCCGCCCGCCGCCAGCTGAACCAGACCGCCGCGCGCTTGGTCGAGGATGGCCTGGCGGCCTGGAGCGGCGGGGAGGGCGACGCCCGCTCGCTGATCGTGCGCGGCCAGGCCAACCTGCTGGCCGACGCCCGGGCCCGCGAGGACATCGATCGCGTGCGCCAGCTGTTCGACGACCTGGAGCAGAAGGGGCAACTGATCGGGCTCCTGGACGACGTGCGCGACGCCGAGGGCGTTCGCATCTATATCGGGGCCGAAACGCGCCTGTTTTCGCTTTCGGGTTCCTCGGTGATCGCGGCGCCCTATATGACGGGCCGTCAGAAGGTGCTGGGCGCGATCGGCGTGATCGGTCCGGCGCGGTTGAACTACGCCCGAGTCATTCCGTTGGTGGACTATACCGCCCGGGTGCTGGGGCGGATGATGGATGGATAAGGACTTTACGAGATGACCGACGAGCAAACGCCGGCTGAAGACGTCGCCTTCGAAGCCGATGACGCGTCGCAGGAAATCGAGGCGCTGAAGCTGGAGGTGGCCGCCCTGAAGGAGCAGGCCCTGCGCTACGCCGCCGAGGCCGAGAACACCAAGCGCCGCGCCGAGCGCGAGATGAACGACGCGCGCGCCTACGCGATCCAGAAATTCGGCCGCGACCTCTTGGGCGTCGCCGACAACCTATCGCGCGCCACCGCCCACAGCCCGCGCGAATCGACCGACGCGGCCGTGAAGAACTTCATCATCGGCGTCGAGATGACCGAGAAGGAGCTGCAGAGCGCCTTCGAACGTAACGGCCTGAAGAAGATCGACCCGGCCCAGGGCGAGAAATTCGATCCTCACCTGCACCAGGCCGTGACCGAACAGCCCTCGACCGAGGTCGCCGCCGGCGGCGTGGTCGCCGTGCTGCAGGCCGGTTACGAGCTGATGGGCCGGCTGGTGCGCCCGGCCATGGTCGCTGTCGCCGCCAAGGGTTCGACGGGCCCCCAAGTCGGAGCATCGGGCGACGAACAGGCCGGCGCTTCCGCCAACCCCTATGCCGGGGCCGGGGCGGATGAGGACAGCTCGGGCGGCGCGTTCGACACGAAAGCCTGACTTTAAGGCGCGCGGGGCGCGGAAATGACCGCCGCGCCCCCTTTCGCCCTTCGCGCTTTGCGATAATGTCGGCGGTCCCTTCACCACGGGAGGGCGGGGCGATTCCGAGGATTCTTTCGCACGCCCCCGTTCCCGCGTTCTGGACCGGATTATGAAGCTTACGATCGAACGGGCGGCGCTGCTGAAGGCGCTGGGGCATGTGCAGAGCGTCGTGGAGCGGCGCAACACCATTCCGATCCTGTCGAACATCCTGCTGTCGGCCGACGGCGACCGTCTGTCGTTCTCGGCCACCGATCTGGACATGGAGATCATCGACGAGGGCTTCGCCCAGATCGACGTCCCGGGCCAGATCACGGCTCCTGCGCACACCCTGTACGAGATCGTCCGCAAGCTGCCCGACGGCGCCGACGTCTCGCTGACCTTCAGCGGCGACGACCCCCGCCTGGTCATCCAGGCCGGCCGCTCGCGCTTCAACCTGCCGGTGCTGCCGGCCGGCGACTTCCCGGTGATGAGCAGCGACGGCCTGTCGAACCGCATCGCGGTCGACACCAACGAACTGATCCGCCTGATCGACAAGACCCGTTTCGCGATCTCGACCGAAGAGACCCGCTACTATCTGAACGGTCTCTACCTGCACACGGTCAACGAAGGCGGCGAGACCAAGCTGCGCGCCGTGGCCACCGACGGTCACCGCTTGGCCCTGGCCGAGATGCCGGCGCCCGAGGGCGCGGCCGGCCTGCCGGGCGTGATCGTGCCGCGCAAGACCATCGCCGAGGCTCGCCGCCTGATGGAATCGGCCGGCGAGACGGTCGACGTCCAGCTGTCGCCGCAGAAGGTCCGCTTCGAGTTCGGCCAGGCCGCCCTGACCTCGAAGGTCATCGACGGCGCCTTCCCGGACTATCTGCGCGTCATCCCGCGCGACAACGCCAAGATCCTGACCCTGGACAACGACCTGTTCGCCAAGGCCGTCGACCGGGTGGCCACCATCTCGGCCGAGAAGAGCCGCTCGGTGAAGCTGGCCATCGAGCCGGGCCGCATCACCCTGACCGTCCGCAACATGGAAGCCGGCCAGGCCGTGGAAGAGGTCGAGGTCGACTACGACGGCGAGCCCTTCGAAATCGGCTTCAACGCCCGTTACCTGCTGGACGTCTGCGGCCAGATCGCCGGCCCGCAGGCCGAGTTCCGCTTCGCCGACCCGGCCAGCCCGACCCTGGTGGTCGATCCGGTGGATCCGGGCGTGAAATACGTGCTGATGCCGCTGCGGGTCTGATCGCGCGCGCTGGCTTTTCAAGAACAATGAACGGGCGCTTTCGGGCGTCCGTTCTGCTTTCGGGGTTCCGTCATGAAGAAGCTGTTGGCCGCCTCGGCCGCCGTCCTGGCCCTCGCCGCCGCCATTCCCGTCCTGGCCCAGCAGGTTGATCGCCGCGAGATCGGCAATCAGATTCTCGAGAACGTGCCGGTCGCGTCGCCCGCGATCCGCGAAGGCCTGGCGCGCTACCAGAACGCCCGCTCGGCCTATTTCGACGACTGGTCCTCGACGGGCGGCATGGTCGTCATGACCCGCTTCGGCAACACCAACCAGCTGCACCTCGTGGCTGGGCCGGGCGCCGATCGCAGCCAGATCACCTTCTACGACGAGCCTGTCGGCGCGGCCAACACCCTGCCCAGCGGCCAGATCCTGTTCTCCAAGGACACCGGCGGCGATGAGTGGTTCCAGCTGTTCCTGCGCGAGCCCGACGGCAAGACGGTCCAGCTGACCGAACCCGGAACGCGCAACCAGTCGCCGGCCTGGTCCAAGGACGGTTCGGTGCTGGTCTGGTCGCGCGCCACGAAGGGCTCGGCCGACTACGATGTGCTCATGCGCGACTCGTCGGGCGCGACCAAGGTGATCTACAAGGGCCAGGGTCAGGTCTCGCCGATCGCGGTGTCGCCCGACGGCAAGACGGTGCTGCTGGGTCGCTATTTCTCGATCAACGAGAGCAAGCGCTGGCTGCTCGACGTGGCCACCGGCAAGCTGACCGAACTGAACCCGAGCAAGGCCAAGATCGCCTACGACGGCGGCAAGTTCACGCCGGACGGCAGGTCGGTGCTGCTGCTGTCGGACGAAGGCTCGGACTTCCTGCGCCTGGTTCAGATCGACCTGGCCACCGGCGCCAAGGTCACCCTCTCGGGCGAGCGCCCCTGGGACATCGAGGACTTCGCCCTGTCCGACGACGGCCGCATCCTGGCCTATGTCGTCAACGAGGACGGCTATTCGAAGCTGGTGACGCAGGACTTCCGCACCCGCCGCGCCCTGCCGCAGCCGCAACTGCCGGCCGGCGTGGTCAGCAGCATCGCCTTCTCGCCCGACGGCGCCAAGCTGGGCTTCAGCCTGGCCACCCCGACCGCGGCCAGCGACGCCTGGAGCTGGGGCGTGACCGACGCCAAGCTGGAACGCTGGACGGCCTCGGAGCTTGGCGGATTGGACCCAAAGGCCCTGGCGACGCCCGAGCTGGTCCGCTTCCCGTCGTTCGACAAGCGCTCGATCCCGGCCTTTGTCTATCGGCCCAAGCTGGCCGCCGGCCAGCGGGCGCCGGTGATCATCGACATCCATGGCGGGCCGGAAGGCCAGTCGCGCCCGACCTTCAACGCCTTCCACCAGCACACGGTGGCCGAGCTGGGCGCGGCGGTGATCGTCACCAACGTTCGTGGCTCCACCGGCTACGGCAAGACCTATCTCAATCTCGACAACGCCGAGAAGCGCGAGGACTCGGTCAAGGACATCGGCGCGCTGCTGGACTGGATCAGGACGCAGCCCGACCTCGATCCAAATAGAGTGGTGGTCTACGGCCAGTCGTACGGCGGCTACATGTCGCTGGCGGTGATGACCCACTATTCCGACCGCCTGGCCGGCGGCGTCGAGCGCTACGGGATTTCGAACTTCGTCTCGTTCCTGCAGAACACCGAGGCCTACCGCCGTGACCTGCGCCGGGCCGAATATGGCGACGAGCGCGACCCGAAGATGCTGAAGGCCTTCGAGACGATCTCTCCGATGAACAACGTCGGCAAGATCACCAAGCCGATGCTGGTCATGCAGGGCTGGAACGACCCGCGCGTGCCCAAGTCGGAGTCCGATCAGGTGGTGGCCAAGCTGCGCGAGAAGGGGATCGAGACCTGGTACGTGCAGTTCAAGGACGAGGGCCACGGCTTCCTCAAGAAAGCCAACAACGACCGCCGCCGCGAGGTCGAGACCCAGTTCCTGCAGAAGGTGCTGGGCGTCTCACCGGCCCAGTAGCGGGGCGCTGCGTGGACAAGCCCGCCGGAACGCTCGACGACACCTTCCAGGCGCTGGCCGATCCGACCCGGCGAGCGATCCTGAGTCGGCTGGGCCAGGGTCCGGCGAGCGTTGGCGAGCTGGCCGCGCCGTTCGACATGGCCCTGACCTCGTTCATGAAGCACCTGAAGATCCTGGAACGGGCCGGCTGGATCACGACGACTAAGTCGGGACGGGTGCGGACCTGCGCCATCGTCGCCGATCGCTTCGCGGATGTCGGCGCCTGGGTCTATGGTCACCGGGCGCTCTGGGAGAACCGACAAGGCTGACGCAAGGGTCATATTGCGTGGGCTCATAAGGGCGCTAAGGTCCGTTTCATATCAAAACGGGAGGCGGCCCATGGCCAAGGTGAACTATGTGACGGTGGGGTCGAACGACCTGGAGAAGGCCAAGGCCTTCTATGACGGTCTCCTCGGCTCGATCGGCTTCAAGCCGCTGTTCGAGCATCCGTCCGGCGGTCGGCTCTATCGCGGCGACGGCTGCATGTTCGGGGTGCTGGGCCCGTTCGACGGCAATCCGGCCTGTATCGGCAACGGCATGATGGGCGGCTTCGCCTTCGACACCGTCGAGGAGGTTGACGTCTTCCACGCCAAGGCCCTGGAACTGGGCGGTAAGGACGAGGGCTCGCCCGGCGCGCGGATGCCCAAGGCCTATTTCGCCTATTTCCGCGACCTCGATGGCAACAAGCTCTGCGGCTACAAGATCGGATAGGTTTCACCAGTCCAACTTTCGCCCCGATCCCGACCCCGTGCGGTCCCGATCGGGGCGCATCCCCGTCGGGCTCGACGTGGAGATGAACATGCGTATCGCCTGGGAACGTTTCGGCGTCGTTCTGATGAGTGTCGGCCTCTGGGCCGTCCTCCTGGTCTTCGGGCGGCACGCCCTGCACATGGCGCGGGGCGAGGTCCACACCCTGGCCCATCTGGCGCTGAGAGGGCGTAGCCGACTGGTCTGAAGTCCGGGGGCTGCGCATCGCCCCCGAAATGCTATTAGGCGCTCATGGCGTCGGCCGCTCTGCTTTCCCTGACCCTGACGGATTTCCGCTCGTACGAGCGCGCCCGCCTCGAGACCGAGGGGCGCAGCGTCTATCTGTTCGGCGCCAACGGGGCCGGAAAGACCAATCTTCTCGAGGCCATCAGCCTGCTGACCCCCGGCAAGGGCCTACGCGGGGCCAGCATGGCCGAGGTCGGCCGCAGGCTGCCGGGCCAGGCCGTGGGGCGCGCCTGGGCGGTAGCGGCCGAGATCGAGAGCGGTGACGACGCTCCCGTGCGGATCGGCACCGGCGTCGAGCAGGGCGGGGCGGCCCGCCGGACGGTGCGGATCGAGGGCGAGACCGTCCCGCCCGGCCGTCTGGCGGACCTGGTGCGCCCGATCTGGCTGACTCCGACCCAGGACCGCCTGTTCCTGGAAGCCGCGTCCGAGCGACGGCGCTTCTTCGATCGCCTGGTCTTCGCGGGCGAGCCGGCCCACGCGGCCAACGCCAACGCCTATGACAAGGCCCAGCGCGAGCGCATGCGCCTGCTGACCGACGCCTATGAGGCGGGAACCAGTCCCGACGCGGACTGGCTGAACGCCCTGGAGGCGCGGCTGGCCGAGAGCGGGGCCCTGATGTCCCAGGCCCGCGCCCGCACCCTTCAGGCCTTGCAGAGCGAGATCGACGGGCGCGGCGACAGGCCGTTCCCCCAGGCCCGGCTGACCTTGAGCGGCGAGTGGGAAAAGCTGGCTCTGGGCGGGCTTCCCTTTGCCGAGATCGAGGAACGGCTGGCCGCCGCCCTGTCCGCCGCGCGGCCCCGCGACGGAGCCGCCGGGCGGGCCCTGACCGGTCCTCACCGGGGCGATCTGGCCATCTTCCACGTCGAGAAAGACCGTCCGGCCGCGGAATGCTCGACCGGCGAACAGAAAGCGCTGATTCTGAACCTCGTTCTGGCCCAGGCGGCGCGACTTTCGGGTGCGGAATCCGCGCCGAATCCTGTAATACTACTCGACGAAGTCGCCGCGCATCTCGATCTTACCCGACGAGCCGCATTGGCCGACGAACTCACGGCGCTCAAGCTCCAGGCCTTCCTCACCGGCACGGACGAGTCGCTGTTCGACCATCTCAAGGGTCGGGCATTAGGTGTTCGCGTGGGCGACACCGGCCTTACCCCACTGGGCGCATAGCTCTGGAAGACGAATGACCGAGAACACCGAAGACCAAGTTCCCGAAGCGCCGACCCCGGAAATGACCACCGAGGAAGCCGCCGCCCAGTACGGCGCGGATTCGATCAAGGTGCTGAAGGGCCTCGACGCGGTCCGCAAGCGCCCGGGCATGTACATCGGCGACACCGACGACGGCTCGGGCCTGCACCACATGGTCTACGAGGTGGTCGACAACGCCATCGACGAGGCCCTGGCCGGTCACGCGACCAAGGTCCAGGTGATCCTCAACGCCGACGGCTCGGTGACGGTCACCGACGACGGCCGCGGCATTCCGACCGACATCCACGAGGGCGAAGGCGTCTCGGCGGCCGAGGTCATCATGACCCAGCTGCACGCCGGCGGTAAGTTCGACCAGAACAGCTACAAGGTCTCGGGCGGCTTGCACGGCGTCGGCGTCTCGGTCGTCAACGCCCTGTCGGACTGGCTGGAACTGCTGATCCACCGCAATGGCAAGGTCCATCAGATGCGCTTCGAGCGCGGCGACGCGGTGACGTCGCTGAAGGTGACCGGCGACTCGCCGGTGCGCGAGGACGGCCCGAAGGCCGGCGAGACCCTGTCGGGCACGGAAGTGACCTTCTTCCCGTCGCGCGACACCTTCGCGTTCATCGAATTCGACCGGAAGACCCTGGAGCACCGCCTGCGCGAGCTGGCGTTCCTGAACTCGGGCGTGACGATCTGGTTCAAGGACCATCGCGACGCCGAGCCGTGGGAAGAAAGGCTGTTCTACGAGGGCGGCATCGAGGCGTTCGTCCGTCACCTGGACAAGGCCAAGACCCCGCTGCTGAAGGCCCCGATCGTCGTGAAGGGGACCAAGGACAAGGTCGAGGTCGACCTCGCCATGTGGTGGAACGACAGCTACCACGAGCAGATGCTGTGCTTCACCAACAACATCCCGCAGCGGGATGGCGGCACGCACCTTTCGGCCTTCCGCGCGGCCCTGACCCGGATCATCACCGGCTATGCCGAGAGCTCGGGCATCATGAAGAAGGAAAAGGTCAATCTGGGCGGCGAAGACGCCCGGGAAGGCCTGACCTGCGTGCTGTCGGTCAAGGTTCCGGACCCAAAGTTCAGCTCGCAGACCAAGGACAAGCTGGTCTCGTCCGAAGTGCGGCCGGCCGTCGAGAACCTGGTTTCCGAAGGCCTCTCGACCTGGTTCGAGGAGCACCCGAACGAAGCCAAGCAGATCGTCAGCAAGATCGCCGAGGCGGCCGCGGCCCGCGAAGCGGCCCGTAAGGCCCGCGAACTGACGCGCCGCAAGAGCGCGCTCGACATCACCAGCCTGCCCGGCAAGCTGGCCGACTGCTCCGAGCGCGATCCGGCCAAGTCCGAGATCTTCATCGTCGAGGGCGACTCGGCCGGCGGCTCGGCCAAGCAGGCCCGAAATCGCGACAATCAGGCCGTCCTGCCCCTGCGCGGCAAGATCCTGAACGTCGAGCGCGCCCGCTTCGACAAGATGCTGTCGTCCGACCAGATCGGCACGCTGATCACGGCGCTCGGCGCCGGCATCGGCCGCGACGACTTCAACCCGGACAAGGTGCGCTACCATAAGATCGTGCTGATGACCGACGCCGACGTCGACGGCGCCCACATCCGCACCCTGCTGCTGACGTTCTTCTATCGGCAGATGCCGGAGCTGATCGAGCGGGGCTACATCTATATCGCCCAGCCGCCGCTCTACAAAGCCGCTAAGGGCAAGTCCTCGCGCTATCTGAAGGACGACAGCGAGATGGACGCCTTCCTCGTCGACGAGGGTGTCGACGGGGCCGAGCTGGACCTCTCCTCGGGCGAGCGCATGACCGGCCAGGACCTGTTGGCCCTGGTGCAGCTGTGCCGTTCGGCGAAGGGCAATATCGACCGCCTGGCTTCGCGCGCTCCGGCCTCGGCCATCGAGCAGGCGGCCTTGGCCGGCCTGCTGGGCGAGACCCCGGACGCCACGGCCGCCGCCACGCGCCTGGACCTCTATGCCGAGGAGGGCGACGGGCCCTGGTCGGGTGAACGGGGCGATACGGGCTTCGTGTTCAGCCGCGTGCGCCGTGGCGTGTCCGAGCGTGTGGTGCTGGACGACGTGCTGCTGCACGCCGCCGACGCTCGCCGTCTGGCCGAGCGCGCCGTCAAGCTGGCCGAGATCTTCGCGGGCCGGGCCGTGTTCCGCCGCAAGGACAAGTCGACGACCGTGCGAGGGCCGCTGGACCTGGTGAACGCGGTGCTGGACGCCGGCCGCAAGGGCCTGACGATCCAGCGCTACAAGGGTCTGGGGGAGATGAACCCCGACCAGTTGTGGGAGACCACGCTGGACGTGGAGGCCCGCACCCTGCTGCAGGTGCGGGTGAATCACGCCGACGACGCCGACGACATGTTCAGCCGCCTGATGGGCGATCTGGTCGAGCCACGCCGTGAATTCATTCAGGAAAACGCCCTCGACGCCGAGGTCGACGTCTAGAACGCCGTTCTAAGTGCTCGCTTTCCAAGCGCCGGGCGCCCGTTTCGCGGGCGTTCCGGCGCCTTTTCGCGTTGTGCGGGCCTTCCGGCTTGGGGTGTGGCCTTTGGTGTCATCGCGCCGCGATGACGAGGGCGTCATCTTGCGAGGATCGAGTTGATTCGCTCGAAGTGTTTCGCGTGGGGGCGCACGGATGGAACAAGACGCAAGTCTCCGTCCAGAACGGATTCTTGATCTCTCTGAGCGTCTGTCCAGCGTGGCGGGCGAAAAGATCGGCGAGATCGCCAGGGTCAATCGCGCGGCCAAGATGCTGGCCATCAACGCCCTGATCGTCGCGGCGCGGGCGGGCGAGGCCGGCAAGGGCTTCGCCATCGTCGCCGAGGAATTCAAGAAGATCTCGACCGAGATCGACGCGGTGGCCGCCGCCCTGGACAGCCAGGTGCGCGCCGACCTGGACGAGTTGTCGGCCATCGGCGGGGCGATCCTGGGCCATATGCGGGGACAGCGTCTGGCGGATCTGGCTCTCAACGCCATCGAGATCGTGGACCGCAACCTCTACGAACGCACCTGCGATGTGCGTTGGTGGGCCACCGACTCGGCGGTGGTGGCGTGCCTGGCCGAAAGCGACGACGCCGCCGCGAGCCGTTACGCCAACGAGCGCCTGGGCGTGATCCTCGACGCCTACACCGTCTATCTCGATCTGTGGATCTGCGATGCCAAGGGGCGGATCGTCGCCAACGGCCGGCCGGGCCGCTATCCGAACGTCATCGGCCGTTCGGTGGCCGAGGCGCGATGGTTCAAGGACGGGATGGCCACGGCCAGCGGTGACGACTTCGTGGCTTGCGACATCGAGCGCTCCCAAGCGCTGGGCGATGCGCCGGTGGCCACCTACGCCACGGCGATCCGCGCCGGCGGCCAGTCCAAGGGCGAGGTGCTGGGCGTGCTCGGCGTGCATTTTGACTGGCGGCCCCAGGCCCAGGCCGTCGTGGACGGTGTGCGCCTGACGTCCGAGGAGCGTGAACGCTCGCGGGTGATGCTGCTGGACCAAAAGGGGCGCGTATTGGCTTCGTCCGACAGCCAGGGTGTTCTCAGCGAAATCTTCCCGCTGGATGTCTCGTCCGGTTCGATGGGAAGCTATGCCGACGGCGACATCACGGTCGGCTATGCATTGACGCCCGGCTACGAGACTTATGCGGGTCTCGGCTGGTATGGTTGTCTTGTTCAGAGACAACAGGTTCAAACAGCAGCGGTTGCGGTGGCCTAGATTTAACCAAACGCACTGCGAACTATTCGAACTATTTGGTCGCCTAAAACGCGCAATCGGTTAGATTCGCGGCATTTACCATGGATTCTGCATGTGCGGCGTTGCCATACGCGGCCGTACATGATTTTTTAGGCCTAACCAAACCGCCGAAAAAACTCTGCGTATCTGCCATGGCGGGGCAAAGACGTCATATTCATAGTCTTAAAGGTCCGTCAGCGTTCTCTTTCGCGTGAAGATTGCGCGCATGTGTGATCTTCCGGAAACGGTGTCGGCGAGAAATCGACGAAAAAGTGCATTTCGGGCTAGAGCATTGGTTTACGTTGTCCTAAAGGGACCCTATTCAATTGGAGGGAGCAATGGCTTCTCATCGCGTTCGCGCTATCGCCATTAGTCTGGCTGTCGCGCTCGCCCCCGTCGGCGCTGGCGCCGTCTGGGCCCAAAACACGCCGGCCCCGACGGCCGCCTCTCTGCAGGCGACCATCGCGGCCGCGGCCCAATCGGCCGCGCAACAACCGGGCTTCGCTCAGCGGACGCCGGCGCAAAAGCTCGCCGCCATCCAGGCCGCGATCTCGGCCGCCCTGGCCGCCAGCGGCGCTTCGCCGACGGTGATCGCCGCCGCCCTGATCCAAGCTGTCTCGAGCGGCACGGTCAGCGCGGGCGTCGCTATCCAGGTCGCCTCCGCGGTGGCTCCGGAAATGGCCCAGCAAGTGGCTTCGGCTCCGGCCGTGACCCAACAGCTGGCGGCGACTGGTCAATCGGCCACCGTCACTCAGACGGCCGCGACCGACGCCGGCGGCGCGCCGAGCGTGCTGGTCAGCCTGGCCGGCGTTGCTTCGACCGCGACCGGCGGCGACGCCGCGACGGGCGCTGGCGGCGGCACTACGACGACCGTCACTCCGGCGCCGTACGATCCGTGCGCTGGCGTGATCGCCGCCTACTGCGGCAGCTAAGTTAAGAAACCTCGTGGTGGACCGGCGCGTCACGACGCGCGTCGGCCACCGCTTACTGGTGGGGATATGATATGAAACTCCTGACGTGCTCGGCCGCCGTGGCCTGTATCGCGTTCACCGCGCCCCAAATTGCTCAGGCGCAAGATCTCGGTTCCAACTTCAAGCGCGACAAGAACGTCTCCGTTCGTCAGCGCCCGCGCCCCGACTACGAGGCGACCGGCCAGAAGGCCGGCGGCTTTACGGTCTATCCGCGCGTGACGGTGGATCTCGAGCATAACGACAACATCTACGCCGTCGCGACCGGCAAGACCGACGACAACATCTGGCGCGTAAAGCCGGAAGTGGCGGTCCGTTCGGACTGGTCGCGTCATGCGCTGGGCTTCTTCGCTGGCGCCAACGTGATCCGCTACACCGACAACGATACGGAAAACGCCGAGGAATACACCCTCGCGGGCAACGGCCGGATCGACATCGACCGCGGCTCCAACATCGCCCTCTCGGCCCAGGCCCAAAGGCTTGTCGAGCCGCGCACCTCGCCGACCGCTCCCACGGCGTCGGGTGAGCCGGTCAAATACGATCTGAACCAAGGTTCGATCGTGCTGACCAAGGAGTTCAACCGCCTTCGTGTCACCGGTCGCGTGGACGACAGGGACTTCAACTACAAGGACGTTCGTAATATCGCTGGCACGGGCACCGTCGACCAGGACTTCCGTGACCGCAATGAAATCTACTACGGCGCCAAGGCCGAGTACGCGGTCAGCCCGGACACAGCCGTCTATTTCTCGGCCCTTGGCAACAAGAAGGACTACGACACCAAGATCGTTGCTTCTGACCGTTCGTCGGACGGCTACGTGGTCGGCGTCGGCGCCAATTTCGATGTTTCCGAACTGGTGCGTGGCGACATCCAGGTCGGCTACATGAAGCAGTCCTACGACAATCCGGCCTTCAGCAAGGTTGACGGTTTCAACGCGGCGGGCCGCGTGGAATGGTTCCCGACCCAGCTGACGACGATCGGCGTGAACGGGTCGCGCACCATCGAGGAATCGACGGCTGTCGGTTCGCAGGGCTACATCTCGAATAACATCGGGGCGTCGATCGACCACGAACTCCTGCGCAATGTCCTGGTGTCGGCCGCCTACACGCATGGCAAGGACAACTACAAGGGCGTCGATCGCGACGACAAGCGCGACAACTTCTCGGCGACGGCGACCTATCTGTTGAACCGCCGCGTGGGCCTGTTCCTGACGTATAACTACCTGAAGCAGGACTCGAGCGGCGCCCAGAGCGGCGCTTCGTTCAAGGACAACAAGGTGATCGCTTCGGTCGCCCTGCAGTTCTGATCCAAAACGTCCACGAAACGGCAAGATTTGCCGGATACTGAGAGTACTTATGGACGGCTCCGGTTTTGAAACTTCGAACGCTCCGGTGAATGACACCGGAGCGTTGTCTTTTGACCTGAATCTCGTGATCGCGACGTTCAGGCGACGCTTCCGGCTGTTCGCGGCCGTGGCGGTGGTCGTGTTCGCGGCGGTGGTGCTGTTCACCCTGCAGCAGACGCCCAAGTACACGGCGACGGCCCAGGTCATGCTGGACGTGCGCAAGGAACAGGTCACCGACATGAACGCGGTGCTCTCGGGGCTGCCGGCGGATTCGTCCGTCGTCGACACCGAGGTCGAGGTTCTGAAGTCGCGCTCCTTGGCCGCCCGGGTCGTCAAGGACCTGAAGCTCGAGCAGGATCCGTATTTTAATCCTTATCTGGCGAACGCCAAGGGAGCGACGGCATGGTTGTCGTCGCTCAAGAAGGCTGCGGCGCCGACGGCGGTCACGGATCCCGTGGAGCTCCAGCGCCAGCGCGAACGTATCGTCGACAGGGTGCTGGGCGGGCTCAAGGTCCGTCGAGCGGGCCTGACCTATCTGATCTCGATCGAATACACGCACACCGATCCAAAGCGGGCCGCGGATCTGGCCAACGCCTTCGCCAATCTCTACCTGACCGAGCAGCTCGAGGCGAAGTTCGACGCGACCCAGAAGGCCAACGAATGGCTGGACACCCGTGTCGCCGAACTGCGCGACCAGGTGCAGCAGGCTGACGCCGCGGTCCAGCAGTACAAGATCGCCAACAACCTGCTCAGCGCCGAGGGCGCCACCCTGACCGAGCAGGAAATCTCGGGCCTGAACCAGCAACTGGCCCTGAGCCGGGCCGCGCAGGCCGAAACCGATGCTCGCCTCAATATCGCTCGCCAGCAGCTGGCGCGCGGCAGCACGGGCGAAGATGTCGGGGAGTCCCTCAATTCGCCGGTCGTGCAGCAGCTGCGCCAGCAGCGGGCCACCAAGAGCGCCCAGGTCGCCGATCTGGCCGGTCGCTATGGCGATCGTCACCCGGATCTTTTGAAGGCCAAGCGCGAGCTCGCCGACATCGACGGCCAGATCCAGGCCGAAATCCGCCGCATCATCTCCAATCTCGAGGCGCAGGCCCAGGTCGCGCGTCAGCGCACCGGTTCGGTGGCTTCGAGCGTCTCGGCCTCCAGGGGTACGCTGGCGGGCAATAACCGCGCCGCCATTGGTTTGGCCGAACTGGAGCGCAAGGCTCAGTCGGTCAAGACGCTGTACGAGACTCTGCTGGCTCGCTTCAAGCAGACCACGACCCAAGATGGCATCGAGCAGGCCGACGCCCGCGTGGTGTCGCCCGCCAAGATCCCGACCGGCCCGAGCTATCCCAAGCCTTCGCTGAATTTCGCGCTGGGCTTGGTTCTGGCGCTGGGCGCTGGCGTCGCGGCGGTGGTGCTGGCCGAGATCCTGATGGCCGGCCTGTTCACTGAGGACGAGGTCGAGCGTCGTTTGGGCCTGCCCTATCTGGGCGCGGTGCCGAGCCTTGGCACCACGGTCGACGACGCCAAGACCCTGAAGGGCCTCACGCCGCCGGACTATCTGTTGGCCAAGCCACTTTCCAGCTTTGCCGAGAGCCTGCGCAAGCTGCGCGCGTCGATCCTGTTCTCCAAGGTCGGTGAGACGGTGAAAGTCATCGCGGTGACCTCGTCCCTGCCGGGCGAAGGCAAGACCACGACGACCTTCTCCCTGGCGCGCACCCTGGCCAGCTCGGGCGCCAAGGTCGTGGTCGTCGACTGCGACTTGCGCCAGAGCGCCATCAGCCAGTTCCTGAAAGAGCCGGCGTCGGTCGGCTTGCTGGAAGTGCTGAATGGCGTGAGCACCCTGGACCAGGCGCTGGTCAACGACGAAAGCGGCGCCCAGATTCTGCCGCTCGCCAAGTCGGCCTACACGCCGCGTGACGTGCTCGGTTCGGCGGCCATGCATCGCCTGCTGCAGGAGTTGCGCAACCGCTACGAAATTGTCCTTCTGGACACAGCCCCGCTGCTGGCGATCGCCGACACCCGCATCCTGGCGCCGCATGCGGACGCCGTCGTGATGCTGGTCCGTTGGAAGAAGACGCCGGTGAAGGCGGTGCAGTCGGCCCTGGGTCTGCTTCAGGGCACGCGCGCGTTCATCGCCGGCGTCGCCCTGACCCAGATGGACCTCAAGGCTCAGTCCCGCTACGGCTACGGCGACTCCTACTATTACTACGCCAACTATCGAAAGTACTATGCGGACTAGGATGCGATCGGGCGGGGGCGCGCCGTCGCCCGGAGCTTCCAAGAGTCGAAGGCTGCAAGTTTCCGAGGGCGTCGCGATCGGCGCCCTCGTTAGCTTGATCCTGGTCGAGATCATTGCATTCGGCGCCAGCGACGTGGCCGTGGCGGCCGTCTTCGGCGTCTTTCAGGCAGCCTTTCTGCTGAGCCTCCTGCTCTTCTGCGGTTGGGCGCGAAAGGCGTCCGGGGGGGCGACCTCGCTCTGGCCTGGCCTGATGTTCTTGGCCCTGCTGGTGGCCGTCGCCTGGAGCCTGACGCCGTTTGGGCCTGGCGGGGCGCATCCCGTTTGGCGTTATCTGGGGCCGCACGGCGGGTCGATCACCGTCGATCGCTCATCCCTCGTTATCAATATCCTGCGCCTCTTGGGCCTGGCCTGCCTGTTCGTGGCCAGCCAGATCATTGGCGCTTCCGAGACCCGGCGCAGGGCGCTGATCTGGTATCTGCTGCTCGCCCTGGGCGCGTTCGCCGCGTTGGCGATCGTCAACCATGTCGGCCTCCGCGCCAGACCGCGCCTGACGGCCACGCTGTTGAGTCCCAATAGCGCCGCGAGCCTGATGGGCGTTGGGGTTGTCTTCGCGACGGCCTTCTTCTCGCAGGCGATCCAGCGCGCCGGCGGCTCGCTGCGGCTCGACAGGCTGGGCCTGGGCGCCAGTGTCAGCCTTGGCCTGGCGGCGGTGTTCGGTGTCGGCCTGGCCCTGACCGCATCGCGGGGCGGCATCTTCGCCACGGTTGTCGGCTTGGCGGTATTGCTGACCTGGCAGGTCATCGCCCAAGGGCGGAAGGTTCGCGCGGTGGCGATCATCGGCGGCCTCGCGGCGCTGTTGGTCGTGGTTGGCCTGGCCATGCGCAGCGCAGACCTCACGGCCGCGCGCCTGGAGAACCTGCAGGGCGATGCGACCGTTCGTCAAATGATCTCGGCCGCTCACTGGGAGGCGTTCAAGTCGTCACCTTGGTTCGGCTTCGGTCTGGGCTCATTCCCCGTGGTCAATCAGATGATTATGACCACCGAAAACCTGAAAGTGTTGTTCGACGTTCGCGCCACCCATAACCTCTATCTCCAATGGCTCGAGGAAGGCGGAATCGTCGGCAGCCTGTTCATGCTGTCCTGGCTGCTCGTCGCGCTCTGGCGCGCGGGCGGCGAGGCGATGAAGCCGGGCATGGCCGGGACGCTGGCGCGAGCGGCCATCGCTGCGGCTTTGGTCGTGCTGCTGCATGGCTTTTCCGATTTCGCCGCTCAGGTTCCGGCCCTGCAGGCCCTGTTCGCGGTTGGCCTGGGCGCCGTGACGGCCTCCGCGCCCGCCCCACGCCGTCGCGATACGCAAGTTGTCCCGCCCCGCGGCGCGATCGCCTTCGCGAGCGTGGTGTTGGTCGTCTCTCTGCTGGCGGCGATCCCGCTCGTCGCCTCCCGGTTCGGCGGCGATCTTTCGGCCATGCCGACGGCCTCCGCTGAAGTGTTGGCGACCAGCATCGAGGCCGGCCTGGCGCGAAACGCTCCTGATGCCAAGGCCAAGGCCCGGCTGGAGGCGCTGAGCCGCCGCGAGGTGGCGATGCGTCCCGGGTCGGGCGGCGCTTGGCTGCGGAAATCGGCGGTCGATTTCCAGCGCGGAGACGTCACGGCGGCCAACCAGGCGCTGGAGCACTCCCTCGACGTGGCCCCGCTGCAGACCAGCCTGTTCGTTAGCAGGACACGCCTGGCCTACGAGAACTGGCCGCTGCTGAGCTCGGAGGCGCGGCGGCAGGTCATGTACCAGGCGAGGATCGAGTATGGCCGGCAGAACGGCGAACGTCGCCTGAAGGCTCTGGCCAACACCATCCAGAACCCGTCGGGACGGATCGGTCTGGCCTTCCTGATCGTCGCCGAACGGGCCGCCAGGGCCCAAGACCAACTGCCGTAGATCAGTAGGCGTTTCCGGAGATCAGCAGGCTGGGGATGGTCAAGAGGACGATCTTGGCGTCCTTCAGGATCGACCAGGACTGGATATAGTCGATATCCGCCTCGACCCGCCGCCGCATGGCCTCGACGGTGTCCGTGCCGCCGCGTAGGCCCTTGACCTGCGCCCAACCCGTCAAACCAGGGCGCGCCTGGTAGCGCGCATAATATTCGGGAATCCGTACGCCGTAGTAGTCGTCGTGGGCGGCCGCGTGTGGGCGCGGTCCAACCAGGGACATGTCGCCCCGCAGGACATTCAGCAACTGCGGCAGCTCGTCGATGCTGGTGGCTCGCAGAATGCGTCCGGTACGGGTGACGCGGTTGTCGCCACGCCGAGCCTGGACGAGATCGGGACCATCCTCGCGGCAATGCATGGTGCGTAGCTTCAGGATCTGGAACCGCGCGCCGCCCAGGCCGCCACGCGTCTGGCGGAAGAGGGCGGGGCCGGGGGACTCCAGCTTGATCAGCAAGGCGGCCAGCAGGAGCAAGGGCGCGAACAATATGAGCAGCAAGGCCGAGGCGGCGATGTCGAGCCCGCGTTTACGCAAGTCCACCGCGACACGCGGAAGCGGCCTATTCAATCCTGGCGCGAGAAATTCGCTAAACGATCCCCCGTCCACCAGATGACCCTCTAACTTCCGTGCCTTGCCGCGGACTGTTTTCCAGTTCCGACGTCCACACGCTAGCGCAATTGACTCACAGCGTCGCGGGGAAAAATACCCAACTCGTGCGTGTATGCTTAACGCGCAATAGACTCTGTTTATTCAGGCGTCCTTATTCGTGGCGAAGCTACATGGATCAGCATCAGGAGTGCTGATCGATGATCGACGCCAAAATGTCATTCGCCCAGGTGGACGCCGCTCCGGTGGACGTGTCGGGGACCGAGCGTGGCAAGCGCTTGCCGCCGCTGGTGGGACTGGGCCTTGGCGCCATGGTCTCGCTGGGCCTCTGGGTCGGTCTGGCCCTGACGGTCTCGCACCTGCTCTAGGTCGCGGTCGGCGGTCGGACGGCTCGCCTACCATCTCTTCAAACAACAACCTTCGCGCCCGCTCCGGTTCCCCGGAGCGGGCGCGAACGTATTTGACGAAGGCCGCTTCGGCGGATCGCTTCGAGGGAGCCGCAAAAAGCCCCGGGGCCAGAGGCGCCGGGGCTTTCTTCGTGAACCTTGTCGCTTGATCAGACGGCGGTGGTCCACAGGGCGGTGCCGGGAACCTGGCGCTGGACCCAGTGGTAGTTCAGGTCTTCCCAGGGCGTGGCCCAGGGGGTGAGGTTGTCCAGCACCATGTCGCCGCTCTTCAGCGAGATCATCAGCACGGCGTGGCCTTCGCCGCGCGCGGTGACGGCGACGGCCAGCGACAGGGCGCTTTCCGGGACGCCGGCGGCGATCAGGCGGCGGCGCTTCTCCAGGGCGTAGTCCTCGCAATCGCCATACAGCTTGCCGCCGATCATCCGCGGCAGCGACCAGTATTCGGGCATGCCGTAGAGGTCCATGTCGCTGGCCTTCTTGACCTCGCGATTGACCGCCTGGTTGATCTGGTTCAGCAGCTTCAGCTGCTCGCGCTCGCCGCGCGCGCCCCAGGTCGACACGGCCGGCTCGATGGCGACCGGTTCGTTGGCGGCGACCGGAGCCGCCGCGGCCAGGGCTTCGCGGGGCTGGCCGGCGTCTTCGACCGCGACGACCGGCGAGGCTTCGGCCAGGGCCGGCTGGACGCCGTCGGTCGTGGGCTTCGGGTCGGCTTCATGGTGAAGCGGCGCGGCGGCGCCCACCGACGAGGTCGGGGTGAAGCTGGCGCGGGGACCGACGCCCAGCAGGGCCAGTTGGCTGTTCGGCAGGCCGCAGGTCTCGGAGTCGCGGCGGCAGAGCTCGGCGAAGCCCATCGGGGCGCTGACGCCCTCGCCGCGCGGCATGAACGGCATGGAGCCGGCTTGGGCGCTGGCGCCGGTCATCGTCGCGACGGCGGCGGCAATTCCGATAACAGTGTTGCGCGTGTTGAACATGCTGACCCCGCTGTGTTCGTGGGGTCAGTATTCATTTGAGGCTCGAATTTGAGCTGAATTTAGATAGTTTAATTCAAATATAGACCTGTAGTTATTTTGGAATTAACTACAATAAGATCCAAATTTACTCAGTAAATTCGACATCAACAATTGTCCTGAATTGCAGGTTAACGTATCGGGCGCCCGTTGAACTGAGCCGCTGGCTGGGGCAAAATCGGCAATCGAAGTTCCGGCGCCCTGTCGGCGCTCTGGCGAGTGCGATGTTCAAATCCCTGTTCCGTCCCAAGCAGCAGCCCGGCCGCGCCGTCTCCACGGACGGTCGCGTGGTTTACGCCGTTGGCGATGTTCACGGGCGGCTGGACCTGCTGGACGGCCTGGTCGATCGGATGACCGAGGACTATCGGGCCACGGGCCGCGAGGATCGGCCGGTGCTGGTCATGCTCGGCGACTATGTCGACCGGGGCGCCCAGTCGGCGGCGGTGATAGATCGGCTGATCGACCTGAAGGCGCAGGCGGCCAACGAGGGGCGTTTCGAGTTTCGCGCCCTGATGGGCAATCACGAGGAGACGCTGCTGCATTTCCTCGATGACCCGCAGGCGGGACCGTCCTGGGTGGAGTACGGCGGCGGCGAGACCATGGCTTCGTACGGCGTCCAGCGGCCTGTGGGCCGGGCCGATCCGGAGGTCTGGGAGCAGACCCGACAGGCCTTCCGCGCGGCCTTCCCGGTGGCGCACGCGACCTTCCTGCGTCAACTGGAGCTGATGGTCGTCTATGGCGACTATGTCTTCGTGCACGCGGGCGTGCGGCCGGGCCTGCCGCTGGAGCGCCAGGTGGCCGCCGACCTGCTGTGGATCCGCAACGAGTTCCTCGACAATCCACACGGCCTGGGCGCCACCGTCGTTCACGGCCATACGCCGGTGGAAGAGGTGTTCGTCGGGCGCCAGCGGATCAATGTCGACACGGGCGCCTACGCCACTGGCGTCCTGACCGCCGTTAGACTTGATGGCGGCGAGCCGAAGATCATTCAGTTCAGTAAAGCGCGCGCCGCCTGAGACTTCGCCTTGTTCATCTCGCGGTCACGTGCGATGTGGCATTTCAACCTCCAGACTCGACAAGTTTCCAAGGTGAGAAGCTTCGCTATGATCGATGTTTCGAAACTCTCGCGCTCGCTCGCGATGCTGGCGCTGGCCGTCTGCATGACGTTCGGCGCGCTGGGCGGCGTCGCCCACGCCCAGCAGGCGGCGATCGGCGGCACGCCCGTTTCGGCGGCGGCCCAGTCGATGGACTACCTGCTTGGCCCGGGCGACAAGGTCCGGGTGACCGTCTACGGCGAGGATTCGCTCTCGGGCGAATTCTTCGTTACCGGCAGCGGCCTGATGTCCCTGCCGCTGATCGGTGAGCTGAAGGCGGGCGGTCTTACGGTTGGCCAATTCCAGATCGCCGTGCAGCGGGCGCTTAGCGATGGCTATCTGAAGGATCCGCGCGTCAGCGCCGAGGTGCTGACCTTCCGGCCCTTCTACATCCTCGGCGAGGTCGAGAAGCCGGGCACCTATCCCTACACCTCGGGCCTGACGGTTCTGAACGCCGTGGCCACCGCCGGCGGCTTTACCTATCGCGCCGACAAGAAGAACGTGTGGATCAAGCACAACGGCGAGACCACCGAGGAGAAGTCGGAGTTGACGCCCTCGACCGTCGTGGCGCCCGGCGACACGATCCGGCTGGGCGAGCGCTTCTTCTGATCGATTGACGCGACCAGGCGTCAGAAAGGCCCGGCGGGACACCGCCGGGCTTTTTTGTGTCGATCTATTCGGGCGCCTTGTCCTGGATGGCGTCGAGGACAGCGTCCGCGGTTCGCGTCGCGGAGGCGCCGAGCGCTTCCTCGCCGACGGCCGCCAGCAGGGCGACCGCGTCGTCGGATCGGGCCAGCAGGTTGATGGCGGCGTCCCGGTCGGGCCAGGCGTGGATATCAGGCCCCAGTGTTGAGAGGCGTCGTCGGAATTCGGAAAGATCCATGACCACGGAGGTTATTCTCCGAGTTCTAGGCTCGTCGTCAGCCCAGTGGCCCGATCTACCTGCCGGCTTGGCCTAACATTGCTGGGCTCATCGTCGCCAGAACTTCTAGGGTGAACAGCACGAGGTTGTCGGCGTCTGTCACCGTGACCTGGTAGGAGCCTGTTTCCCAGAAGGCGCCATTGTCCCTCAGATTCTCGCTGAGAAAGTTCAGGGCAGCCCGCCTCGCTTCCGCGGGGTTCGCGAGTTCTCTGCCCTCATTGTCGTGGAACACGTGGCCGTCTTGGGTATGAAACAGGTAGCGAGGCATGTGCACAGAACTGTCGGAAAGCCGACGTGTTCCTACAGTCCTGGTTCCCAATCCGCTCTTCTGATTTGAGGGCTTTCGTGAACCGTCTGTTCGATGCCGTGGTGATGTCGGCGCGGCCGGAGTCGGCGCCGCGGCAGGCTGACCCTCTCCCCGTTATTCCTCAGCAACTGAAGGTGATCTGGGCCGCGCTGAAGCTGGAGCAGGCGAGGGGAGTGCAGGGGGCCGCATAACAGACCTTCTCCACGTCCTCGCTGGGTGGAAATCGGACTTGTCGCTGGTTCCACAAAGGACTGTGCGAAGTCAGCCCGCCATCACGCTCAGTCAGGGGACGAACAGGCTTCCCGGCCACGTCCCGGTCGCGAACGGCAGGCCTTGCTCCTTCCACCCGGCGATTCCGCCCTTCATCACTTTCACGGGGCGACCCAGCATCGCCAGCTTCAGCGCGGCGCGATCTGCGCCGTTGCAGTGCGCCCCAGCGCAATAGACCACGAACAGGGTGTCGACCGGCCACGCCGCCATTCGCTCGGCTGTGATCTCGACGTACGGCAAGTGCAGAGCGCCAGGCACGTGGCGGCGGGCATAGATCTGCGGCGTGCCTACAACCTGCAGCAGCACGAAGTCAGCCTGGCCGGTTCGCAGCTCCGCCGCGACGTCGGTACAATCGGTCTCCACGGCCAGGCGGTGGGAGAAGTGGGCGATAGCTACCGGCGACGGCGCGGCGGGAAGGGCGGAAACGAAACTCAACACAGCCTCCTCGATTGGCGCGGGAGACTTGCCCGATGCGGCCAGGCTGGGTTAGTCGGCCTGATTGCCATAGACCGTCGTGATCATGCCAAAATCATCCCTTCGTCCGACGTCGGCCAACGGTCCCAAGAACTTGAAGGTCGTGGCCCTGGTCTATGACGGCCTGCGCACGTTCGAGTTTGGATCGGCGGTCGAGCTTTTTGGGTTGCCGCGGCCGGAAATGGGCCCCAACTGGTACACCTTCGCGACGGCGGCGATCGAGCAGGGCCCGTTGCGCGGCCTTGGCGGCGTCCAAGTCATCGCCGATGGCGGGCTGGACCTGGTGGAGCAGGCGGGCACGATCATCGTCGCGGGCTGGCGGGGCGCGGACAAGCCCGTCCCCCAACCGGTGATCGAGGCGCTCCAGAAGGCTCACGCTAGCGGCGCGCGGGTAATGTCGATCTGCTCGGGCGTCTTCGTACTGGCGGCGGCGGGCCTGCTGAAGGGGCGACGCGCGACCACCCACTGGCACGATGTCGATACGCTCCGCGTCCGTTATCCGGATATCGATGTGGTGCCGGACGTGCTCTATGTAGACGAGGGCGACATCCTGACCTCGGCCGGTAGCGCCGCGGGGCTGGACCTGGGCCTGCACTTGATACGCCGGGACTTCGGTCCGAGGGCGGCCAATATCGTGGCCCGGAGGCTGGTGGTACCGCCCCATCGCGACGGCGGCCAGGCGCAGCTGATCCAGGAGCCGGTGCCCGACGCTTTGGAGTCCTCGCGCCTCTCGCCGATCCTGGACCGCATGCGCGCCAACCTCGGTCGCGAACACACGGTCAAGGCCCTGGCGGAAGCCGCGGGCATGAGCTCGCGCACCTTCCTGCGCCGCTTCGAGGCCGCTACCGGTACGACCCCGGCCCGCTGGCTATTGGCCGAGCGCCTGGCCCGAGCCCGCGACCTGCTGGAGACGACGCCGGCGGGCGTCGAGCAGATCGCCCACGCTGTCGGTTTCCGCGCTGCCGCCCTGCGCCGCCACTTCCGTGCACGGTTCGCGACCACGCCCCGGGTGTATAGGGCGCGGTTCACATCCGCGACCTAGCGGGCGCCGGGGGCGCCGGACAGGGGGCTCGCCGTTAGACCACCAGCGTTGTGGCGCGTTGGCCTCGCTTTCGCGGTTGTCCCTCTGATCGCGTCGGCAGCTAAGGCCACTCCGGTGCGACCATACTGGATTGCCGAGACTACAGGCTCGGGACGCGCGTGAGCGTCTAGGGCGCGGCCCGGCGGGGAAACGGCATTCGTTGCCGACAGCCACGTAATTTATAGATGTTAGCGGCGGTGTAGGGCGGTCCCCGTACGGCTAACCGCACGAGATCTCACTGATCGTCCGAGTTCCCTGATCATAGGAGACGTTCATTCGCTCCACGTGGAGATTAGACTCGGCGACGCAGGTTGAGCATGTCAGCCGCCAAGTCGCGTCCGCAGGTTTTTCCGGAAGCGCATCCGCGCTACGGCCCACGTAGCGTTGAAACTCCGATGATCCCACCGTTCCTGTGACACCTTCAAGGCTGGGCGCTCAGCGGCCTGGGGAATCGTCATAGGCGGAGCGCCATGACCCTCGACGAAATCGACCACCTCCTCGACATCATGATCAAGGAGGCCGCCGAGAAGGGCGATGATGCCTACCTGCCGGGCGCGATCAGCCTGCACAACGAGACCTACTACAAGCTGTCTCCGAAAGGCTTGCCGTTCGGCTGCACCAACATCCTGTACGGGATCCGATATCGCGGGATCCGGACGCTCGTCGCCCGTGGGCGCGAGAACAAGGTCTTGAACCGCGCTGAGGCCGGCGAAACGGGCGAACCGTACTTCGCCCTGCAGCCGAAAGCCTAGAGCAGAGCGCCGGCATCGGTCGGAACTCCGACCTGACGCCGGACTACCCAATAGCTCCAGGGGTGGCCGCGAACCTGCTCAACCTCGGCCCAGGCCTCGGCGCCCTCGACGAGCGTGGCATGCTCAGCATGGACGAACTCAACGGCGGAGCGCCGACTTCGTCCGGTCCCGCTAGGGAAGGTGAAGTGCAATGTGCGGACCTCAACCCCTACTGTCGACGTGATCCGCGTCAGCTTCACGATTCGGCGGGAACCTCGGACTGGGATCGGCGCGCGTGGGGGAGCCATATTGGCCTCCGACGGGGTGAACGGAGGTGGAACATTATTCGGGACTATTCCGGGGAATCGAGTCCCGAACTACCCGATTTGACCGGTTTTGTTCCCCTTCTTGGCCAACGCAAGCGAGCGCAAGATTCGCGCTAAGCGACTGATTTTATAGGGGGAAAATGGCGCACCCGACAGGATTCGAACCTGTGACCTTTGCCTTCGGAGGGCAACGCTCTATCCAGCTGAGCTACGGATGCACACGCCCGTCCCGAGGTTTGGGGGACGGGAAGCGGGTCTTATCCGAAAGGCGGCGTCTGCGCAAACGCGATCACGCCGCCGCCTTCAGGCCACCCCCATGTAGATGAAGCGGGCCACGAACAGGGCGGCCAGCACGAACAGCAGCCAGTCGCCCGGCTTGGCCTGGCCGCGCAGCAGCTTGAGGGCGGCGAAGGCGGTGATGCCGAACGCCAGGCCGTTGGCGATCGAGAAGGTCAGCGGGATTGCGATCACCGTCAGGAAGGCCGGGATGGCGACGCCCGGGTCGTCCCAGTCGATATCGGCCAGGGCGCCGACCATCATCGAGCCGACGATGATCAGAGCCGGCGCCGTGGCGGCGGCCGGGATCGCCTGGACCCAGGGCGCGAAGAACAGGGTCAGCAGGAACAGCAGGCCGACCACGACGGCGGTCAGGCCCGTGCGGCCGCCGGCCGCGACGCCCGAGGCGCTCTCGATATAGCTGACCACGGTCGAGGTGCCGGCCAGCGAGCCGCCGATCGTGGCGATGCTGTCGGCGGTGAGGATGCGGTTCAGGCGCGGGATCGTGCCGTCGGGCTGGACCAGCCCCGCCTTCTTGGTCACCGCGACCAGGGTGCCGACATTGTCGAACAGGTCGACGAACAGGAAAACGAAGATCACTTCGGCGATGGCCATTCCCGCCCCGCCGTTCAGGTGCAGGGCGGCCGGGATGTCCAGCTTGAAGGCGGTGGCGGTCAGGGCCGAGAGGCCGGACTCGCCGGGGACGATCTTGGCCAGGCCCAGGGCCCAGGCGGCGCCGGCGGCGACCAGGATGCCGATCAGGATCGCGCCTTTCACCCGCCAGACCATCAGTCCGCCCATGATCAAGAGGCCCAGGATGGCCAGGGCGGCGGTCGGCTTGGTCAGGTCGCCCAGGGCCACGGTGGTGGCGGGATCGGCGACGATGATGCCGGCCTCCTTGAGGCCGATGAAGGCGATGAACAGGCCCACCCCGGCGGCGACGGCCGAGAACAACGGGCGTGGGATGGCCCCGACGATCAGCTGGCGGATCCCCGCCACGGTCAGGACCAGGAAGGCCACGCCCGACAGGAAGACGCAGCCTAATGCGGTCTCCCACGGCAGGCCCATGCCCTTGACGACGGTGAAGGTGAAATAGGCGTTGAGGCCCATGCCCGGCGCCAGGGCGATCGGGTAGTTGGCGATCAGCCCCATCAGGATCGAGCCGAACCCGGCCGCCAGGCAGGTGGCGGCGGCGACGGCGGCGATTGGCATGCCGGCCTGGCCCAGGATCGTCGGATTGACGATCACGATATAGGCCATGGTCAGGAAGGTGGTGAAGCCGGCCAGCACCTCGGTGCGCACCGAGGTCCCCTGGGCCGAGAGCTTGAAGAGCTTCTCGATCATTTCGCCATCTCCCCAATGGACGTCATCTTCGGCGCCCTGTTCTCGTACCTGTCCCAATGCCCGGCCAGCTCGCGGACTACGACCGAGCCCACACGATAGGCCGAGTCGAAGGCCGCCATCGCCCCCTCGCCGTGGAAGGCCCGCGGGAAGGTCGGCGCGCCCAGCGGCGGCCGCGAATAGTTGCTGGCCGTGCGCAGGACCAGGACCCTCCCGAAGTCGACCTTGCCGGCCTTGGCGTAGAGATCGAGCACGTCGAGGATCCCCTGGTCCTCGCAGTCGGTCATGGTGAAGGTTCCCGCGCCATCGGTCCACAGCTTCACCCAGTCCTCGGCCCACTGGGTGCGCCGGGCGCCATGCCAGAAGCGGGTGGTCCCCAGGGCGTCGCCCTTGAGGACGAAGGGCGGCTTCAAGGCGTTGGGCTCGCCGACATAGCCGGCGCGCAGCTTGGCCAGGTCCCCGTTGTCCGGGATCGGCGTGTTGGCGGTCAGGCCGTAGGCCCAGTCGACCAGCTTGGGGTTCAGCGCCCAGACCATGCCCGACGAGCCGTGGGCCGAGCCCTTCAGGTTCGGGCGGTCGGTCTCCAGCGAATACAGGCCATAGGGCCAGTCGGTGGGTATCTCGCGATCGTCGACCTCGTAGATCGGGTCGGCGTCGACGACGTAGTTGGCCCAGGCGGCGCTGCCCAGCGAGGCGACCTTGGGATCGGCTCCGGCGATGCCGGCCACGATCCAGTAGGTCTTGGAGAAGTCGAACCGCTTGTCGAGAATCAGGGCCGCGACGCTCTCGCGGGCCCGGGCCCGCATGTCGGTCATCACGCCCAGCACGCCGGTCTCCGGCGAATAACGCGCCGGATTGCGCAGGCCGGGAACCTGGATGGTCTCCTTCAGCGGCAGGCCCTCGACCCAAGGCTGGAACTCGCCCGGTCGATCGCCGGTGACCTCGCCGATCTCGAAGGTGGCCAGGACGACGACCTTGACCGGGATCGGCTTGGTCTCGGCGCGCGCCATCGGCGCCAACCCCAGGCACAGGGCCATCACAAGTCCGAGCAACCGCATCGCCATCACACGCCCTCCACGCCGAAAATCGCGGCGAAGCTGGCGTGGGTCGGTCGGGCTGGCAAGCGACCTTCGCCGTGCGACGGCGAAGGCGCGCCGAGTGATCAGTCCTTGGTCGGATCGGCCGCGTTCGGGTCGCCGTAGGTCAGGGCCAGGAAGACATCCTCCAGGTCCGGGTCCTCGGTGGCGATGTCCTTGATGTGGACGCCGCTGGCGCGCACTGCCGCCAGCACCTGCTCGACGCTGGACTGGCCGGTGCGATAGCTGACCTGGAAGGCGCCGCCGCTGCGCAGCTTGGTGTCGAACCCGGCCAGGGCGGGGGCGGTGGTTACGGGCGCCTCGGGCGTGACCACGACGTTGCGGCTGTCCATCCGGCGCAACAGGGTCGCTGTCGGTTCGCAGGCCACCACCTCGCCGCGGTTGACGATGGCGATCTCGTCGCAAAGCTCCTGGGCTTCTTCCAGGTAGTGGGTGGTCAACACGATGGTGACGCCCAGCTCGTTCAGGCCCTTCACATAGTGCCAGAGCTGGCGGCGCAGCTCGACGTCGACCCCGGCGGTGGGCTCGTCCAGGATCAGCACCGGCGGCTGGTGGACCATGGCCTTGGCCACCATCAGGCGGCGCTTCATGCCGCCCGACAGCTGGCGGACATAGGCCCCCGCCTTGTCGCCCAGACCCAGGGCATTGAGCAGTTCGTCGGTGCGGCGCTCGCTCTTGGGCACGCCGTAGAAGCCGGCCTGGACTTCCAGCGACTCGCGCGGGGTGAAGAAGACGTCGGCGGCCAGCTCCTGGGGCACCACGCCAATGGCGGCGCGGGCGTCGCGCGGGCGTTGGTCGATGTCGCGGTCCCAGATCCGCACCGTGCCCGAGGTCTTGCGGACCAGACCCGCCAGGATGTTGATGAAGGTCGACTTGCCCGCGCCGTTGGGGCCCAGCAGGCCGAAGATCGAGCCACGCGGAATCTTCAGGTCGATGCCGTTCAGCGCCCGCTTCTCCGGCGAGGTCTTGGTCGCCGCGTAGGTCTTGTACAGGCCTTCGGCTTCGATGGCGTAGGCGGGCAGGTCCATGAATCGTCCAGATAGCAACACGGCGGCGTCGGAACGCCGCCAGAAACGCCCGATGAGGCGCGCGTTCATTGACGGCGCCTTCCAGCGTCGCATAGGTATGCCTCGTTCGCGGCCGCGCCAAGGCCACGTTCGGATTTCAAGGACTCGCCAATGGCCAAGACCCCTTCCACCGCCCCGACGGCCATGGACCCGGCCGCGATCGCCGGCCCCGCGCCCGAGACGATCACGGTTCGCTCGCACCGCATCGCCTGTGACGGCGTCGGCGGGGCGCTGGGCCATCCGCGCGTGTGGCTGGAGATGGGCGCGGCCGGCTTCGTCGACTGCTCGTATTGCGACCGCCGCTTCGTGGCCGCCACGGGCGAGGGCGATGAGGACGAACGCCTGGCTCCGGGCGTCTACGAAGGCGCCGGCGGCCACTAGGCGCCCCAAGCGACATGAGCGACCAGGTTCCGCCGGCCAACCGCGCCGAGACCCTCGCCAAGGCGTGGGAAAAGGCCGAATGGCCGCACGAGGCGCCGGTGCTGCGCGCCATCGCCATGCCGTCCGACACCAACCCCGAAGGCGACATCTTCGGCGGCTGGCTGCTGTCGCAGATGGACCTGGCGGCGGCCTCGATCGCCTTCCACCGCGCGGCGGGCCGCTGCGCCACCATCGCCATCGACGGCATGACCTTCATCAGCCCGGTGTTCGTCGGCGACGAGGTCAGCCTGTTCGCCAAGGTCGTTCACACCGGCCGCACCTCGATCAAGGTCGCCGTCGAGGCCTGGCGTCGCCGCCGCGACGGCGAGCAGGCCCACAAGGTCACCGAGGGCGTCTTCACCTTCGTGGCCATCGGCGAGGACCGCAAACCCCGGCCGCTGCCGGTCTAGAGGCGTGGGCCAGCGTCCAGCGATCGGGTTGCTGCTGCGCGAATGGCGCGAGCTTCGCCGCCTGAGCCAGTTGGACCTGGCCCACGAGGCCGCGATTTCGGCTCGCCACTTGGGCTTCATCGAGACGGGGCGCGCCCAGGCGAGCCGCGAGACGGTATCGCGCTTGGCCGACGCCCTCGGTGTTTCTCTGCGCGAGCACAACGCCCTGCTGCTGGCGGCGGGCTATGCGCCGCGATATGCCGAGAGCGCCCTTGCCGAGCCGGCCATGGCGCGCCTGAGCCAGGCGGTCGACCTGATCCTGAGCCACCAGGAGCCGTGTCCCGCCTTCGTCATCAATCGCCGCTTCGACGTGCTGGCCGCCAACGCCGCGGCTCGGCGAGTCAATGAATTCGTGCTGGAGGGCTGGCGGAGCCCGCACGCCAACCTGCTGCGCCAGATCTTCGACCCGGCCGATTTCAGGCGGGTGATCGCCAACTGGCCGGAAGTGGCGGCCAAGTTCCTCCGCCGCCTGCAGGACGAGCTGACGGCCTCGCCGTCCGATCCGGTGATCCGCACGTTGCTGGACGATATTCTGCGCTATCCCGACGTGCCGGAAGCCTGGCGGCGACGCGACCTGGGCGCCGAGCCCGAGCCGGTGCTGACCATGGTCTTCAACAGCCGCGCCGGACCGCTGCGGTTCTTCGAGACCATCACGACCTTCGCCGCCCCGCGCGACGTGACCCTCGACGAGCTGAGGATCGACTGCGCCTTTCCGGCTGACGCCCATACGGCCGAGATCTGCGCCAGCTTGGCGTCCGGCGCGCTGAGCTGACGACCTGCGAGGTAGTTGCGAGGTCGTCGCCGGACGCGTTCCTGTCGCCCGTATCCGGAGGGAGAGACGGGCATGCGTCAAATATTCAAGGCGGTGGTTCTGGTCGCGATGATCACGACGAGCGCGCGGGCCGCGCCGTTGGACGGCGAGCATGCCGCGCTGGCTCGCCTGGCGGGTCACTGGACGGTCAGGCAAACCTATTGGGCCGCGCCGGGCGCCTCGCCCGCCGTCGATCCGGGCGAGGCCGATTTCGTGATGGTGCTCGGCGGCCGCCACCTGCGCCAGACCCTGCGCATCGCGTCCAAGGACAAGCCGTTCGAGGGGCTGGGCTATATCGGTTACGACGCCGACGCCAAGACGTTCTTCAGCACCTGGATGGACGTCAACTTCACCGGTTTGATCGTGGCCCGGGGCGGCTACGACCCGGCGACACGGCGCTACACCTTCTCCGGCGCCGCGCCCGATCCCGCCCATCCGGGGACGATCGCTCCGCTGCGCGAGGTGATGTCGGTCCAGGACGACGACCACTTCACCTACGACTATTTCGAGACCCGCGAAGGACGCGAGGTTCAGGCGGTGCGGCTGGAATATGTTCGCGCGCCCTGAGACGACTCAGGTCTGATCCGCCAGACGTTCCGCCTTCACGAAGTCCACGAACGCCCGCAACGGCGCGGGCATGTGGCGGCGGCTGGGGTAGTAGAGATACGGGCCGCTGAACGGCGGCAGCCAGTCCTGTAGCACCGCCTCCAGCCGCCCCGCCGCGATCGCCTGGGTCACGAAGTCCTCGAAGGTGGCCAGCAGGCCGACGCCCGCCTCGCAGGCGGCGATCTCCAGGTCGAGATTGGTCGAGGTCAGGCGGGCCGGCGGATCCAGACGGAGCGTCTGACCGTCCTTCTCGAACTCCCAGGCATAGGTCGCGCCACTGGGAAAGCGATGGCGGATGCTGGCATGGTCCAGCACCTCGCGCGGATGGGTCGGGCGGCCGTGGGCGGCGAAATAGGCCGGCGAGCCCACCAGCATGAAGCGTTGCGGACCGGCCAGCGGCACGGCGATCATGTCCTTCTCCAGCCGTTCGTCATAGCGCACCCCGGCGTCGTAGCCGGCCGCCAGCACGTCGATGAAGCTGTCCTCGGCGATGATCTCCACCGTGACGCCGGGGTTCTGGGCCAGGAACTTGGGGATGAGGCGTGGCATGACGACCTTGGAGACCACCAGCGGCACGTTCAGGCGCAGCGTGCCGGTCGGGCTGTCGCGGAAGGCGTTGACCTCGTCCAGAGCCAGGGCGACGTCGGCCAGGGCGGGCGACAACCGCTCCAGCAGTTTCTGGCCGGCCTCGGTCGGGGTGACGCTGCGGGTGGTGCGGTTCAGCAGCCGCACGCCCAGCCGGGCCTCCAGCCGCCGCACCGCCTCGCTCAGCGACGAGGCCGAGACGTTGCGCAGGGCCGCCGCGGCGCGGAAGCCTCGGGCGCGGGCCACGGCCGTGAAGGCGTCGAGATCGGCGAAGTCGGCCTGCTGCATTGTGCGAAATTCCGAACGGCCCGTGCGGACCTTCCTGGATTATCGCACGGCATGATCGCGCGCATAACCCGTCTCGCTTCTCAAGGAGAGACCGTCATGAAGACCCGCCAACTCGGCAAGACCGGCCCCGTCGTTTTCGCCTTCGGCCTCGGCGCCATGGGCATGTCCGACATGTACGGTCCCAGCGACCGGGCCGAGAGCCTGGCCACCTTTGACGCCGCCGTGGAAGCCGGGATCACCCTGATCGACACCGGCGACTTCTATGGCATGGGCCACAACGAGATGCTGATCGGCGAGGCGCTGAAGACCCACAAGCGCGACCGGCTGGTGCTCAGCGTCAAGACCGGCGCCCTGCGCGATCCCGACGGCCAGTTCCTGGGCTTCGACAGCCGCCCGGCCGCGATCAAGAACTTCCTGGCCTATAGCCTCAAGCGCCTGGGCGTCGGCTACATCGACATCTATCGCCCCTCGCGACTGGATCCCGCCGTGCCGATCGAGGACACCATCGGCGCCATCGCCGAGATGGTCCAGGCCGGCTATGTCCGCCACATCGGCCTGTCGGAAATGGGGTCGGAGACGATCCGCCGGGCCGCCAAGGTCGCGCCGATCGTAGATCTGCAGATCGAGTATTCGCTGGTCTCGCGCGGGGTCGAGAAGGACATCCTGCCGACCCTGCGCGAGCTGGGCATCGGTATGACAGCCTATGGCGTGCTGTCGCGCGGCCTGATCAGCGGCCACTGGACGAAGGACACGGGTCAGGGCGGTCGCGACTTCCGGGCCCACAGCCCGCGCTTCCAGGGCGAGAACCTCGACGCCAACCTGAAGCTGGCCGAGGCCCTGCGCGACGTCGCCGAGACCAAGGGCGTGACCACGGCCCAGGCCGCCATCGCCTGGGTCGCCTCACGCGGCGACGACATCGTGCCGCTGATCGGGGCGCGCCGCCGCGATCGCCTGGCCGAGGCCCTGGGCGCGCTGGAGGTGAGCTTCACGCCGGAGGATCTCGCCGCCATCGAGGCGGCGGTCCCGGCCGAGGCGGTGGCGGGTTCGCGCTACGCCGAACAGATGATGCGGTTCCTCGACAGCGAGCGCTGACCTCTTGCATCCGGTCGGGAGACGGGCGTCAGATGCGCTCATGAGAACGCCCGTCTTCGACCTCGACCTGTTGCCGTTCGCCGCCTTGATGGGCGTGACGGTGACCAGCGCCGCCCCCGACCGCGTCGAGGGGCGGCTTGTCGTTCGCCCGGACCTGTGCACCGCCGGCGGCATTCTGCACGGCGGCGCGGCCATGGCCCTGGCCGACACCCTGGGGGCCATCGGCGCCTTCCTGTCGACGCCCGAGGGCAAGCGCACCACGACCCTGGAGAGCAAGACCAACTTCATCGGCCCGGCCAAGGTCGGGGCGACCGTGGTCGCCACCGCCACGCCGCTGCACATCGGCAAGCGCTCCAGCGTCTGGACGACGCGGATCGAGACCGAGGCCAAGGATGGTGAAAGGAGCCGTCTGGTGGCGGTGGTCACCCAGACCCAGATGACGGTGGAGTAGCGCCCATGTTCGAGTCCCGGCACATCAGCATCCGGATCCACAAGCCGGCGGCGGAGGTCTACGCCTTCACGCGTGAGCCACGGAGCTTCACGAAATGGGCGGCGGGCCTAGCCTCGGGCCTGACGCGGGACAGCGATCCCACGGGCGAGCAATGGATCGCCCACGGTCCCGGCGGTGACGTGAAGGTGCGGTTCTCGCCGGACAACGACTATGGCGTGCTCGACCATTGGGTGACGCTGCCGGACGGGACCGAGCTGTACATGCCGCTGCGGGTGGTGGCCAACGGCGAGGGGGCCGAGGTGGGGCTGACCCTCTATCGACCGCCCAACCTGTACGATGACGCGGCCTTCGATCGCGACGCGGCCGCGGTGGCGCGCGACCTGGCCAGGCTGAAGGCGCTGGTCGAGGCCCAGGGGAAGCCATGAGCGTCACCCTGCGCCCCACCGGGCCCGGAGACCTGGGCTGGATCATCCAGCGCCATGGCCAGCTCTACGCGGCCGAGGAGGGGTGGGATCACCGCTTCGAAGGCGTCGTGGCCGGCGTCGTCGCCGACTACGTCAAGACCTATGATCCCGCCCGGGAGGCCTGCTGGATCGCTGAGCATGAGGGACGGCCCGTCGGCTCGATCATGCTGGCCAGGGAGACCGAAACGGTCGGCCGTCTGCGGCTGCTGCTGGTCGAGCCGTCCGCGCGCGGCCTGGGCGTCGGCGAGACCCTGGTCTCGGCCTGTCTGGCGCGGGCCCGCGAGGCGGGCTACGCCGAGGTTGTCCTCTGGACCCAGGCCAACCTGCTGCCAGCCCGCCGCCTCTACGCGCGGTTCGGCTTCGAGCTGGAGAAGAGCTGGGACTACGACGGCTTCGCCGAGGGGCTGGTGTCGGAGAGCTGGCGGTTGAAGCTTTAAGGCCTGCCGATAAACCGCTCATCCCATCAGGTGGGACCGCCAAGCCTCGCGCAGCACCTTCTTGTCGATCTTGCCGGTCGCCGTCAGCGGCACCGCGGCGAAGACGACGTCGTCGGGCGTCCACCACTTGACGATCCGCGGCGCCAGGTAGGCCAGAACCTCGTCCTTGCCGACCGCCGAGCCTTCATGGACCTCGATCACCAACAACGGCCGCTCTTCCCACTTGGGATGCGGTACGCCGACCACGGCGGCGATCTTCACGCCCGGACAGCCGACGGCGACGTTTTCCAGGTCGATCGAGCTGATCCACTCGCCGCCCGACTTGATGACGTCCTTCTGTCGATCGGTGATGCGCATGAAGCCGTTGGCGTCGAGGGTGGCGATGTCGCCGGTGTCGAACCAACCGTCGGGGCGCGCGGCATCGGCTTCCTTGCGGAAGTAGCGGCGCACCACCCAGGGGCCGCGCACCAGCAGGGCCCCGGAGGTCTCGCCATCCCAGGGGGCCTCCTGGCCGTCCTCGGTCTCGACGCGCAACTCGATGCCGAACTGCAGGCGGCCCTGGCGGGTCCAGATCGCCTCGTCCATCGCCTCCTCACCCAGGGCGGCGAGGGCGGGGGTCGGGGTGGCGACGACGCCGATCGGGCAGGTCTCGGTCATGCCCCAGATCTGCAGGGTCTGGACGCCGTAGCGGCGCTTGAAGGTCTCGGCCATGGCGCGCGGCACCGCGCTGCCGCCGATGACGACGCGCTTCAGGCTGTCCGGCCGCTGGCCGGTCTTGTCCAGCCAGTCCAGGTACATGGTCCAGATGGTCGGCACCCCGCCGGTGAAGGTGACGCCCTCGCCCTGGATCAGCGCGTGCAGGCTGGCGCCGTCCATCCGGTCGGCCGGCAATACGATCTTGGCCCCGCACATCGGGGCGGTGAACGGCAGGCCCCAAGCGGTGGCGTGATAGAGGCTGGAGCAGGGCAGCACGACGTCGAAGGCGGTGAAGCCGAACGCGCTGTTCAGGCCGCCGGCCATGGCGTGCAGCACCACGGCGCGATGCGAATAGAGCACGCCCTTGGGATCGCCGGTCGTCCCCGAGGTGTAGCAGAGGAAGGCTCCGGCGTTCTCGTCGAAGACCGGCCAGTCGATCGCCTCGGGCTCGCCGGCGATCAGGGTCTCGTAGCCGATGGCGCCGACCGCGCCCGGGATCGTCCGCTCGGCGTCCGACAGCATGACGAAGGTCTTCACCGTGGTCAGGTGCGGGGCGATCCGCTCGACCAGGGCGGCGAAATTGCGCTCGTAGAACAGCACGCGGCTTTCGGCGTGATTGATCGTGTAGACGATCTGCTCGTCGAACAGGCGCGGATTGGCCGTGTGCAGTACCGCGCCGATCCCGGGGACGGCGTAGAACAGCTCAAGGTGCCGATGGGTGTTCCAGGCCAGGGAGCTGACCCGATCGCCGGACGCGACGCCCAGACGCCTCAACGCGTGGGCGGCCTGGGCGGCGCGGCGGGCCAGACCCGCATAGTCGTAGCGCCACAGCGGCTCGTCGATCAGGCGCGAGACGATCTCGCGCCCGGCATGGGCCCGGGCCGCGTAGTTCAGGATGCCGCTGATCATCAGCGGCGTCGTCTGCATGAGCCCCGGGGTCATGCGCTCCTCCCAACCTTATCGTTGGGAAGAGCCTAGAACGTGATCGGTGTTCAGTGAAAGAGCGGTCAGGCCGCGCGCGGCCGTTGGGCGGCGTGCGCCTGGGGCGAACCGACCTGGAAGCGGCCGACCAGCGTGGCCAGTTCGCCAGCCTCGCCCTTCAGCGAGTGGGTGGCGGCGGTGGCCTCTTCCACCATGGCGGCGTTCTGCTGGACGACCTGGTCCATCTGATTCACCGCGACATTGACCTGATGCAGGCCGGTCGACTGTTCCTGGGCCGAGGCGGCGATCTCCTTGACCAGGGCGTCGATCGAGGCGACCTGGCCGACGATGGCGCGAAGGGCCTCGCCGGTCTGGGCGACCAGGTCGACGCCGGCGCCGACCTGCTGGGTCGAGGTCGAGATCAGGGTCTTGATCTCCTTGGCCGCGTCGGCCGAACGCTGGGCGAGGGCCCGGACTTCCTGGGCGACGACCGCGAAGCCGCGACCGGCCTCGCCGGCCCGGGCGGCCTCGACGCCGGCGTTCAGGGCCAAGAGATTGGTCTGGAAGGCGATCTCGTCGATGACGGAGATGATCTGGTTGACCTGGTTGGACGAGGTCTCGATCTGGCTCATCGCCGAGACGGCCTGGTCGACGATGGCGCCCGAACGTTCGGCGCCGGCGCGGGCCTGGGCGACCAGCCCGGAAACCTCCAGGGCGCCCGAGGCGGTCTTGCGGACCGTGGCGGTGATCTCGTCGAGGGCGGCTGCGGTCTCTTCCAGGCTAGCGGCCTGCTGCTCGGTGCGGCGCGACAGGTCGTCCGAGGCCTGGGCGATCTCTTCCGAGCCGGCGCTGATGCCGCCCGTGGCGCCGTTGATGCCGCGAAGCGCGTCCTGCAGGCGGCCGGCGGCGGCGTTGAAGTCGTTCTTCAGCTGGGCGGTCTTGGGCGCCAGCTGGGCGTTGATGCGGTAGGTCAGGTCGCCGGACGCCAGGCGGTCCAGGGCCTGGCCCAGGGCGTCCATGGCGAAGGCGTCCGCCTCGGCCTCGATGGCCTTCTCGCGCTCGTGCTGGGCGCGCTCGGCCTCGGCCGCGCTGCGGTGGGCGACGGCCTCGGCCTCGACCCGCAACTTCTCGATGGCGGCGTCCTTGAAGACGGCGACCGCGTCGGCCATTTCCCCGACCTCGTCCTTGCGGCCGATGGCGGGGATCTCGACGCCGTTGTCGCCCGAAGCGAGGCGGCGCATGACGCTGGTGATCAGGTTGACGGGCGCGCCGATGGTGGCCGACAGCAGCCAGCCCATCAGGCCCGCGATGGCCAGGGAGACCAGGCCGCCGACGATCATCGAGGTCTTGGCCATGAACAGAGCACTCGCCTGTTCCTTGGTCCGGATCGACACGCGCGCCACCGCGGCGGCGCGCATGTCTTCCTGCAGCGCCCGCAGCTTGGTCAGGGACGGCTTGCCGACGATGCTGGCGGCCTGTTCCTTGCCCGCCGGGTCATTCATGGCGGCGATCGTGGGCGCGCCGACGTCACGACGCCAATCGTTCATGGCGGCGCGGATCGCTTGCGCGCGCTTCTTCTGGGGCGCCTGGGTCGTCTTGGCCTCGAACGCATCCAGGGCGTCGTCGAACCTCTTGCCCACGCTGTCGTAGGTCTGCTTGTGGGCCGGATCGCCGGCGAGCACATAGCCGCGCAAGGCGTTCTGCTGCTCTTCGGCGAGGGTCGCCATGGCTTCGGCCTGGGCCGCCAGGACCAGCGAACGCTGGCTGGACGTCGAGGCTTCCTGGATCTGATTGAGGCTGACCAGGACGACGACGGCGGACGTCACGAAGGCCAGGATCAAGGCGCCGAAAGCGACCGCCAACTTGGCGGAGATCTTTAGATTCTGGAAGTTCATGCCCGGCCCCCAACGCCTTTGCGATGGGGTTAAGCGTCTAGGGGCCAGGCGTTAACTTCAGTTTTCCGGGGCGAGTGAATTGCCCTGGCGGAAGGTCTCAGAGGTGCGACAGAACGACGCTGCCCATCTCGGCGGTGGTCAGGGCGCCGCCCAGATCGCGCGTGCGGGCGCCGCCGTCCAGCGCGGCCTTGACCGCCGCCAGCAAGGCGTCGGCGGCCTCGACCTGCTTCAGCGACCAGCGCAGGGCCATCTCGAACGACAAGATGGCGGCCAGCGGATTGGCCAGGCCCTTGCCGGCGATGTCGGGGGCAGAGCCGTGGATCGGCTCGTACAGGCCCGGCTTGTTCGGGTCGCCGATCGCGGCCGAGGGCAGCATGCCCAGCGAGCCGGTCAGCATGGCGGCCGCGTCCGACAGGATGTCGCCGAACAGATTGTCGGTGACGATGACGTCGAACTGCTTGGGCGCGCGGACCAGCTGCATGGCGCAGTTGTCGGCCAGGATGTGCTCCAGCTGGACGTCAGGATATTCGCGGGCGTGCAGCTCGGTGATCACCTGCTTCCACAGCAGGCCCGACTCCATGACGTTCGACTTCTCGGCCGAATGGACCTTATTGGTGCGGCCGCGGGCCAGTTCGAAGGCCACGCGTCCGACGCGCTCGATCTCGCTGGTGGTGTAGACGGCGGTGTCGAAGCCCTTCTTCTGGCCGTCCGGCAGGTCCTCGATACCGCGCGGCTGGCCGAAATAGACGCCGCCGACCAGTTCGCGCACGAACATGATGTCCAGGCCCGCGACCAGCTCGGTCTTCAGGCTGGAGGCGCTGGCCAGGGCCTCGAAGCAGTAGGCGGGACGCAGGTTGGCGTAGACGTCCATGGCCTTGCGCAGGTTCAGCAGGCCGGCTTCCGGGCGCAGGTGGCGCGGGGCGCTGGCCCATTGCGGACCGCCGACCGCGCCCATCAGCACCGCGTCGCTGGCGATGGCCTGGTCGCGGACTTCGTCCAGCAGCGGCGTGCCGTGGGCGTCATAGCTCATGCCGCCGTAGGGCGCTTCCTCGACCTTCAGATCCGGGGTGAGGGCGGCCGCCACGCGGCGCACCTCGGCGCAGACTTCCGGGCCGATGCCATCGCCGGGCAGGAGCAGCAGGGTGGACATGACGGGCTCTCTCTAGATCTTGCGGTAATCTGAAACGTCGAAGGACTGCAGGTCGCGACCGTGCACGCCCAGCGCGGCGCAGGCGGCGCGCCAGGCGGCCATGTGCGGCGTGGCGCGGTGGTGCTCCAGCGCCGCCTCGCTCTCGAAGTGCTCGTAGACCCGGATCAGGCCGGGATCCAGGGGATCCTCGGTCAGGGCGTAGTCCAGGCAGCCCGGCTCGGCGCGCGTGCCCTCGACCTGGGCGCGCAGGTGCGGGCGCAGGTCGGCCAGGCGTTCGGGCGCGATGCGGATCGTGCCGGCGAGGATGAGGGTCATTTTGACGGTCTCCCCCTTCCCCTTGATGGGGAAGGGTTGGGGATGGGGTGAAGCCCACGTGTCAGAATGGATCGGGGGCGTGACGATATCCACCGCCGCGTCACCCCACCCCTACCCCTCCCCATCAAGGGGAGGGGAGAGGAGATCAGGCCTCCAGCCAGGGCTGGCTAATCGCGCGCTTGCTTTCGAAGACGTCGATGTCGCCGCCGTGCTGCAGGGTCTCGCCGATGGCGTCGAGGCCCTTGAGCATCTTCTCCTTGCGGACAGGATCGATCTCGAACGTGAAGGTCTTGCCCGACGGCGAGACCACGGTCTGGGCCTCGAGGTCGACGCTGACCATGTGGTTGCCGCCCTTGGCCTCGTCCATCAGGACGGCCAGTTCGTCGGGCTTCACGACCACCGGCAGCAGGCCGTTGTTGAAGCAGTTGTTGTTGAAGATGTCGGCGAAGCTGGTCGAGATCACGCACATGATCCCGAAGTCCATCAGCGCCCACGGAGCGTGCTCGCGTGAGCTGCCGCAGCCGAAGTTGTCGCCGGCGACCAGCACCGAGGCGTTCTTGTACTCCGGACGGTTCAGGACGAAGTCCTTGATCTCGTTGCCGTCGCCGTCGAAGCGGAAGTCGTAGAACAGGCCCTTGGCCAGGCCCTCGCGCTCCACGGTCTTGAGGAACTGCTTGGGGATGATCTGGTCGGTGTCGATATTGGCCAGCTCCAGCGGAGCCGCGCGGCCGTCCAGGCGGGTGAAGGCCTTCATTGGGCGGTCTCCGAGAGCAGGGTGCGCACGTCGGTCAGGTGGCCGGCGATCGCCGCCGCCGCCGCCATGGCGGGCGAAACCAGGTGCGTGCGGCCGGCGCGGCCCTGGCGGCCCTCGAAATTGCGGTTGCTGGTCGAGGCGCAGCGCTCCTGCGGGGCCAGCTTGTCCGGATTCATGGCCAGGCACATCGAGCAGCCGGGCTCGCGCCAGTCGAAGCCGGCGGCCTTGAAGATGGCGTCCAGGCCCTCGGCCTCGGCCTGTTCCTTCACCAAGCCCGAGCCCGGCACGACCATGGCCTTGACGTGCGGCGCCACCAGGCGGCCGTGCAGGAAGGCTTCCTGCACCACGGCGGCGGCGGCGCGCATGTCCTCGATGCGGCTGTTGGTGCACGAGCCGATGAAGACGCGGTCGATCTTGGCGTCCGAGATCGGCTGACCGGCGGTCAGGCCCATATAGTCCAGGGCCCGGTGAGCGGCCGCGCGCTTGTCGGGCGTGGCGAAACTTTCCGGATCTGGGACGTTGCCCGTGACCGGGATGACGTCCTCGGGCGACGTGCCCCAGGTGACCATCGGAACCAGGGTCGAGCCGTCGATGACCACGGTGCGGTCGAAGACGGCGTCCTCGTCGGTGAAGAAGGTCTTCCAGTGCGACAGGGCCATGTCCCAGGCCGCGCCCTTCGGCGCGGCGGGCTTGCCTTGGATATACTCGAAAGTCTTCTCGTCCGGAGCCACCAGACCGGCCTTTGCCCCGCCCTCGATGGTCAGGTTGCAGAGGGTCATACGGCCCTCCATCGACAGGCCGCGCACGGCCTCGCCGGCGAATTCGATGACGTAGCCGGTGCCGCCGGCGGTGCCGATCTCGCCGATCACGGCCAGGGCGATGTCCTTGCCGGTCACGCCAGGACCCAACTGGCCGTCGACGCGGACCAGCATGTTCTTGGCCTTCTTCTGGCGCAGGGTCTGGGTGGCCAGGACGTGCTCGACCTCGGACGTGCCGATGCCATGGGCCAAGGCTCCGAAGGCGCCGTGGGTCGAGGTATGGCTGTCGCCGCAGACGATGGTCATGCCCGGCTGGGTGCGACCCTGCTCGGGGCCGACCACGTGGACGATGCCGTTGCGGATGTCGCCCATCGGGAAGAACTGGATGCCGTTGTCGGCCACGTTGCGGGCAAGCGTCTTGAGCTGAAGCCGCGCCTCTTCATCCTGCACCGCATCGACGCCCAGAGCCTGGCCCTCGGTCGGGATGTTGTGGTCCGCCACGGCGAGCGTGCGGTCGGGACGACGCACCTTGCGACCCGCCGCGCGAAGGCCTGCGAAGGCCTGCGGGGTGGTCACCTCGTGGATCAGGTGCAGGTCGATATAGAGGATCGCTTCGCCGTCGGTTTCGCTGACGACGTGAGCGTCCCAGATCTTGTCGTAAAGGGTTTTGCCGGACATGGCGGGGATATAGGGCGGATCGTGCGCCAAAATCCAGTGGCGGCCGGCCGTCGGGCCAAATTCTTGCGTTCTGTGTCGCCCAACCCTCAAGAAAGGGTGGGGGCGGCCGAAACGACATAGGGCGCGCCAGTGGTTTCGGCGCGCCCTAGCATCATTTTCAGCCTTCGGGGGCCGATGGCTCCGCCCGAAGAGGGCCGTCCACTAGAAAGGAGACGGTCTGGAAGCCCGACAGTGTCGGGGGTGAGTTAACCATCTCATGGAACGAGGTTTTTGTCAAGATGGGTGCGGGCGCACGCAAGCTTGACCTCTATGGCGGGGACCGGGTGAGCGGCGAGGCGGCGGGAGCCTGTAGCGGCGGCAGGGCGGCATAGTGGGCGATCAGCGGATCGGCCGCGGCCTGGGCCAGCACCCAGTCGCGGAAGGCGGCGATCTTGCGCACCCTGGCCCGGTCGTTGGGATAGGCCAGCCAATAGCCGCCAGTATAGCGGGCCACCACGTCGAACGGCATGACCAAGCGGCCCTCGGCCAGCTCGCGGGCGAAGAAGATCGGCGAGCCCAGGGCCGCGCCGTGGCTGGCCAGGGCGCTGGCCACCTCTAGCGCCTGGGCGTCGGAGGCCAGGCGCGGATCCAGCTTCTGAGGGGTGGCTGTCACGCCGGCGGCCTGGAACCACTCGTCCCACTCGCGGGCGATGCCGATGCGTTGGACGTCCAGCAGGTCTTCGGGCTTCGAAAGTCCGCCGATCCTGGCCAGAAACTCGGGTGAAACCAACGGCGTCTGGACGGCGGGAATGAGAAAGTGGGCGGTCATGCCCGGCCATTGGCCGTGACCGCCGCGCAGGGCCATGTCGACGCCCTCGCGCGTCAGGTCGACCACCCGGCTGGAGGCCTCCAGCCGTACGGCGATGCGCGGATGGGCGATCTGGAATCCGCCCAGCCGCGGGGCCAGCCACTGGCCGCCCAGGCTCTGGACCGTGGTGATCGACAGCACCCCTTCCTCGGCCTCGACCAGGTCGGAGACCGCCGCCCGCAGCAGGGACATCGCCTCGGTCGCCGCCCGCGACAGGCGTTCGCCCGCCGGGGTCAGGGTCACCTCGCGCGGCAGACGGTTGAACAGCGGCTGATCCAGGCGCTGCTCCAGCGCCTTCACCTGCCAGCTCACGGCGGCCTGCGTCACGCCCAGCGCGTCGGCCGCGCGAGTGAAGCTCTTCAGGCGAGCAGCCGCCTCGAACACGCGGATGGCGCTGAGCGGCAGGCGGGAGAGGATGTCAGTCATAAGGATAGCTTATGCATAGTCAAGGAGGCCGCGTTTGTCATCAGGCGGTCGAACGTCGATCTTCCACGTCATCGACAGCCAAGGAGGGCCGTGATGATGGACCAGGCGCTCAAGATGCATAAGGAAACCACGTTCGGCTGGGTGCTGGCGCTGCAAGAGCTGTGGGCGCTGCTGCGGACGCCAAGCCCGCCCTCGAAACACCCGCGCCTGATCCAGCCGCGATAAGGCGACTTGATCCGGCCGATGCGCTCCCCAAGTCCAGATGAAGAGACCAGGGGAGGCGACATGCCTGATAGTTTGACCCGGCGCGGCGCCATGGCCGCCCCTCTGGCGCTGGCTTTCGTTCCGGGTCTCGCGCGCGCCGCCGCCTCGGCCCCCCGGCATCCCCTCGCCGTGGTCAGGGTCGAAGGCCGGCGGCGCGCGCTTTCGAGGTCCCGGCCGGGCCGGTGACGGTGCGCGACGGCCAGGCCGTGCTGGGCCGGTTCGACGGGACCTTCGTCGAACTGGATGTGTCCGACCACACCCGCCGCCTGACGATCGAGGCGGGCGGCAACACTTTCAGCCTCGACCTTCCGGCCGAGGACGGCCCGATGCTGGGGCCGCCCCTGCGCGGTGGACCGTGGGCGGCGATCTACAAGGCAGACTGGCCACGCGGGCATCGGCGGGTGTTCTACGCCCCCGATGGCGTCTCGCGCCTGCCGGGCCGCACCGCGATCGACTGGGTGAAGCTGGACGACCAGGGCCGCATCGCCGTCGGCGACCCCGACCTCGCCCGCGACGCCCTGGGCTACGGCGCCGAGGTGCTGGCCGTGGCCGACGCGGTGGTCGCCGCCGCTCGCGACGGCGTCCCCGAGGCCGAGCGGGTCTCCAGGAACGGCAAGCATCCGCAGGACCTGGCGGCCGGCAACTACGTCTCGCTGGATCTGGGGAGGGGGCGGTTCGCGGTCTACGAGCACCTGATCCCCGGCAGCCTGCGGGTGAGGATCGGCGACAGGGTGCGCAAGGGCCAGGTCATCGGCCGGCTGGGCTTCTCCGGTGACAGCACCGGCCCGCACCTGCACCTGCACGTGGCCGATGCGGCCGCGCCGTTGCTGGGCGAGGGCGTCGGTTACGGCTTCGAACGCTTCACCCTGCTGGGCCGCTACGAGGATCTGGGGCGCTTGGGCTCGGCGCCATGGACGCCACTCGAGGGTCTGGATTCCGAGCGTCGCGACGAACTGCCGGGCTCCGACGTCGTGGTCCGCTTCCCCGCCTAGCGGACAAAGAAAAAGGCCCCGACGTTTCCGTCGGGGCCTCGTTCATTCGCGATGCGTCGAAGATTACTCTTCGGTCGCCGCCGCGGCCTTGGCGTTGCCACCGGCGCGCTCAGCGATACGGGCCGACTTACCGCGACGGTCGCGCAGGTAGTACAGCTTGGCGCGACGGACGACGCCGCGACGCTTGACTTCGATGCTTTCGATGCTCGGCGACAGCAGCGGGAACAGACGCTCCACGCCTTCGCCGAACGAGATCTTGCGGACCGTGAAGCTCTCGTGGACGCCCGCGCCCTGACGCGCGATGCAGACGCCTTCGTAGGCCTGAACGCGCTCGCGCTCGCCTTCCTTGATCTTCACGTTGACGCGCAGGGTGTCGCCGGGACGGAATTCCGGGATCGCGCGGGCGGCCAGCAGACGGGCCGATTCTTCTTGCTCGAGCTGAGCGATGATGTTGATCGCCATGATCATTTCTCCTTGGGCTTACCCGTTTTCGGGCCGCCTTTTGCCTGTTGATTGGCGAGATGCGTTTCCCAGAGATCGGGACGCCGCTCGCGGGTCGTTTCTTCACGCATACCGCGCCGCCACTGGTCGATCCGCTTGTGATCGCCCGACAGCAGCACCTCGGGGATGTCGAGCCCTTCGAACGTCCGCGGTCGCGTGTACTGCGGATGCTCGAGGAGGCCGTCCTCGAAGCTCTCTTCTAGCGTGCTCTCGATGTTCCCCAGAACACCCGGGGCCAATCGAACGCACGCCTCGATCACGACCATCGCCGCCGCCTCGCCACCGGCAAGGACCGCGTCTCCGACCGAGACCTCCTCGAACCCGCGGGCGTCGAGCACCCGCTGATCCACCCCCTCGAAGCGGCCGCACAGCACCACGATACCGGGCGCCTTGGACCACTCTCGAACGCGCGCCTGGGTCAGGGGCCTGCCCCGGGCGCTCATGTACAAAAGCGGCCGTCCATCGCGCTCCACGCTGTCCAGCGCCGAGGCGATAACGTCCGCTTTGAGCACGGCTCCCGCGCCGCCACCCGCGGGGGTGTCGTCGAGGAAGCCGCGCTTATCCTTGGAAAAGGCCCGAATGTCCAGCGTTTCCAGACGCCACAGGTCCTGTTCCTTCCAGGCGGTCCCGATCATCGAGACGCCGAGCGGGCCGGGGAAGGCCTCGGGGAACATGGTCAGGACGGTGGCGGTGAACGGCATGGGCGCTCTTTAGCCGCACCCGGCGCGAGAGTCGAAGGGACCGTTCACCAGAGGTGTTTTCGCCTTGTTCACCCTCGTGGGGGAAAGGTCTGGCCCAGCCGCCTCGCCTGGACACGACCATGCCTACCCTCCGCCGCATCCTCCGACGCCTGAGCGAAGGCGCCGCCCGGGCGCGGCGGGATCAGAGCGGGGCGATCGCGGTGCAGTTCGCGCTGCTGGTCATCCCGCTGGCGGTGATCGTCTTCGCTCTGGTCGACCTGGGCCGCATCAGCCTGCAGCGCCGCCAGATGCAGGACGCCCTGGACGCGGCCACCCTGATCGCGGCGCGCTCGACCGCCACCACCGACGCCGAGATGGAAGCGGTCGGCGATCCCGCGTTCCTGGCCGAGGTCGCCAGCCTGAACCTGGGCCTGAGCGGCGCCAACGCCAAGTTCACGGCCGGCGCCGACAACCACATCATCGGCACGGCCACGGCCAAGCTGAAGCCGGTCATCGCCAATCTCTGGACCCGCGACGACTTCACCGTCACGGCGACGTCGGACGTGGTGCGCTCGTCGAAGAACCTGGAAGTCGCCCTGGTGCTGGACATCACCGGCTCGATGAAGGGGACGCGGATCACAGACCTGAAGACCGCCGCCTCCGACCTCGTCGACATCATCGTCAAGGACAACCAGGTCCCGTTCTATTCCAAGGTGGCGCTGGTGCCCTACGCGGCCGGCGTCAATGTCGGGACCTATGCCGACGCCGCGCGCGGCCCCGTGCCCGTGCGCGCGATCAGCGGCGCGGCCTGGCTGGCCTCGGCCAAGTCGATCACCGGCGTCAGCAAGGCCAACCCGGCCGTCGTCACCGTGGTCAGCCATGGCTTCGCGACCGGCGACAAGGTCTATATCTCGGGGATCACCGGGAACATGAGCGGGCTGAACAGCAAGACCTACACGATCACCAAGGTGAACGCCGACAGCTTCTCGCTGCAGAACACCAGCACCAGCACCTTCGGCAACTACAGCAGCGGCGGCGGTCAGGTGCGCAAGTGCCTGACCAGCGCCTGCTCGATCGTGGTCACCACCTCGACCGCGCACGGTTTCATCACGAACGACCAGATCAGCTTCGCCGGCATGGCGGGCCTGACCACGCTGAACGGCTCGACCCGGACGATCACCAACCTGACCGCGACCACCTTCGACACCGGCGTCATCGGCGGCTCGACCACGGGGACCTACACCAGCGGCGGCGCGGCCACCTGCGAGCAGAGCGCCAACCCCGGTTGCAACAAGCTGGCCTATACCAGCGCCTCGAACACGTCGGAGGTCCGCGGCCGCAGCTCCTGCGTCAGCGAGCGGACGGGGGCGGACGCCTATACCGACGCCGCGCCCAGCACGGCCTTCGTCGGGACCAACTATCCGTCGTACCTGTCCGCGGACACCAACTCGCCCAATCCCTGTCCCGGCGCGACCATCACCCCGCTGTCCAGTGATCGGACGACCCTGAAGAACCAGATCACCGCGCTGAGCGAGGGCGGTTCGACGGCGGGCCAGATCGGCCTGGCCTGGGGCTGGTACATGGTCGCGCCGAACTTCGGCTACCTGTGGCCCAACCCGGCGCAGAGGCCGGCGGCCTACAGGTCCAAGGACCTGTTGAAGTTCGTCATCCTGATGACCGACGGCGCGTTCAACACGCCCTACTGCAAGGGGGTGATCGCCTTGGACGCCGGCAGCGGCAGCGGCAATTCCAGCGACCATATCAACTGCGCCGCGACCAATGGCGCGCCCTTCGTGCAGAGCCGTGCACTCTGCAAGGCGATCAAGGATCCGGCCAACGGCGTCATCGTCTACACCGTTGGCTTCGACGTGGGGTCCGACGCGACCGCCAAGTCGTTCCTGACCGACTGCGCCAGCGACAGCAGCAAGGCCTTCTTCCCGGCCAACGGCTCGGAGCTGAAGACGGCGTTCAAGGCGATCGCCCAGGAAATCTCCGAGTTGCGGATCGCGAAATAGAAAAGGGGCGGCCAGCAGGTCAGGCGGCCGGAGGCTCGCCGTAGCGGTTGGCTTCCGGTCTGGTCGGTCGCGCCAGCAGCACGATGAGGGTCACCAGGGCTGCCAGATAGAGCACGTTGTTGAAGAAGATCGCGACGAACAGCGTCCCAAGGCCAGAGAACGGCTTGTCGAAACTGCGCACGACGATTGAAAAGCCGATGATGCCGAAGGCCAGGAACGGCAGGGGCGCCAGGCCCCAATAGGCGGTGCGTCCAGTGTCGTGCAGGCGGCGCGCCACGGCGGCGGCCAGCAGGCCCACGAAGACCAGCATCTCTACGCCCATGGCCCCGACCATGAGGCTGAAGTTCGGCGGCGCATTGGTCTGCATGCTCGTCATGGCCCGCGCCATGAAGGTGCTGTTGACCCCGCCCATGACGACGAACAGCAACAGAAACAGGACGCCGGCATATGGCCAGAACAGCCGGCGCGGATCCCGGCCCGAGAAGTCTGTGAGGCGACCCAGTCCCCGTTTCAAAAATTGCATCGCCACCCCCGATACCAAGAAGAAGGGCTCCACCATGGCTGCATGGTGGAGCCCGTTCAAGGGTGCGGCTTGAGGTTGAGGCAGCCCTAGGCCAGCTTGATCTCGCGCAGGCGCTGCTGGAGGAACTCATCCGCCGTGATCGACTCCGGATAGCGGTCCGGATTGTCGGGCGTGACGCAGTTGGGCAGCGTCTTGATCTCGTAGTCCGACGCGAAGTGCAGGAAGAACGGCGTCGAGTAGCGCGGGATGTGACGGCGCTCGGGCGGCGGGTTCTGCACGCGGTGGATAGTCGAGGGCAGGACGTGGTTGGTCAGCCGTTCCAGCATGTCGCCGATGTTGATGACGATGCAGCCGGGCGGCGGGTTGATCGGCAGCCAGTCGCCGTTCCTGTCCAGCAGCTCCAACCCGCCTTCCTCGGCGCCCATCAGCAGGGTGATGGTGTTGATGTCGCCGTGGGCGCCGGCGCGGACGCCGGTGGCGTCCTGCGGGATCGGCGGATAATGCAGCAGGCGCAGCACGCTGTTGCCGTTCTCGACGGTCGGCTTGAAGAAGTCGCGGTCCAGCTTCAGGTAGGTGGCGATCGCCTCCAGCACCTTGCCGCCCATGTTGTCGAGCGCGTTGTAGAACCAGCTGACATCGTGCTTGAAGGCCGGAATCTCGGCGGGCCAGACGTTGTCGGCCATGGTGGCGCGGAAGCGGTGGCCGGGCGGCAGGTCGCGGCCCATGTGCCAGAATTCCTTCAGGTCGTGGTGCGTAGCGCCCTTGGCGGTCTCGACGCCAAACGGGATGTAGCCGCGCGCGCCGCCCTTCACGCCAGCGTACTGCTTCTTCACCTCGGTCGGCAGGGCGAAGAAGGCCTTGGTGTCCGCGAGCGCCGCATCGATGCGGTCCTGGGGAATGTCGTACTCGGACAGCACGGCGAAGCCGTAGCGCTCGAACGAGGCGCCCAGCTCCTGGGCGAAGCGCGGAAAGTCCTTGCTGTAGAGGGAGAACGAAACCGGTTCGATGGCGGAGGTGGACACGTCTAGAAGCCTCGGTGCGAGCCTTGGAATGAGTAAGTCCCTTCTTACTACACTGAGCGTCCGGCGAAACGAAGGCCGTTCATCCTACACTGAGCGTCCGGCGAAACGAAGGCCGTTCATCGCGGGCGCGAGCGTGAGAATGGAACTTGACCATAAGCCAGGCGTTTGCCCGTCGGACCTTGCTCTAACGTAAAATGACGAGGGATGCGATGACCCGCAAGTTCGCTCTGGCCGCTGTCCTGGTGGGCGCCGGCGCCTTGGCCGCCTGCACGACGACCGACCCGTATACGGGCATGCCCGTGCGCAACAACACCGGCACGGGCGCGCTGGCCGGGGCGGCCGGCGGCGCGCTGCTGGGCTATCTGACCAACACCAACAAGGGTGAGCAGGGCCGCAAGAACGCGCTGATCGGCGCGGGCATCGGCGCGCTGGCCGGCGGCGCGGTCGGCAACTACATGGATCGTCAGCAGGCTGACCTCCGGCGCAGCCTGGAATCCTCGGGCGTCATGATCCGTCGCAACGGCGACCAGATCGTGCTGGTCATGCCCAGCGACGTGACCTTCGCGGTCGACAAGTCGGACGTGCAGCCGCAGTTCACCCGGGTCCTGGATGACGTGGCCCGCACGCTGAACGCCTATCCGCAGACCACCATCGACGTGGTGGGCCACGCCGACAGCAGCGGCGGCGCCGACTACAACCAGGGTCTTTCCGAGCGCCGCGCCAGCGCGGTGGCCGACTATCTGACCCGCCAGGGCCGTGTGCTGCCGGACCGCATCTTCGTCGCGGGCATGGGCGCGCGCCAGCCGATCGCCGACAACGCCACCGCCGCCGGCCGCGCCCAGAACCGCCGGGTCGAGATCATCCTGCGCCCGCTGACCTAAATCCGCTTAAGGGCGCGGAATCGTCGCGCCCTTGATCCAAGTGGTTGCTTTTCCCTCGCGCCGTCGCCAATTCGTCGTCCTTATCGCGGATGGCGCGGCGTGAGGTGGACGTGAACAAGTTGGCGAGCGAAGGCGTCAGTCTGACCAAGCAGGCCTATGCCCTGGCTGGCGACCTGATGACCCCGAACGCGACGATCTACTGGATCGACCTCGTGATCTCGGCCGCCCTGATGTGGGGCGGCTTTTACGTGGCGGCGACGACCGCCAGCCTGGCGATCGGCCTGGTCGCTGGCCTGGTCAGCATGCTGGCCCTCTATCGCGCCCTGTCCTTCATCCACGAACTGACCCACATCCGCGACGACGAGGCGCCGGGCTTCCGCATCGGCTGGAACGTGCTGGTTGGCGTGCCCTTGATGACGCCGTCGCTGATGTACGAGGGCGTGCACAATATCCACCACATCAAGGACCGGTTCGGCACGGCGCTGGATCCGGAATACCTGCCGCTGTCGCGGTTCACGCCGCTGAAGCTGGCCGGCTTCCTGTTCGTGGCGCTGCTGGCGCCGCTGGGCGTGGTCCTGCGCTCGGCGATCCTGATCCCACTGTCGTTCGTGGTCCCGCCGCTGCGTCGCTATCTGAAGACCAAGCTGTCGGCCCTGATCATCAATCCCGACTTCGTGCGCGATGACTTGAACCGCTGGCGTCCCGAGTGGGTGGTCCAGGACGTGGCCTGTTGGCTGTGGTCGTGGGCGGTGATCGCCGCCACGGTCGCCGGCATGCTGCCGGTCCGCTTCGTGCTGACGGGTCTGGCGATCTTCTCGGTCGCCACCTTCGTCAACCAGGCCCGCACCCTGGTCGCCCACCACTGGGACAACGACGGTGGCAAGATGACCCTGGACGAGCAGTTCCTGGACTCGGTCAACGTCCCGCCGCCGAACCTGGCTTCGGAACTCTGGGCGCCGGTGGGCCTGCGCTACCACGCCCTGCACCATCTGCTGCCGCGCCTGCCGTATCACAACTTGGGCAAAGCCCACGCGCGGCTGGCCCAGGCCCTGGGGACGGACTCGATCTATCACCATGCCTCGGAGAAGGGCCTGTTCGAGGCCTTGGCCGATCTGTTCGGTCGCGTCGGGCGGAAGAACCTCGCCGCCGAATAAAGAAACGGCGCGGACTCGGCGGGAGCCCGCGCCGCGAAGGCTTGGAAGTTTTCGCGCGGCGGTCGGACCATCCAAAGTTTCCCCACCCTGGACGGATCTGACCGGACGCTCGTCGCGCGATCCACACCGTAAGCGGTGAGACGACGACCGCGCGCCGGCGGTTGCTACGAGCGAGCCGCCAACGGATCAATGGAACGGCGGTCGTTTGAGACGGCGGGTCATGAATCTGAGACGCGGCGCCCGGGCCGTTGACGTCGATCGCCTTTCGGGGTCTGGCTGCGGAGCCGCGTAGCGTTCGTTCGAGTTCTCCATGTCGTCAGATTCGGCGCTTCCACACTTCCAGGCGGGCACCCGGGTGACCCCCGGCCGGCCCGGCGCTGAGGCCTATGCGGACGCCATCGCGCCGATCTTCGATATCGGGCTGCGCGACGTCGACGCCGCCGGGCCTGATCTGGGCATCAACAGCTTCAATATCGGTCCGCTGCTGCTGGGCCAGGCCCACATGAGTCAGGCCGCCTTCACCTACGGCCGCGATGCGCGGAAGATCGCGGCCACTGGCCTTGAGTTGATCCTGGTGCAGATCATCGTCGACGGCGAGGACGTGCGGCGCGCGGGCCGCGACGAGATCACGGCGCGTCCGGGCGACGTCTGCCTGCTGGACCTGACCCGGACCTTCCAGTCCGAGACGGCCCGCTGCACCAACATCAACCTGGCCCTGCCGCGCGACGCCTTCGACGCCCGCGACATCGACCTGGATCCGCTGCACGGCCTGGTCCTGCGGCGCGAAAGTGCGGGGGCCCAACTGCTGCGATCGCACGCCGAGAGCCTGATGCGCGTAGCGCCCGACCTGCGTCCTGACGAGGCCTATGGCGTGGGGCGGGCCACCACCGACCTGCTGGCCGGCCTGACCCTGGGACTGCGCGGCGCGGAGGCGCGGCGGGCGGCGGCCGACACCCAGCGCGCCCGGGTGCGCCGGTTCATCGACGCGCACCTGGCCGATCCGGACCTGGGCGCCGAGCGGCTGTGCCGCCAGTTCGGGTTGTCGCGCGCCTCGCTCTATCGGCTGTTCGCGCCGCTGGGCGGTGTCAGCGAACACATCCGCAATCGCCGTCTGCGCCGGGTGTTCGACGCCCTGTCCGATCCCGCCCAGCCCCTGGCCATGGCCCAGGTCGCCGAGCGCTACGGCTTCACCGTCTGGTCCAGCTTCAGCCGAGCCTTCAAGACGCGGTTCGGCATGACGCCGGGCGAGGCGCGGGGGCAGGGCGCGACCGCCGCCGCCCGCGCCAGCGTGCTGCAGGCGGCGAACGGCGGGCTGCCGGACTGGCTGCGCGCGCTGGACGCCGCCTAGGCGCTCTAGCTGGTCCCCTCCTGCTGGGCGCGCTCGCGCAGTTCCTCGTCCAGGCTGGCGGTGTCCCAGGCCCCCCGGCGTCACCGGGGCGCATGCGGTGCAGGTCGGCGTCCAGCAGCCGGTCCATGGTCTTGGCCGCGTCGCGCGAGGCCAGGATATAGGCTTCTTCCTGGCCCCACATCGGACGCAGCTCCTCGAACACCCGTCGGTCGTGGCGGCGGAAGAAGGCGGCGGCGCGGTGGGCGCGATGGGCGCGGAAGCCGAGCTTCTGCAGCGCCGTGGCCCCCAGGGCCAGGGCGGCCTCGAAGGTCTCGCGCTCGACCGCGTCGGCGCCGTTGGACAGCAGGTCGTAGGCGTGGCGGCGGTCCCAGGCGCGGGCCAGGATCACCAGGTTCGGGAAGGCCTCGCGGGCGGTCTCGACCAGCTCGACGGCCTTCTCGCGGTCGTCCAGGGCGACGATCAGCATGCGGGCCCGCTCGGCGCCGGCGGCGCGCAACAGGTCCAGCCGCGTGGCGTCGCCATAGTGCACGCGGCGGCCGAAGCGGCGCAGCAGCTCGATCTGTTCGATGTCGCTGTCCAGGATCGTCGACTTGAAGCCGTTGGCCGTCAGCATGCGGCCGGTGATCTGTCCGAAGCGCCCGAAGCCGGCGATGATGATGTCCGGCTCGCCCTCGTCGAAGTCGCCGGTCTCGGGGACCACGTCGGGGATGGCCGCGTCCATCAGGGCCGCGATGCGCTCGTACAGGATCATGGCCACCGGCGTCAGGGCCATGGAGACGGCGACGGCGGCGGTCAGCAGGGCCGCCAGCTGGACGCCGATCACGCCGGCCCCGACCGTGAAGCTGAGCAGCACGAAGGCGAACTCGCCGCCCTGGGCCAGGGCCGTGGCCACCGCCATGGCGCCGCGCTTCTGGGCCCCGAACAGGCGGGCGATGCCGTACATGACCAGGAATTTCAGGACCATCAGGCCAACGACGATCCCGGCTAGGACCAGGGGCTGGCTGGCCACCAGCGGCAGGTTCACGCCCGCGCCGACGGTGATGAAGAACAGGCCCAGCAGCAGCCCCCGGAACGGCTCGATGTCGCTTTCCAGTTCGCGGCGGAACTCGCTTTCGGCCAGCACCACGCCGGCCAGGAAGGCCCCGAGGGCGGGCGACAGGCCGACGATCTGCATCAGGCTGGCCACGGCCACCACGATCAGCAGGGCCGCGGCGACGAAGATCTCGCGCAGGCGGGCCTTGGCGATGAAGCGGAACACCGGGCGCACCAGATAGCGGCCGCCGCCAATCACGCCCGCCACGGCCGCGAACACCGACAGGGTCTGGGCCCAGATCGGCAGGTGGGCGACCAGGCTGCCGCCGCCATGCCCGCCGCCGGCCTCGGCGTGATGCGCCGCGCCGGTGGCCAGCAGGGGCAGCAGGGCGAACATCGGGATCACCGCCAGGTCCTGCAGCAGCAGCACCCCGAACGCGGCGCGGCCGACCGGGCCTTGCCGCAGCCCTTTCTCGTCGAGGGTCTGCAGCACGATGGCGGTGGACGACATGGCCAGCACCAGCCCCACGGCCAGGGCCGTCTGCCAGGGCAGGCCCAGGGCCAGCGAGGCCGCGGCGATGGCCAGGGCCGTGCCCAGCACCTGCGCGCCGCCCAGGCCGAAGATCGCCTTGCGCATGTCCCACAGCATCGAGGGCTGCACCTCGAGGCCGATCAGGAACAGCAGGATGACGACGCCGAACTCGGCGAACTTCATGACGTCGGCCTGGTCGCCGACCAGCGACAGGGCGAAAGGCCCGATGACCACGCCGGCGATCAGATAGCCCAGCACCGAGCCGAGCCCCAGCCGCTTGGCGATCGGCACCGAGATGACGGCCGCGCCCAGATAGACCAGGGTCTGGGTGAGGAAGTTCTCCATGCCGTCCTTAAGCCTCCGCCTTGCCGCGCGCCGGCAGCAGCGAGGCCACGCGCGCCTTGTAGCGCTCGGCCTCGGCCTTCAGGGCCGCGTCGTCCTTCACCGAGGCGCCGTGAACCACGAACGGCGTCTCCCATTCCATGCCGCACAGGTGCGCGGTCTGCTCCAGCGGCCGCAGGAACTCGTCCATCGAGAACCGGTTGTAGCCGTGGGCGTGATAGGCCTTGGCGCTGGCGCCGGTGGTGCAGGCCACGAACAGCCGCTTACCTTTCAGAGCCTCGCCGCCTTCGCCATAGGCGAAGCCGTGCAGCCAGACCAGATCCAGCCACTCCTTCATCAGGGCCGGGGGCGAATACCAGAACAGCGGGAACTGCAGGGCGACGACGTCGTGCGCGACCAGGGCCGCCTGCTCGGTCTCGATGTCGACCACGAAGTCCGGATAGGTCTCGTAAAGATCCTTGAAGGTGACCCCGGAAAGGCCTTTCGCCGCCTTGGCCAGGGCCCGATTGGCGCGCGAGCGTTCAAGCGCCGGGTGGGCCAGCACCAACAGCACGCCGGAGGTGGCGGGTGTCACGGAGCCGGTGTTAGCGTCGTTCATCACTGAACCCCTCCGCCTGGCGGAAAAATATTCATCAAGGGTTGAATTTCGTCACGGCTCGGGCGACACGGTTCGCCGAGAGCCGGAGGAAAGCTGAGAGGCAGGCTTTTCATCCGTCCTGGATAAAAAGCGGCCAGCTCGCGATAGCCCGCGCGTTCGGAATAGGGAGACACCATGGTCGACAAGGTGAAGACAGACGCCGTCGAGGCCCTGGCCGGGCTGTTGTTCGACGGCATGACCATCATGGCCGGCGGGTTCGGCCTCTGCGGCATTCCGGAGAACCTGATCGCGGCGATCCGCGAGGCGGGAACGAAGGACCTCACGGTCATCTCCAACAATTGCGGCGTCGACGGCTTCGGCCTGGGGATCCTGCTGGAGAACCGCCAGATCAAGAAGATGGTCTCGTCCTATGTGGGCGAGAACAAGCTGTTCGAACAGCTCTACCTCAGCGGTGAACTGGAACTGGAGTTCAATCCGCAGGGCACCCTGGCCGAACGCATCCGTGCGGGCGGTGCGGGCATCCCGGCCTTCTTCACGCGCACCGGATACGGCACCCTGGTCGCCGAAGGCAAGGAAGTCCGCGAGTTCGACGGCGAGATGTACGTCATGGAGCGCGGCCTGACCGCCGACCTGGCCATCGTCAAGGCCTGGAAGGCCGACGCCGAGGGTAATCTGATCTATCGAAAGACGGCCCGGAACTTCAATCCGATGATGGCCACGGCCGGCAAGAAGACCGTCGTCGAGGTCGAGCAACTGGTCGCGATCGGCGCCCTGGACAAGGACGCCATCCACACGCCCGGCATCTATGTCGACCACCTGATCAAGGGCGCGAAGTTCGAGAAGCGCATCGAGCGCGTGACCACCCGCCAGAAGGAACAAGCGTAATGGCCTGGACGCGCGACGAGATGGCGGCCCGCGCCGCCAAGGAGCTGCGGGACGGCTTCTACGTGAACCTGGGGATCGGCATTCCGACCCTGGTGGCCAACTACATCCCGGAAGGCATGCACGTGACGCTGCAGAGCGAGAACGGCATGCTGGGCATGGGTCCCTTCCCCTATGAGGGCGAGGAGGACGCCGACCTGATCAACGCCGGCAAGCAGACGATCACCGAGCTGGACTCGAGCTCGTACTTCAGCTCGGCCGACAGCTTCGCCATGATCCGCGGCGGCCATATCGCCCTGTCGATCCTGGGCGGCATGCAGGTGGCCGAGAACGGCGACCTGGCCAACTGGATGGTGCCGGGCAAGATGGTCAAGGGCATGGGCGGGGCCATGGATCTGGTCGCTGGCGTCAAGCGCGTGGTGGTGGTCATGGACCACTGCGAGAAGTCCGGGGCGCCCAAGCTGCTCAAGCAATGCTCCCTGCCGCTGACCGGCGCGGGCGTGGTCGATCTGCTGATCACCGAGCTGGGCGTGTTCGAGATCAATCGCGGCAAGACGCCGGTGAAGCTGATCGAACTGGCGCCGGGCGTCACGGTCGACGAGGTCAAGGCCAAGACCGAGGCGGCGTTCGAGGTGGCGCTCTAGTCACCTCCAGCCAGTAGGGGTGCTCCAGGGTGAGCGCCACGTATCTCGCCGTCGCCTTGCCATAGGCGGCGGCGATGTCGTTCAGGGCGGTGGTCGGATCGCCGTTGCGCGGCTCCACCATCCGGCCGGCGCGCGGAAGCTTCTCCGGCGCGATCACCGCAAGCCTATGCCGTGACACCGCGCCCTGGCTCGGAAAGGCCTCCGAGCGGTTCGTCCTCGACCAGGCGTCCAGGGCCGTGGCGAAGGCCAGGTCGTCGAAGCCGTCGGTGATCCGCACCGCGACCTTCTCGCCGCGCCAGGCGTTGGCCCAGCCCGAGAGGCCGGTCATCGCCGCGTCCGTCCCGACCCGGAAGGCCGCGCCGTCGTGGGCCTGGACGGGGAGGGGAACGCCCAGCCGCGCCGCCGTCGCCCGCATCACCTCCTCGCCGGCCAGGTCGCGCAGCAGGGCGAGGCTGGCGGGGATCGACGCCGTCACCCCGGCGGTGGTGGTTATCGGCCCGTCGACGATCCAGCGCCGGTCGCGCCGCCAGCGCACGTTCGGATAGGCCTTGGCCAGACGCTTCAGTTCGAACCAGTGGGTCGTGGCCTCGCGGCCATTCAGAAGGCCGCCCCGGGCCAGGGTCTCGGCCCCGGCGCAGATCGCGACGATCCGGGCGCCGCGCTTGGCGCGCTCGCGCAGCCAGGCGTCACGGACGGGGTCATAGGCCGGCATCATGAAGGGAATGACGACGACGTCCGGCTCGCGGGTCAGCTGAGCGAAGGTCGCCTGCGGCCGCACCCAAGCCTTGCCCGGCATCAGCCGCACGGGCGCCAGGGTGGGGGCGATGATCTTCACCTCGACCGTTCCGGACTCGGCCAGCACGGCGTAGGGGGCGACGAGATCGGTGGTCTCGGTTCCCCGGGCGTCCGCCAGGATCACGACCAGAGGCCGGGCCAGGGCCGGCGAGGCGGTGAACAGGGCCAGCAAGATGGCGAGCAGGCGCGACATGAAGACCTCCCGTGAGACGCGGGAAGCATCGCCGTGGCGAGGGCTGGCGAAAGGACGGTGATCCCTCGAAAGCAGCCAGGACGTCCGATGTCCTTACTGTGGCTGATGCCGTGGGCGAGGCGGCAGGCCGGTGATCGGGTCGCGGGGCAGGGGGGCGAAGCCCTCGGCGATGAACAGGTCGACGCGGCGCGAGCGCTTCTTGTCCAGCCGCACGCGGGCGATCTGCAGGCCGGAATGGGCCTTGAAATCCTGCTCTATCTCGGGGCGATAGCCGCCCTCCAGGCTGACGATCAGGGCGCGGCGGCCGTAGTGGGCGTCCAGCGGGGCCGAGGTCTCAGCCTGGTTTTGGGGATGGGCCTCGTGCACCCACATGCGCAGCGGCGGCGCGCCTGGCTGGCCGAAATAGTCGCGGCCGTAGTAGGCGGCGGCGTTGTAGACGAAGCGATCGTCCATCGCCACGGAACTGACCCCGCCACGCAGGGCCTGCTCCTCGCGGGCGCGCTCGATGATCGCCTGAACGGTCTGGTCCCAGCCGCGCACGCGCTTGAAGCCGTTCGACAGGCCCGTGGCGTCGGCGAGCTTGGGGCTGATCATGCAGGCGACGAAGAAGGCGGCGAACAGGGCCTGGAACGCCAGGCCGCCGATCAGCCAGCGGCGGGCGTTCCAGCGCAGCAGCCAGCCGGCCGCCAGCACCGAGCCGGCCACGAAGGCCGCGCCGGCCCAGTTGGCGTTGGCGCGCGAGACGAAGGCCTCGCCGGCCACGAGGATCAGCGGCGGGGCGGCGAAACACAGCAGCAGCAGGTCGGGCGAGGCCAGCTTTCGCTTCACGCCCAGCCAGATCGCACCGCCTAGAAGGGCCGCGAACGGCACGGGGCCGAACACGCCGAACTGCGAACCGACGAACTCGATCAGCTCACGGAAGTTGAACAGGGTGTGTGCGCCCCAGTTGGCGTTCGAGGCCGTGTGCTTGACCGTCGAGAACTGGTGGCTGGCGTTCCAGGCGAAGTTGGGGGCCAGCACCAGGACGAAGGCCGCCAGGAACAGAACGATCGCCGCCGGGCACCAACGGTTGCGCGCCTCCTTCGAGATCAGGGCGTGGATGGCGATGCTGCCCAGCGCGTAGATCGCCGCGTATTTCGACAGGAAGGCCAGGCCCAGGGCCGCGCCCATGCCCAGGGCGACGAAGTAGCGGCGCGGGGCGTAGGCCGTGGCCAGGTCGACATAGGCCCAGATCGTCAGGGCCAGGAAGAACAGCAGCGGCGCGTCGGTCGCGATCAGGCCCGACGAAAGCACCACGCCCGGCATCAGGCTGTAGATCGCCGCGGCGACCAGTCCGCTCCAGCCGCCATAGAGCTTGCGGGCGATGCGGTGGATCACCAGGGCCGCGCCGCCGTGCAGCAGCAAGGCGGACAGACGCACCCACGGCTCGGCGTCGCCGCCGATCTTGGTTGTCAGCCAGATCAGCCAGGCGATCATCGGCGGCTTGGAGAAGTAGCCGAACGCCAGCTCGCGCGACCACAGCCAGTACTGCGCTTCGTCCGGATAGAGCTCCAGCGGCGTCGTGAAGAGGGCGATCAGCCGCACGAGCGTCAGGCCCGCAACCATCAGCAGGGTCCACCGCCACGCGCGGGCCTCGACTGAGAATTGCGGAGATTCGTGAACGGCTTGCATGACGCCTAATTAGCCAAGTAAAAAAATTCTGACCAATTGTTCCGCGTTCACGGGCGTTTATGACGGTTTGCGGGCGGGCGTGGCCTTTCCGTCACCAAACCTTCTAAAACTTTCGTTAAACGGCCCCAACGGCGCGGAACCATGCCGGTCATATGGCGGGCGTGTCGAAAAAATGAGGGGATCCTTCAAATGCGTATGAGAAATTTCGCCCTGGCTACGACCGCGCTGGTCGGCAGCCTGGTGGCCGCTGGCGCGGCCATGGCTCAATCGACGGGTACGGACGCTGTCGAACAGGTCGTCGTCACTGCATCGACTCTGAAGAACCAAAACGGCGCCATTGTGTCGCAGGTCGTTCCGAAGTCGCGCTCGACCATCACCCAGGAATTTATCTCCCGTCAGGTGCCTGGCCAGACCATCCTGGACTCGCTGAATTTGATGCCGGGCGTCAACTTCACTAACAACGATGCTTATGGCTCGGCCGGCGGCGACATCACCCTGCGAGGCTTGGACTCGCAACGCATCGCCCTGCTGCAAGACGGCATCCCGCTGAACGACAGCGGCAACTACGCCATCTATCCGAACCAGCAGATGGACTCGGAGCTGATCGCCAAAGTCGACGTCAATCTCGGCACGACCGACGTCGACAGCCCGACGGCCGCGGCCGCCGGCGGCACCATCAACTACGTGACCCGCAAGCCGAAAGATGAATTCGGTGGTGTGATCGAAGCCCAAACCGGCGACGGCAACTTCCGCCGCTTCTTCGCCGTGATCGACACCGGCAAGATTGGGCCTTGGGGCACCACCGCCTGGATCAGCGCCGGTGACGCGATCAACGACGTGTTCAACGGCCCGGGCAAGATCCACAAGAAACAGTACAACGCCCGCATCTATCAACCGATCGGCGACAATGGCGACTTCATCAGCCTGATCGCCAACTACAACGAGAACCGCAACAACTTCATCAACCGCATGTCGCTGGCCGCCTTCCAGGCCGGCACGGGCATCGGCTACAGCCGCGCCACCTGCACCCGTCCGACCCCGGTCGCCGGCACCGCGCAGATCGATACGAACGCGGGCAGCTGCTACAAGTACAACATCAACCCGTCGAACACGGGCAACCTCCGCGGTCAGTCGCTGTTCCACATCGGTGACAACTTCATCCTGACCGCCGACCCGTACTTCCAGTACACCCTGGCCAACGGCGGCGGCCGCGCCCTGTTCAACGAAAGCGGCAACGGCACCGGCAGCGGCATCATCCGCGGCAGCGCCCTGACCGGCGGTCAGGATCTGAACGGCGACGGCGACACCCTCGACACCGTCCTGCTCTACGCGCCGAACACGACGAACACCCGTCGCTACGGCGTCACCTCGTCGCTGATCTGGAAGTTCTCGGACAACCAGAGCTTCCGCGCCGCCTACACCTTCGACGAAGCTCATCACCGTCAAACCGGCGAGTACACGACGTTCAGCTCGGACACGACGCCGACCAGCGTCTTTGGCGGCAAGGACGGTTACGGTACGCCGATCAAGCTCTCGGACGGCAGCATCCTGCGCAAGCGTGACCGTGTCTCGGTCGCGACTCTGAACCAGTTCTCGGTCGAGTACCGTGGCAAGTTCATGGAGGACAAGCTGCTGCTCAACGTCGGCCTGCGCGCGCCGTTCTTCAAGCGTGAGCTGAATAACTTCTGCTACATGTCTGACACGTTCACGGCCTACTGCACCAACCAGGCTCCGACGGCCGTGGCAGGTACGGATGACGGCAACGGCCAGACCCTGGTTACCTTGCCAGGCCAAGGCTCGACCCAATACGGTCGCCCGCGTCAGTTCACCCGCAAGTACGATAAGGTCCTGCCGAATGTTGGCATTAGCTACCAACTGGCCGATTACCAGTCGGTCTATGCCAGCTACGCCGAAACCCTGTCGGCTCCGCGTACGGACGACCTGTACGACAAGAAGCTGACGAGCCCGAAGCCGGAGATTACCAACTCGTTCGACCTTGGTTATCGCTATCAGTCGCCCACGGTCCTGTTCTCTGCGGCGGTTTGGTACACCGACTTCTCGAACCGCATCGAGCGTGCGTTCAACGAGCAGGACAATATCGCCTTCTCGGTCAACGTCGGCGACGTGAAGAAGAAGGGCTTCGACGCCCAGTTCGGCTTTAAGCCGGAAGACTACATCAGCTTCTACGCCTCGTTCTCGTACCAGGACTCAGAACTGCAAGAAAACATCCCGGGCACGGCCCTGGGTTCGCTGCTGCTGACCAAGGGTAAGGAACTGTACGAAGCGCCGAAGTATCAGGGCGCCGTCCGGGTCGACTACGACATCACCGAGGCCTTCAGCGTCGGCGTCCAGGCCAAGTGGGTCGGCGAGCGTTGGACCAACCTGACCAACACCGAAAAGGTGCCGCACTACGCCCTGCTGGATGCGGACGCCCGTTACCAGCTGGACGCTTTCGGCATGAAGGACACCTACGTCCAGATCAACGTGAAGAACCTGACGAACGAGAAGTACCTGGGCGACCTGGCGGTGAACCCGTCGGGCACGGGCCTGGGCCAGCCGGGCTACCCGCGCACGGCCAGCATCACCCTGCACGCCGCGTTCTAAGCTCGGCCAGCAGAGATAAGGGAGAAGGGCGGTCCTCGCGGGCCGCCCTTTTTCTTTGTCATGTGCGTCTGCTAGTCACAGACGTCTTGACCCCCGACCCCGCAGGGGCCATCTGCGCCCCCTTCGTTTTCCCACCGTTTTCCTTGGGCTCACCGATGACCATCACCGTCCCCGCCGAGTGGGCTCCGCACCGCGCCATGTGGGTGGGTTTTCCCAGCCACGCCGAGCTGTGGCAGGAAGACCTGGAGCAGGCTCAAGCGGAAGTGGCCGACCTGGCCCGCGCCCTGGCCGGCCCGGGCGCAGAGCGGGTGCGCCTGATGGTGGTCGGCGACGAGGCCGAGGCCGCCGCGCGCGCGCTGCTGTCCGACACCACGGTCGAGATCGTGCGCGGCCAGTTCGGCGATATCTGGCTGCGCGACACGGGCCCGATCTTCGTCGAGCGCGAGGGGGCCGCCTCGGCCGCCGGCTTCCAGTTCAATGGCTGGGGCGGCAAGTACAGCCTGGAAGGCGACGATATCGTCGCCGAGCAGATCGCCGCCGCCTCGGGCGCGCCGCTGGTCCGCAACGGCTTCATCCTGGAAGGCGGCGCCCTGGACCACGACGGCCTGGGCACCATCCTGACCACCCGCCAGTGCCTGCTGAACGCCAACCGCAACACCGGCTGGGACGAAGCCTCGGCGACCTCGGCCCTGGCCGACGCGCTGGGCGCCAAGAAGGTGCTGTGGCTGGGCGACGGCCTGCTGAACGACCACACTGACGGTCACGTCGACAATCTGGCGCGCTTCGTGGCGCCGGGCGTCGTCGCCTGCCCGATGGCCTATGGCGCCGATGATCCGAACGCGGACGTCTATGCCGAGACCGCCAAGCTGCTGGCCGGCATGACCGACAGCCGCGGCTCGCCGCTGCAGGTCGCCCGCATTCCGTCGCCGGGCAAGATCCTCGATGAGGACGGCGAGCCGATCCCGGCCTCGCACATGAACTTCCTGATCGCCAACGAGGCGGTCATCGTGCCGATCTACGCCGAGGAGTCGGGCGCCTTCGCCGTCGAGGTGATCAAGGGCCTGTTCCCCGAGCGCCAGGTCATCGGCCTGCCGTCCACCGCCATCCTGACCGGCGGCGGTTCATTCCACTGCATCTCGCAACAAGAGCCGGAGACCGCCTGATGGCCCGTACGCTCAGCGTCGCCGCGATCCAGACCTCGTACGGCATGGATCTGCAGGCCAACATCAAGAAGACGGAAGCCTTCATCCGCGAGGCCGCGTCCAAGGGCGCGCAGGTCATCCTGCCGTCCGAGCTGTTCCAGGGGCCGTACTTCTGTGTGGCGCAGGAGGAGCGCTGGTTCGCCGAGGCCCATCCCTGGCGCGAGCACCCGGTGGTCAAGGCCATCGCGCCGCTGGCCGGCGAGTTGGGCGTGGTGCTGCCGATCTCGATCTTCGAGCGCGAAGGCCCGCACTACTTCAACAGCCTGGTGATGGCCGACGCCGACGGCTCGCTGATGGGCGTCTATCGCAAGAGCCATATCCCCGACGGCCCGGGCTACATGGAGAAGTACTACTTCCGGCCCGGCGACACCGGCTTCAAGGTCTGGGACACCCGTTTCGGCCGTCTGGGCGTCGGCATCTGCTGGGACCAGTGGTACCCCGAGGCGGCCCGCGCCATGGCGCTGATGGGCGCCGAGGCCCTGTTCTATCCGACCGCGATCGGCAGCGAGCCGCACGACCCCAGCCTGGACACCGCCTTGCCGTGGCGACGGGCCATGCAGGGTCATGCCGTCTCGAACGTGATCCCGGTGATCGGCGCCAACCGCATCGGCTTCGAGCCGTGGGACGGCTATCCGAACGGCGGCCAGACCTTCTACGGCTCGTCGTTCATCGCCGACCATCGCGGCGACCTGGTCAGCGAGCTGAGCCGGGCCGACGAGGGTCTGGTCAACGCGACGTTCGACCTCGACTTCCTGACGACGCACCGCGCCGCCTGGGGCTTCTTCCGTGACCGGCGGCCGGAGTTCTACACGGCCCTGGCCAACGGTCGCCCCGCGTGATCCACACCGACCGCCTGGTGCTGCGCCCGGCGGTCGACGCCGACCGGGACGCCATCGCCGCGCTGAACGCCCATCCCAAGGTGGGCGCGTGGCTGGGCGGCGTGCGCGACCGCGCCGCCAGCGACGCCTTCGTCGATCGGGTCCAGGCCCATGAGTTCGAGCACGGCTTCGGCTTCTGGGTCGTCGAGCGCCAGACCGACACCCGCGTGATCGGCATGACCGGCGTCTGGTGGGTTCCGCCCGAGATGGACATGCCGGGCGTGGTTGAGATCGGCTGGCGCTTCCATCCCGACGCCTGGGGCCAGGGTTACGCCACCGAAGCGGCCAAGGCGGCTTTGGCCTACGGCTTCGAGACCCTCAAGCTGCCCGAGATCATCGCCTTCACGGCCCGCACCAACCTGGCCTCGCAGTCGGTCATGCGCCGGATCGGCATGCGCCACGACCCGGTGCGGGATTTCGACCATCCGGGGTTGGCCGAGGATGATCCGCTGCGCCAACACGTGGTGTTCGTGGCGCGACCCTAGGCGCCGCAGTCGGTCGGCGGGCCCTTGGCCTTCGAGGCCGCCACCTCCGCCCGCGCCTTGGCCAGGTCGCTGATGAAGCCTGGATCATCGTGCAGCCGCGTGACCAGCGCCGAGCCCAGATAGCGGCCGGCCTCGACGTCGCTCTGGAAGTGGACGCCGCAAACGATGCGGCTGTCGCCGAACGCCTTGCCGCGCGCCAGGATCGGGCTGGCCTTTTCCGGGACCAGCTCGGCGATCACCGAGGCCCAGGCCCAGCCGATCAGGCCATGGCCCGAGGGGTAGGAGCCATCGGTGTTGATCCAGGCCTCGCGCGGCACGCAGATGGGGGCGGTGTTGTCGACCGGCGGGCGAGGCCTCTGATAGGCCGCCTTGGCCGGTTGGTAGATCTTGGCCGCGTCGTCGGTCATGCGCAGCAGCATGTTGGCCAGGGTCGGGGTGGCCTCGGCGCTCAGAGTAACGCCGGCCGCGCATGAGAAGCTCTTCAGCCCGTTCTTGCCCGACAGGTCGGCGTCGGCGATCGCCTGGCTCCAGGTCGGCGTGTTGACCAGTTTGCGGGTCTCGTCGAACTGGGCGCGCTCGGCCTTGCCGCGGGCCGAGTCCGGGGCCGGGGGCGGGCCGACGATGGCCGTGGCGACGATGCCGCCGTCACCGCCCAGATAGCCCGGCGGCGGCTTCACCCAGCCCGCGGAAGGCGCGGTGGTGGCCACGGCCGCAGGCTTGGCGAGATGCGTGCGCAGGCCACCGCCCGAGCAGCCGGCGAGGACCAGGCCGGACACGGCGGCGATCAGAACGAAACGGGTCATGGGATGCGTCCCTGAGGTCATCCGCCCACAGAGAGCGGGGAAGTTCACGCGTCAAGAGAAAGCGGATTGACGAATGGATATGTTATTTCATAACACGGCCGCGATCGCGCTTCCGGTCAAGTGTTTATGGGTTCCAGAGACTTCCATGCTTCGTCGCGTCGCCTTCTCCGCCGCGAGCCTCATCGCGCTCGCCGCCGCCGTCTCCGCCCATGCCGCCGACGCGCCGGCCCCGGCTTCGGACGCCGATACGGAAGTCTCCAAGGTCGTCATCACCGCCGCGCCCTACGCGGTCTCGTTGGATACCGTGACCAGCAGCGTCAACGTCATCACCCGCGACCAGCTGGACGTGGCGCCGCCGGCGGGGCTGGGCGACACCCTGAATGGCCAACCGGGCCTTCGCTCGACCTTCTACGGTCCTGGCGCCAGCCGCCCGGTGATCCGCGGCCTGTCGGGTCCGCGCGTCATGGTGCTTGAGAACGGCGTCGGCCAGGTCGACGCCTCGTCGCTGTCGCCCGACCACGCGGTGGCCTCTGACCCCGGTGAGGCCACGCGCGTCGAGGTGCTGCGCGGCCCTTCGACCCTGGCCTATGGCGGCTCGGGCATCGGCGGCGTGGTCAACGTCATCGACGAGCGCGTGCCCACCAGCCCCGCGCAGAACGGCTTCGAGGGCCGGCTCGCCGGCTCGGTCTCGTCGGTCGACGATGGCAAGGCGATCAACGGCTCGGCCAAGTTCGGCAAGGGCCCGCTGGTGTTCGCGATCGACGCCGATCACCGCGAGAGCAGCGATTACGATGTCCCGACCGCCCCGGTCTCCACGCGCTTGGCGCGCCGCGACGGCCTGACGCCCGACCCGGACAAGACCGTCAAGAACACCGACGTCGAGATGGACGCCTATGGCGCCGGCGTCTCCTACGTGCACGACAGCGGCTTCTTCGGGGTCTCGGTCAAGAAGACCGACACGACCTATGGCGTGCCGTACCAGCAGGTCCTGGCCCCGATCGACCCGAACGCCGAAGGGCCGGTCTCGATCCACCTGCAGCAGACCCGCTACGACCTGCGCGGCGAGCAGGAGGTCGACCTGGGTCCGTTCGACAAGATCCGTCTGTCGGTTGGCCACGCCAAGTACGAGCATGCCGAGGTCTCGGTCGAGGACGGCGAGGTGGGCACCCGCTTCCTGTCCGATGGCACGGAAGGCCGCCTCGAGCTGGTCCAGAAGGCGCGCGACGGCTGGCAGGGCGCGGTGGGCGTCCAGGCCCTGGAGCGCCACTTCTCGGCCATCGGTGACGAGGCCTTCGTGCCCTCGACCGACATCAAGGAGTACGGCGTCTTCACCCTGCAGCGCCTGGACAGGGGCGTCTGGGGCCTGGACGCGGGTCTGCGCTTCGACAGCCGCGAGCTGAAGACGGACTTCGCCAAGACGTCGTTCGACAACGTCTCGGCCTCGCTGGGCCTGTTCTACAAGCCGGCCGATCACCAGTTCGTGGCCCTGACCCTGTCGCGCAACGGCCGCGCTCCGACCGAGTTCGAGCTGTTCGCCGACGGCCCGCACCCGGGCACCGGCGGCTACGAGGTCGGTGACGCGGACCTGAAATCCGAGAAGGTGACCTCGCTGGAGGCGACCTATCGCTACACCGGCGAGCGCCTGCGGGTGGAGGGGCACCTGTGGGGCGCCCAGTACGACGGCTTCATCGAGGAGGCCCCGACCGGCGCGGTCAAGGACGACCTGCCAGTGTTCCAGTACTTCCAGACCGACGCCAAGTTCCACGGCGCCGAGCTGGAGACCTCGTACGTCGCCTGGCGCGGCGGCGAGAACGCGCTGAAGCTGGAAGGGGTCTATGACTATGTGCGCGGCAAGACCGACCTGGGCGCGCCCGCCCGCGTGCCGCCGTGGGCCCTGACCGGCCGCGTGGTCTGGAGCTCGCCGCGCCTGGACCTGCAGACCGAAGTGCGCCGGGTGGCCAGCCAGAACCGGGTGGCGACATTCGAACTGCCCACCGACGGCTACACCCAGGTCAACGCCATGGTCACCTTCAAGCCGGTGGCGGACTCGGCCCTTCGCCTGTTCGTCGACGGCCGCAACCTGACCAACGAGACGATCCGCGAGCATGCCTCATTCCTGAAGGACTTCGCGCCTTCGCCGGGCCGCTCGGTCCGCGCCGGTTTCGCCTGGCGCTTCTAGCGCCGGACGAAAGCATGGGTCCCCACCAGCCCCTCGGGGACCCGTCTCGCGCCGGGGCCTGGATGTCCTCCCCCCAATCCAGGCCCCGGACTGCTTGTCTTCGTTGCTCGCCGGGGGGTGATGGTCATGGGGTGCGAAGACTCCCGCCTGAGATGAATCCGAGGTCGGCGATCTGGTGATGGCAGCGGCCCAGATTGCCCGGTCTCGAAGGATCGGCTAGAACGCCGAGCCTTTGCGGTCGTCTTGAAGCGTTCGAGCGCCCGTTTTCTAATTCTGTCGTAGAGCTCTTCATGACCACGTCCCAGTCCGCCGGCGAGATCTCCGGCAACGTCCTGTTCTACAACTCGCCGGAGCCGCTGAACCGCGAGCAGCACGCCAAGCTGGCCCTGGTCCACAAGGACAAGCCGTACGGCTTCGCCGCCGCCGGCACCGCCGTGCCGCTGACGGTCTCGGAATTCGCCCCGGCCGCCCTGACCTTCCCGGTGATCTTCGCCGGCGACGACAAGGTTCCGCTGGCCGTGATGGGCCTGAACCAACAGGAAAACCTGTTCATCAACGCCGACGGCTCGGTCGAGACGAACGTCTACATCCCGGCCTACATCCGCCGCTATCCGTTCGTGCTGGCCAATGATGATACGCAAGACCGACTGATCGTCTGCATCGACACCGGTTCGGACCTGCTGAGCGAGAAGGGCCAGACCCCGCTGTTCGACGCCAAGGGCGAGCCGACCGAATACACCCAGAACTGCATCAAGTTCTGCGACGACTTCGAGGTCGAGCGCCGCCGCACCGACTCGTTCGTCCAGCTCCTGAAGGACCTGGATCTGTTCGAGCTGAAGAAGGCCACCTTCCAGCCGCAGGACGAAACCGGCGCTCCGGCCGGCGAGCCGGTCACCGTCGCCGAGTACTTCGGCGTCTCGGAAGAGAAGCTGAACGGCCTGTCGGCCGCCAAGCTGAAGGAACTGCAGGAAAACGGCGCCCTGGCCCAGATCTACGCGCACCTGGTGTCGCTGCTCGGTTGGGACCGCCTGATCAACAAAACCATGCTGAAGCAGGCCGAGGCCGCGAACCTGAACTAAGGTTCGGCGTCAGCTGAAGACGAGAGGGCGGCGGAGCTTCTGGCTTCGCCGCCCTTTTTCTTTGTCCGAGCCTACCGCGCGAAGATGCTGCGGGTCAGGCACGAGAAGACCAGGCGGCCGGCCTCGTCCAGCAGGTCGTGCTGGGCGATGACGATGCCCTTGCCCTCGCCGACCGGGTCCTTGCCCATCACCGTCATGCGGCCGCGCAGCAGCTCGCCGACGGGCGGGTTGCGCATCCAGCGCAGGGCGTCGACGCCCACGCGCTTGGTCTGCGGCCAGCCGGCGCTGGCTTCGCCGTCCAGCCGGGTCCAGATGGCGAAGACCATGCCGTCGGGCGCGCCGTTCTCGATCGGCCAGCCCGGCGCGAAGGCGGTGATGAAGGCCTCCAGCGCCTTATCGTCGACGGCGCGCGACCCCAGATTCACGACCTGGCCGATCTCGATGTCGTCGAACGCGGCGGGCATGGGCGGCTCCGGATGATTCTGTAGTCGACTGTCCGTCGCGACTTGAGCATTGTCGAGGGGAGGCTGGCGGGCCATGTGTTCGTCCGCGTTGTTTTCTGCCGAGCCCGCCGCCGATGTTTCTGAGAAAAGCCGTCCTCGCCCTGCAAGCCTTGCTGGCGGCGACCCTGCTGGCCGGCGCGGCCTTGGCGGGGCCCGTGGTCAATTCCGGGCACATCGAGTCCGAGCTGGTCGCCCAGGAAGCGGGGATCGCGCCGGGCGGCACGGTCTATGTCGCCCTGCGCCAGAAGATCATTCCCGGCTGGCACACCTATTGGCGCAACCCGGGCGATGCGGGCGAGGCGACCAAGATCGCCTGGACGCTGCCGCAAGGCTGGAGCGCCGGCGACATGGTCTGGCCGACGCCGATCAAGGCCAAGCTGGGCCCGCTGCTGGACTACGCCTATGAGGGCGAGGTCTTCATCCCCGTACCGATCAGCGCGCCGGCCGACGCCGAGGTCGGGACGACGATCAGCCTGAACGCCGCCGTCTCGTACCTGGTCTGCGAGCAGGTCTGCGTGCCCGAGGACGCCAAGCTGACCCTGCTGCTGCCGGTCGTGGCCGGCGCGCCGTCGGCCGATCCCAAGTGGGGCCCGATCGTCGCCGAGGTCCTGGCCAAGGCCCCCAAGCCCGCCGGCCTGAAGGCGGTATTCAAGCTGGACGGCCAGGCCCTGAAGCTGGCCGTCACCGGCGGCCCGCTGAAGGGCGCGGACATGGCGGGCGCCTACTTCTTCCCCTATTCGCCCAAGGTGATCGAGCACGCCGCCGAGCAGCTCATCGACCGCGGTCCCGAGGGCCTGACCCTGTCGCTGAAGCCGGGCTACGACTTCGTCGGCGGCGGGACGCCTCCGGTCGAGCTGCAAGGTGTGCTGAGCACCAAGGCCGGCGCCTGGGAGGTCACCGCCACGGCGGGCGAGCCGCCCGCGGTCGCCGCCGGCTTGGGCGCCCCTCCGGCCGAGACCGCGACCGACGCGGGCGGGGCCGTGGCAGGTGGTCTCGCGGGAGCGCTGGTCTTCGCCTTCCTGGGCGGCCTGATCCTGAACCTGATGCCCTGCGTCTTCCCGGTGCTGTCGATGAAGGCCGCCAGCCTGGCCGGCCACGCCCACGACGCGGGCAAGACCCGCCTTCAGGGCCTGGTGTTCCTGCTCGGCGTCGTGACCACCTTCCTGGCCCTGGCGGGTCTGCTGCTGGCCGTGCGGGCCGGCGGGGCGGCGGTGGGGTGGGGCTTCCAGCTGCAGTCGCCGATCGTCATCGCGGCCCTGGCCCTGCTGATGCTGCTGGTGGCCCTGAACATGTCGGGCGTCTTCGAGATCGGGACCTCGGTGCAGAACGTCGGCTCGGGCGCCTCGGCCCGGGACGGCGCGACCGGCGCGTTCTTCACCGGCGCCTTGGCTGTGGTGGTGGCCGCTCCCTGCACCGCGCCGTTCATGGCCGGCGCCCTGGGCTACGCCTTGACCCAGCCGGCCATCGTCTCGCTGGCGGTGTTCCTGGCGCTGGCGCTAGGCTTTGCCGCCCCGTTCGTGGCCGTGGCCTTCATCCCCGGCCTCCTGAAGCTGCTGCCGCGTCCCGGCGTTTGGATGGACGTGCTGAAGAAGGGCCTGGCCTTCCCGATGTACGGCGCGGCCCTGTGGCTGACCTGGGTGTTCGCCCAGCAGGCCGGCCCGATCGCCCTGGGCCAGGTGCTGGCCGCCGGCGTGCTGGCCGCCTTCGGGGCGTGGCTATACGGCCTGGCGCAGAGTCGCCGGGCGGTGGGCAAGCCCTCGACCGTCTCGACGATCGTCGGCCTTCTGGCGGTGGTCGCCGCCCTCGCCCTGGCCGCCTCGGCCGCCCTCGCGGCCAGGCCGCCCACCGCCGCGACGGCGTCGGCCGAAGCGCCGACCGGCCCCGGCCTGGTCGCCGAGACCTGGTCGCCCGAGAAGGTCGCCGAGTTGCGGGCCGCTGGCCGTCCGATCCTGGTCGACTTCACCGCCGCCTGGTGCGTGACCTGCCAGGTCAACGAGAAGGTCGCCCTGTCGGGTTCGAAGGTCGCCGAGGCCTTCAAAGCCAAGGACGCGGTCTATCTGAAGGCCGACTGGACCAACCGCGATCCGGTCATCGCCAAGGCCTTGGCTCAGTTCAATCGCGTCGGCGTGCCGCTGTACGTGGTCTATCCGAAGAACGGCGGCGAACCGGTGATCCTGCCCCAGCTGCTGACCGAGGGCCTGGTCATCGAGGCGATCGAGAAGGCGGGCGTCTGAGACGCTACTTCTTCTTGTCTCCGCCGAACGGCAGCCGTTCCTTGACCCTGTCGATCGGGGTCTTGGTCACGATGACCGGCGGCGGGATCACCGGCGCGGTCACCTTGACCGGATAGGCGCGCCAGCCGGTCTGGATCAGGGCGCTGAACCCCTGGCACCGGGGCAGGTAGCGGACCATGCCGGTGCGCGGCTTGGCGAACGGCGCGGGCTGGGCCAGGTCCTGGCGCTTGGGATCGACGAAACGCCAGTCGGTCGGCAGGCCGTAGCCCTTCTCGCCGCCCAGCCGCACAGCCTGATAGGCGATGTTGGCTTGGAACGACGGCACGCCGTACTTGACCATGGCCCGCAGGAAGATCTGGTCGGCCTCCTCGCGCTTGCCCGGCTCGCCGATCGTGTAGAGCCAGTCGTGGACGATGGCGGCCCGCGCCGTCGGGCCCTGCGGGTCGACGAAGCCCTGGCCGTACCAGGGCACGCTGGCGAAGTCGGTGACGTACCAGCGCGGCACGACGATCACCTTGCCGGTCTCGACGTCGCAATAGGGGAACTCGGCGTCCAGGGTGAACAGCTTGCGGCCGTCCTTGGTCTGGTTGAACAGCATGATCGGCTGCGGCGTCAGCGAGCTGGGCGGCACGGGCGCGACGACCGGCACGAAGACGGTGGTGTTGGTCTCGGTGGCGCAGGCCGCCAGGAGCAGGCCGGAGCCGACGACGGCGGCGAGGATCTTGGTGCGGGACATCGAGGCGGAGAGCAGCAGGGGGAGGGCGAAGGTCTTCTGGGCGCGGGGGGCCTTTCAATCAAGCAAGAATGGCGAAGTTTCGGCGATTGCGCGGAAGGCGGCATGTCCGGCTTTCGCCTCGGGTTTGGAGATATTGGTCGTTTCCGGAAAAAACGTCATTGGTCCGCCATGACGCGGCGGCGGCCGTTTGGTAAGCCGCGTTCGGTACACACCGATCCACCAAAAGGACGTCTCGCATGGCCGCTCTCGACACCGCCTGGAATCGCCTGGAAGCCGCCGCCAAGGCCGCGGGCGACAAGCGCATCGTCGAGTTCTTCGAGAGCGAGCCTGGAAGGCTCGACAGCCTCACCTTGGACGTCGCCGGCCTGCACCTGGACCTCTCCAAGCAGGCCTGGGACGAGGCCGGCCTGGAAGCCGCCCTGGACCTGGCCCACGCGGCCGATGTCGAAGGGGCCCGGGCCCGGATGTTCGGCGGCGAGGCGATCAATTCGTCCGAGGGCCGCGCCGTCCTGCACACCGCCCTTCGCGCCGCCGCCGACGCCGACTTCAAGGTCGGCGGGCAGTCCGTGATGGCCGAGGTTGACGGTGTCCGCCAGCGAATGAAGGCCTTCGCCGAGGCGGTCCGCTCCGGCGCGATCAAGGGCGCCACCGGCAAGCCGTTCAAGGCCATACTGCACATCGGCATCGGCGGCAGCGACCTGGGTCCCCGCCTGCTGTGGGACGCCCTGCGACCGGTGAAGCCGTCGATCCACCTGCGTTTCGTGGCGAACGTGGACGGCGCCGAGTTCGCCCTGACCACGGCCGACATGAACCCGGAAGAGACCCTGGTCATCGTGGTCTCCAAGACCTTCACCACGCAGGAGACCCTGGCCAACGCCAACGCCGCCCGCGCCTGGCTGGTCGATGCCCTGGGCGAAGCCGGCGCGAACCAGCACCTGGCCGCCATCTCGACCGCCCTGGACAAGACCGCCGCCTTCGGCGTGCCGGACGAGCGGGTGTTCGGCTTCTGGGACTGGGTCGGCGGCCGCTATTCGCTGTGGTCGTCGGTCAGCCTGTCGGTGGCCGTGGCGGCGGGGTGGGACGCCTTCCAGGGCTTCCTGGACGGTGGCGCGGCGATGGACGCGCACTTCAAGTCCGCGCCGCTGGACAAGAACGCCCCGGTGCTGGTCGCTCTGGCCCAGATCTTCAACCGCAACGGCCTGGACCGCCGGGCCCGCTCGGTCGTGCCGTACTCGCACCGCCTGCGCCGTCTGGCCTCGTTCCTCCAGCAGCTGGAGATGGAGAGCAACGGCAAGTCGGTCGGCCCGAACGGCCAGCCGGCCAAGCGCGGCACCGCCACGGTGGTGTTCGGCGACGAGGGCACCAATGTCCAGCACGCCTATTTCCAGTGCATGCACCAGGGCACGGACATCACGCCGATGGAGCTGATCGGCGTCGCCAAGTCGGACGAGGGCCCGGCCGGCATGCACGAGAAGCTGCTGTCGAACCTGCTGGCCCAGGCCGAGGCCTTCATGGTCGGCCGCACCACCGAAGACGTGGTCGCCGAGCTGACCGCCAAGGGCGTGTCCGAGGCCGAGATCGCCACCCTGGCCCCGCAGCGCACCTTCGCCGGCAACCGCCCCTCGACCCTGGTGGTGCTGGAGCGCCTGACGCCCCAGACCTTCGGCGCCCTGATCGCCCTCTACGAGCACAAGACCTTCGTCGAGGGCGTGATCTGGGGGATCAATTCCTTCGATCAGTGGGGCGTCGAGCTGGGCAAGGTGATGGCCGGTCGCATCCTGCCCGAGCTGGAAAGCGGCGCCAGCGGCCAGCACGACCCGTCGACGACCGCGCTGATCCAGCGGCTACGCAAGTAGCCGCCAAGGGGCCGTTCAGAACGTCTTCCTCACCCGCAGGCTGACGAACGTCCGCGGGTTGATGTCACGGTCCTCGACGAAGGCCACCGCCCGGTTCGGCGCGCGGTCGGCGAAGACCGTGCGGCGGATGGTGTAGTCGTCCCACAGGTTCAGCTGGGCGCGGATCGCCAGGGTCGGGGTCGGCTTGTACTCGGCGAAGGCCTCGTAATAGCCCGAGCCGCGCCAGACGTTGGTCTGGTCGACGTCGTAGGTGCCCTGGCCCAGCAGCGGCAGCCAGTTGATCCCCCACTGGGTCTTCCAGCGCACCAGGTCCTGTTGGAAGCCGATATTGGCCTGGGTCGGACGCACCTTGCTGATCGGCCGGTCCAGCCCGGTCGTCGGGTCCTTCACGTGGGTCTCGTTCCAGTCGTTCTTGAACGTGAAGCGGCCGCCCTTGATGCCGAACCGGTCGGTCGGCACCACGATGTTCAGCGACAGGCGGTCGAGCGTCGCGTCGCCGATATTGCCGGTCGCCGACAGGCCGCCGGGCAGGGGCAGGCGGTCGATCACGCCGATGATCTCGTCGTGGCGATAGCCGATCGAGACGATGCCCTCGCCCCAGAAGCGCCGCTCGTAGCTGATCTCGCTGATCCAGCGCTGCTCGGGCTTGAGGTCGACATTGCCGCCGTAGACGGTGCTGTCCTCCAGGTCCGACGAGGCGGCGAAGTCCTCGAAGTCCAGCTGGCCCAGCTCGCGCTCGAAGCGGAAGCGGACCTGATTGTTGGCCGCCGGCGTCCACGTCGCCAGGAAGCGGGGCTTGGCGTAGAAGAAGCTCTCTTTGTTCGACGCGTCGCCCGACTGCTTGATCGTCGAGGTCTCCAGCCGCAGGCCGCCCTCCAGGGTCAGCTTCGGGTTCACCCGCCAGGTGGCCTTGGTGAAGGCCTCGCCGCGCAGCTCCTCGACCTTGACCGAAGCCGAGGGCAGGACCACGGCCACGCCGCCGACGCTGTAGGCCTGGCGCACGTCCAGCATGTTGTAGGCGACCTCGCCGCCGGCCTCGAGGGTCAGGGCCCGCGAGACCTCGCCGCGCACCAGGCCGCGCAGGATCGACTCCGAGCTGTCGCCGTCCGCCGCGAAGCGCTGCTGGGCGTCCTTCACCCCCGACAGGGTCTGGTCGCCGGTCGAGACGTTGTCGAAGTCCTCGAAGCTGTGGATCGCCCGCGTCTCCAGCTTCCATTTCGGTGACAGCGGCCGGGTCCAGGTCAGGCCCAGTTCGCCGTCGTGGCTCTCCTCGGCATAGGCGCTGCGGCGGAACGCCGACGGCGAGCTCAGCTCCTGCCATTCCTGCCAGTCGTGGACGCCGTACTTGGCCGTGGCCTCCAGCTTGCCGCCGCCGACCGGGCCGACGAAGTTGCCGCGGATCGAGCGTCCGCCGCCCCAGCCGTCGTTCAGATAGGCCTCGTCGCGGATCAGCGCGCCCGTCCCGTCGTGGCGGACGTTGCGGCCCGCCCCGTTGCTGTCGCTGGTCGAGGTGCCGTCGCTCAAGGTCACGCCCCAGCTGCGGTCGCCGTTGGTGGCGGTGAACTGGTAGCTGCCGCCATAGACGTCGTGGCCGCCGTCGAACAGCATGGCGTTCCAGGTCAGGATCGACTGGTGGCTGACGCCCTTCTTCAGCACCACGTTCACGACCACGGCGTAGCCCTGCATGTCGACGCCCGGGGCCCCGCCGCGGATCAGCTCGATGCGCTCGACGCGGTTGGCGGGCGTCCGCGACAGCACGTTCGAGCCGGTGTCGTTCTTGGAGGCCGGGCGGCCGCCGTTGATCAGGATGTTGCCGACCGCGCCCTCGAAGCCCCGGGCCCCGGTGCCGTCGTCGACGTCGAAGCCCGGCACGCGGTCGACCATGTCCAGGGCGGTGTTCGGGCGCTGGGCGGCGAAGAAGTCGGGGGTGAAGACCAGCACCCCGCGCTGGGCGGTGTCGTCGGCGGGCGCCGGGCTTCCCTGGGCGCCGGACGCCGGAACCTGGGCGGCGGCGTCGCCGGCGAAAGCCTCGCTCGCGGCCCCACCGGCCAGCAGAAGCGTGGCCGCGGTGGCCAGCAAGATGGTCTTGGTCATACTGTTCCCCTCAGTGAGGAGAGGTCTGACCGCCGCGCCCGTTCATCTCAAGTTACAAGGCGGAAAGGTGGGTTACTTCGCGGACACATTACACGGGGTTCATGTTCCTATACGGCGAGGCTTGTGGATAAGTCTGGCGAGACGTCAGGTTAGACTTAAGAATTCGTGTATAGGGCGGCGCTCATCAGAGGTCGTCCAACGGATCTTCGAACGAGGCGGGCGCCGGCGGCAGCGCGTTGAGCTCGGCCCGCAGCGTCTGGTGACGCTCCCAGGCGTCTCGCCGCAGGATTTCCAGCTGCATCCTGACGTTCTCACGGAGGATTTGCAGCGCGGAGCTCTCGGCGGTGACGGGCCGGGCTTCGGCGGCGGGGGCGGCCTTGGTTTTCGGATTGCGTCTGGGCATGGAGGCTTCCTCGGGTTTGCGCGTGCGGCGACGGTCTTCCGCCGGGAAAGCCGGCGGGCTGGGGAGGCGGCGGAGCGTCCGGGCCGCGCCCGGAGGTTTGGATAGGAGATACCGTTTCGACGTGAACCGGGCGCTCCGCGCGGTCGTTGATGCGGAAGCCCTCGGGGCGCGGGGTATTGATCCGCTCCCGATGAGAGGCCTCCGGCGGTCGGGAGGGAAGCGACCCTCCCGGACCGCGCGGGGGATTTCAGCCCGCGCCTGGCGCGCCGTCGAAGCCGTCGCCGCCAGCCTTTCGTCCCGATGTTTCAGGGAGCCCGTGCTGGATCCGTCGCGGCGGCGCCTCTCCGAAACGAAGAGGCCGACAAGCGCTACCCGCTCGACCACCCCCACCGCCCGTCAGGTCGCCAGCTGGACGGCCTCCCCTGCGGTGGGGCGAAGACAAGTATGGGGGCCGGTTTGAACGCGGATCATTCAGCGGGGCGTAAAAGTGAGAAGGCGTTGATTTCGTTGGGTTCGATGTCGCGAACGCCGAGGACAGAGCGGCCTCAATCCCCGTCGTTTCACCCAAAACACCGTCTCCCCGGCGAAAGCCGGGGCCCAGATCGAACCCAAGGGCGCGGGCGATCTATCCCGACCGCCCGATCGCGAACACCCCAGACGCTCAGGCTGAATCTGGGCCCCGGCTTTCGCC